>NZ_CP016808.1:305000-610000 GCF_002741035.1 Paenibacillus sp. BIHB 4019 | reverse complement strand
CAAACGCTTTGGTTCGTTTTTTCGGCTTGAAAGCCGTTAAAGAACATGAAGAAGCGCACTCGGAAGAAGAGATTCAAATCATATTAAACGATAGCCTTCAAAGCGGTAAAATTAACAATACAGAATATAGTTATATGAATCGTATTTTTGCTTTCGATGATATGGTTGCAAAGGATGTCATGGTTCCAAGAACGGATATGGTTTGCCTATTTACGAATTTATCTATATCCGAGAACATGGAAATCCTTCAGAAGGAGCAATATACACGTTTTCCTGTAGCGACAGATCATAAAGACCAAATAGTAGGGATGATTAACACGAAGCAATTATTTTTGCAAAATGAGGATATTGACCATGAATTTGATGTGAAAAAGCTTCTTCGTCCTGTAGTGACCGTTTCCGAAGCAACACCTTTGAAAGTATTGCTTAAACGTATGCAGCAGGAGCGGGTTCATCTTGCTATTCTTATAGACGAATATGGGGGAACGTCCGGCCTTGTAACCATAGAGGACATTCTAGAAGAAATTGTAGGAGAAATCCATGATGAATTTGATGGAGATGAGCGTAAAGGAATGGAGAAAATCACTGAAAATAAATATATGTAGATACAGTCAGCAAGGACCGCATTCTTAAAGTAGAAGTGGTTATTGAAGCGAATCTTACCCAGTAAACAAGTTTTACAAACAGAAGAAGACCGTGAAAAACGGCCTTCTTCTGTTTGTATTTCGTTGGGCATTTACAGCTAGGAATGAAGAGCTGCGGAGTTATTTGTATTTATTTAGATACTTAGTACTTAGATACGAACGGTCTTTTTATCAGCCAATAGGATGACGATGACCAGCAAAAAACCGATCAACGCAAGGCCCGCTGCCAGCCACGGCAAGCCGCCTAGACCTGCATGCGTAATGACGACTCCGCCAATGTAGGCGCCCAAGGCATTCCCCATATTGAGGAATGAGTGATTGGATGTCGCGACAAGCATGGGCGCCTCACTCGCCAAAGTCATTGTGCGAAGCTGAATGCCCGGCATAATGCTGAAGGCGGCAATTCCCCAAATAAATAAAGTGGCTATGGCCAAAATAGGATGGTGCAAGGTTACCGACAAAGCTGCTAACACGATGCTTAAACATGCAAAGTTAACCATAAGAGCAGGAAGCAGCTTCCAATCTGCCAGCTTGCCCCCAATTATATTGCCGATAGTTACGGATATGCCAAAAATGACAAGAATCCAGGTGACGTTTTGCTCCTTAAACCCGCTAATCTCCTGAAGCACGGGCGAGATGTAGGTAAATAAGGCGAACAGGCTTGCGCAGCCAAATAAGCCAGCTATAAGCATAAGCAAAACCTGAGGTTTAACAACAGCCTTAATTTCCTGCATAACGCTCGCATTGTGGCTTTCGGAAATAATAGGGATATATTTCCAAATTCCTGCAAGTGAAATTATGCCCAAAACGGTGATGACCCCAAATGAAGCTCTCCATCCGAATTCCTGACCGATAAAGGTGCCGAAGGGTACGCCAACAATATTGGCAATCGTAAGTCCGGCTAATACAAGTGCTACTGCGCTTCCCTTTCTGTGGGGAGCGACGAGATGTGTTGCGATTAAGGTGCCTGCGCCAAGGAAAGTGCCATGTGCCAGTGCCGTGACGATTCTTGCGAAGATCAGCAAGGGGTAGGTTGGAGCAAGCATGGAAAAGGCATTGCCCAAAATAAAAATGAGTATAAGCAGCAGCAACAGCCTTTTCTTGGCAACGGAATGCGTCATAATGGTCAGTAGCGGTGCGCCGATTGCAACGCCCAAGGCATAGCTCGTAATGATTTGACCTGCTTGGGGAATGGTCACGTTAAGATCGGACGCCACGTTAGGCAGCAGTCCCATGACTAAAAATTCAGTCATGCCGATGGCGAAGGCTCCCATCGTTAACCATATAAGCGAGGCTGGCATTTTCTCCTTGCGCTGTGACTGAACGCCCGCAAGCGATTGTGAATTTAACATTGAAAATTCTCCTATCCTGTCTGTTTCTCTATATAATATACAAGATATAATCATAATTTCTGATCAATGGATTTACAATGCAACATCTTGGCTTCCTTCATCAAAATGTGATAGATCTTGCTATTTGTGGCCTCTATAAATGATAATAAGGGGAGAGCAAGCAATATGGGATATGAGGACGAGAACATCTATGAATTTAACCTTGCAATATATTGGAAAAGTATTGGAGCAGCCGGATTGGAACTTTCCGGCGCATCGGCATCAGCATTTCAGCGAGCTGATTTTTGTAACGAAGGGCGAAGGCGTTGTAACGATTGCGGGGGAGCGTTACGCAGTGCAGGAGGGAGACCTGCTAGTATACAATAAAGGCGTAATGCATGAGGAGTACTCCAGTCAGAATAATCCGCTGGCGCTTTACTATAGCGGTATTTTACATCCAGCTATGGAGATGTTAATTCCGCTGGAATGCTGCCCTGTCATGAAAACGAAAGAGCACAAAAATACAATTCAATCGTTATTTGATTTATTATTTGAAGAGGCGCAGCATAAACGGGATCAGTACCAGCAGGCCACCCAGCAATTATTGGCGGTATTGGTAGTCTGGGTGCATCGGCTGAATAAAGAAAATACGACCTTGAATAAGGTTCGGGATGCTGAGTCCTTGGCGATTGGAATCAAAGAATATTTGGATATTCATTATTTGCGCCATCTTACGCTGCAGGATATTGCCACCGAGTTTCACTTGAATCCCTATTATATTTCCCATGTGTTTCATCGCAAGTACAACGATTCGCCGATCAATTATATTTTAAATCGTCGCATGGCCGAAGCCAGGCAATTGCTTGTTTCGACCAAGCTGAAAATTTCGGTAATCGCCCATTTGCTCGGTTATGAAAATGCGAATTATTTTACTATTTTATTTACACGACTAATGACTGAATCACCTAGCCAATACCGTAAACGTGAGCTTCGCGAAAGGATAAATTTATAAAGAGCGGGGGAGGCAGCGATTCTCCGTGGAAGCTGTATATGAAGAAGGAGCGCGCGACTTGACACCATTTATTTTTTGCGTTAAATTAAATGCATGCGCATGCTTTTATAAGGTTGGATAGATGAATGATTCAGACAAACGCGTTAGCAAGGAGTGATTGAATAGAACAAGGGGATTTTGCCGTATTACGCAGCGAAGCATTGTTCTGAATGAACCGGGAACAGGAACAGCAATTGCAGTTAAAATCCGAATGGCATAAGAGAGGGATTCGGAATGTTTTGGTATATTTTTTTATTCATCATCATTGTGATGTTCTCAGCTATACGCTGTTTATGGCCTTTACCGAACCTCAAGCTTATCGATCATCAAGACTTTTTGAAACGGCGAGAAGAGTTTCGTGCATACAAAATCATTGATATCCGGGATGCTGTCGAGTATTTGGCTGAGCCTACTGCGGACACGATCAATATTTCGTTAGGTCGCCTTCCTTATGTATGGAAAAAGCATCTGGCTCGTGAGGATGCTGTCATGATCTGGTCTACGAAGGTTTTCAAAGCAAGAAAAGCTGCGCGAATTTTGCGAAAGCAAGGATTTCAATTTCTCTATATTATTAAATAATGGAGCGGTTGATAAGACAACTCACGATTAAATACATGCTTGCGCATGCATGATAAATCCCTATAGTATCTCCATAAAATTCCAATTAGAGAGGGGTCTTTCCCATGAAAGATTTATTTAGTCCATATACGATTAAAGGCTTGGAATTGAAAAACCGCATTGTCATGTCACCGATGTGCCAATACTCGGTTGATCAGAAGGATGGCATTGCTACAGATTGGCATTATATGCACTATGTCAGTCGAGCGATAGGCGGGACTGGTTTTATTCTCATTGAAATGACAGACGTAGAGCCGGATGGACGTATTTCCGACTTTGATCTGGGGTTATGGTCAGATGAGCAGATTCCGGCTTTGAAGCGAATTGTAGATGCATGCCATAGCTACGGTGCAAAAGTAGGAATTCAGATTGCCCATGCTGGACGCAAGGCAGAGGATGCCGAGGTTCCTGTAGCGCCATCCGCCATTGCGTTTGACGAAAACTCAAAGCAGCCTCGCGCGCTTGCAACAGAAGAAGTTAAAGGGCTTGTACAGAAATTTCGTTCGGCTGTAGCCCGCGCAGTCCAGGCTGGTTTCGATGCCATTGAGCTTCATGGAGCACATGGCTATTTAATTCATCAATTCCATTCTCCGCTTACTAACAAACGGGATGATGAATACGGGAAAGACCTTGCCCGGTTTGGACGGGAGATTATACGAGCGGCGAAGGCTGAAATGCCTGAAAATATGCCGCTCCTCATGCGCATTTCAGCCAAGGAGTACGTTGAGGGAGGATACGGCATTCAGGAAAGCGCCGCATTTGCCAAGGAATATCAAGAGGCAGGGGTGGACATATTCGATATCTCCTCCGGTGGCGAGGGACCTATAACGGCATGGGGCAGACCAGGAACACATGCAGCATATCAGGTGCCGCTCGCTAAAGAGATTAAACTAGCCCTTAACGTTCCCGTGATTGCGGTTGGAAGACTCGACGACCCAACGCTGGCAAACGCCGTAATCGGAAATGAAGATGCTGATTTGGTTGCGGTTGGAAGAGGGCTGCTAAGAAATCCGTATTGGGCATTAGAAGCGGCTGCAGCCTTGCGCAAAGAAACCGAAATTCCTAAACCGTTAACTGCTGGTTTTTAATTGGTTGTTGGCTGTCCTGTAGATAGAACACTTGTAAACTTTGGGCTTCTATTGAACAGGACAATTTGAATGTATTTTCTCTCTCTATTTGTAGTAAAATGTGCCGTAGCAGCCATCGCTTGTATAAAGGTGAACCTGCAATTATTAGTGGCCTGACTTTGCTTTGTATATCCGCGGAAAATGGAGCAATAATAATGCTAGCTCTGGTACGGATACAAGGTTAAGGTTATAATCATGATATGCAGATGAACAAATGTTCAAAGTGATCAGCCTATTGACTAAATACTATGAAATAGAACAGGTGAAAACTTGATGAATACCAACAATAATAATAAACTCATAGATAATTGGATAAGCTTCAGCGACATACAAACCAAGATTAACAATAAGCTTGAGAGTGCTTTAGAGGAAAAGTACAGCTTGTCATTAAAGGAGTTTTATGTCCTGTACTTTCTATCCCAAACGACCGATAAAAAACTAAGATTGCAGCAATTGCAAGAAATGGTCGGCTTGAGTCAGAGCGCTATTTCAAGATTGGTAGTGAGGATGGAAGCCAAAAATTGTGGCGCTTTGCAACGGCATGTTTGCGAGGATGATCGTAGAGGCGTATATACCTGCTTAACCGAACTGGGCGATAATAAATTCAGAAAAGCTATGGATACTTTTAATGAAATCATTCAAACGGCTTGCTTGGCAGACGGATTTCAAAAAGAACTTCATATCTTGATTCAGCAAAGCGCCATAAATGAGTAATTCAAGGCGGTTCGGTTAGTAAGTTAGCGCTTAAATAAAGCACTCCTATCAGAGAGCTCAACCTATTGCTTTGTATAATAGGCTGAGCTCTTTTTTTGTATAGCTTTCTGTAACTCAACCACTAAGGGAGGCTTGAGCGGAATGGCAAATGTACGATTTTCGATATGATGTTAAAAACGGAATATATAAACAGCCGCTCTATGACCCTATAATTAGCTATGAGATTGCGACGAAATAAAGGACCGCTAATTTTCTCGCAGCTCCTATGTACCATCAATATATAGAAATGGGGTAAAACATGGGTCATTATGTTAAGTTTGCAAAGTTGTTAGCGCTTTCTATTGCGATTGGAGTATTGCCGACTTTAACCGCATGTTCGAGCAATAATAATCAAGAGCCGTCTGGCAGCCCGGCAAGCACAGCTGAAAGCGCTTCGTCTGGGGCGGGTACGTGGGAACAGAAGTTTAATCCACCGGTTACGATTACGACTGCCATTGTCGATGATGGCGCCTCGAGGGGCAATGCGTTCAAGCCTGGCGAGTCGATGGAAGACAACATGAATCTTCGCTGGATGAAAGAAAATATGGGCATCAACGTGAAATTCGATTTTATTGTAACGAAGCCGGAAGATTACGATACGAAGCTTCGCCTCCTGCTTTCCAGTGGCGCCAAGCTTCCTGATGCTTTCAGAGCCCAGGGGGAACCGCTTCAAAGCTTGCTTGCAGCTAATAAACTAATGTCTCTGGACGAAGCTATAGAGAAATATGCGCATCCAGGCTATAAGGAATTATTGAAAAATTATGGATACACACTAGGTGAAGTGAAAAAAGACGGCAAAATTTATGGTTTGCCATCCTTCTTCATGGGTGACGAAGGCACGGTTATGTGGATTCGCAAAGACTGGCTTGATAATCTAGGTCTTCAGCCGCCTAAGACGCTGGCCGAGTTCGAAAACGTGCTCAAGCAATTTACGGAGAATGACCCCGATAAAAACGGAAAGAACGATACGATCGGTCTGGCCGTTCCGCTTAAAGAAGGACCGTGGACTTGGATGGGGCAGACGGACGCCATTGTTGCAGCCCTTACCACCCAAATGATCAATACCTCTGACATCCGCAGTTTCTGGAATAAGGGGGAAGATGGCAAGCTGACCTATGGCGCGATTAATCCAGATGCCAAATTGTATTTGCAGACGATGAAAGATTGGATGAGCAAAGGTTATATGGACAAAGAAGCTGGAATCAAGGATCCGTCAAAATCCTCCGAATTGGTTGCCAGCGGCAAAGCCGGCATTATGTTCGGTCCGGCTTGGATGGGTGACTGGCCGCTGAGCGACGCGACCAAGAACGACCCCAAAGCCGACTTTGAGCCATATCCGCTTCCAGCTGGTCCGGATGGCTTGGTAGGACGTGCGGAGAAAATGTTGGTTTCGGGCTTCACCGTATTTAATAAAGACTTCAAGGATATCGAAGTATGGTTTGCTTATTTCAACAAAATGTTCGCGAAGCAATTGGAGCAAGAAGGCGATCCGTTCTTCGATCCACGTTGGAAAGACGGTTACTATGAAGGATACGATTATGTGAAATACAACGGCAAGCTCATCAAGGGCGACTACGAAGCAGCGGGCGTTCCGGCAGACCAATGGCCGCTTAAAGACGGAAGAAGTATGGATATGAGATTCATGATGACGAATATTCTCGGTTCAAGCGTGACGATTCCTTACTCCAACGAGGCTCCAGTCAAGAAGTTTTTGGCCGACCCTAACGCTGAACCCGTAAGTTCCAAAGAATTTGACGTTAAACAAATGAAGAAGAAACAAATCGATGGTCAGGGCGTCCGCATTAACCAAGGCATCACGGAGGGGAAAAACTATTTTACCGGCCCAATGACGCCGACGATGAAATCCAAAGGCGAATTGCTGAAGAAGCTTGCTACTGAAAGCTACCTCAAAATTATTTATGGCGATCAACCGATCGAATATTTCGATGAATTCGTCAAAGAATGGCTGGATAATGGCGGCCAGAAAATTACGGATGAAGTCAATGCGTGGTATGCGGAAAACCAGTAACGCGCGCTGACAACAGGAATGGAGGACGGAGGAGAGGGCAGCATTTGCTGCCGGTCTCCTTTCCGTTTTTCCGATGAAAGGATGGGTATGAAGTGGCAATGTACTGGAGAAAAACATGGCCGTTCCACATGCTATTGTTGCCGGCCTTACTATTATGCATCGTGTTTCAATATATCCCGTTGTTTGGAGTTGTCATTGCTTTCCAAGATTATCAGCCTTGGCTTGGCATCAAGGGGTCGACTTGGGTGGGCTTGGATCATTTCCGGTATCTGTTCACGTATCCGGACGGCAAGCAGGTCATATGGAATACGTTAATTATCGCCGCATTTAAAGTAATTATGAATTTATTCATCCCCATTGTATTCGCTCTGCTGCTCAATGAAGTCAGGAAGATTTTTTTCAAGAGAGTCGTGCAGACGCTTGTGTATTTGCCGCACTTTTTGTCATGGGTCATCTTAGGTGGCATTATGCTCGATATTTTATCGACGGAGGGCGGAATTGTCAATCGCGTCCTTAATTCATTCGGCATAGACAGCATCTTTTTCTTAGGAAACGGTCCATGGTTCCGGTTTACGGTCATTCTAAGCGACGTGTGGAAGGAATTTGGTTTCTCTGCCATTATTTTCTTAGCTACCCTAATAGGCATTAATCCGGCTTTATATGAAGCGGCCGAAATCGACGGGGCTACCCGTTGGCAGCAAGTCAAATCCATATCCATTCCGCTCATTTTGCCAATCGTAATCGTGGTAGCGACGCTATCGCTTGGCCGGATTTTGGATGCCGGCTTCGATCAAATTTTGAACTTGTACAATCCGCTCGTGTATTCGCACGGAGATATCATTGATACATTCGTTTACCGGGAAGGTCTGAACAACGGACAATTCAGCTTCGGAACGGCGGTTGGACTATTCAAGTCATTAATCGGCTTCATTCTAATCGTCATCAGCTACAGATTGGCATATAAACTAGCTAACTACCGGATTTTTTAAAATATAAGAATTTATAAGCCTCACTCTTATAAATAGACTTATATTTCATCGCGAAACGGTTGCTTTGCCGCCAAAGGACGGCTTCATCCGTTTAAGCTTGAGGAGGTCGACCATGCACTACCGCTCTAGAGGCTACACCGTATTTACGATACTGAACACCGTCTTTCTCTGCCTGCTGGCGCTCATTTGCATTCTTCCTCTTGTCCATGTGCTAGCGGTATCCTTCAGCTCACGGGCTGCGGCAACAGCGAATATCGTCAATTTTTGGCCGGTCGGCTTTACGACTGACGCCTATGTCCAGACGCTAGCCAACGGGAAATTTCTTAAAGCCATGTGGATTGGCGTAGAGAGGACCGTGTTAGGCACGATCCTTTCCATGGTAGTGGTCACGATGGCTTCCTACAGCTTATCGAAGTCCAGCTACAAATTCCCGGGGCGTCAAATTTACATCTGGATTTTTGTATTCACGATGCTGTTCTCGGGCGGTCTGATTCCCTCGTATATATTGGTCAGCAAGCTGCATCTAATCGATACTATTTGGGCGTTGATCTTGCCTTCAGCCGTCAGCGTGTGGAATATGATTTTGATGCTCAATTTCTTCCGGACGATTCCACAGGAGCTGGAAGAGGCTGCCCATATCGATGGAGCTGGTCATTTGAGAGTGCTTTGGAGCGTTTATTTGCCCGTATCGATGCCGTCCATTGCGACATTATCTTTATTTTCGATGGTATCTCATTGGAATTCATGGTTTGACGGCGTAATCTATATGACCAATCCGGATGGCTATCCGCTCGCCACTTATTTGCATTCCATGATTGTTAGTGACAATATGTCGCGGATTGGTGTAACATCGGAAAGTATAGCCAATTTCTCCAACCGTACGGTTAAAACAGCGCAAATTTTTATCGGCGCGTTGCCGATTTTACTCGTGTATCCATTTTTGCAAAAGTATTTTGTTAAAGGAATTGTGCTTGGCTCGGTGAAGTCCTAGGGTAATTCTTCCCGGCCGATAAGATAGAATTGAATTGGAGGAGACCTATGTTATACAGCAGAAGCGTTATGGGAGGCAGAATGAATATATTCACGAAAGTCATGATCGTGATCGTTCTCATGCTCATCCCTGTCGTTATGATGTATAATTCGTCGAATAAGATCAGTACCGGCGTTGTTGAGCAGGAGCTGCTTCAAGTCAATATGAATCGCATCCGTTTTTTTGTGGAGCAGATGGACGTTGAAGCAGACCGTTTATGGAGAGCCGCCTTCGTCGTTGCGTCCGACCCGGATGCGCTGCAGCTGCAGCTCCGCTCTTCTTCCGAACCTTCCTATTCCATGCTGCAATCGAAGACGCTTCTGCTGCAGAAGCTGGATATGCAGTCTACCACCTTCCAATGGGTAAATGATTTCACCGTGTATTCCCCGGTTTCGGACGTAATGGTTTCTACGAATTATTTGCAGCAGCACGATGCGGATTACTTCAGAAATTCGAGCCAGCAGCGCTGGGATTATCGCATGATTGTTACGGAGCGGGGACCGGAAAACGCATTTGTGCGGGATTTAATAACGCCTTTCGAATCAAACGCCAAGCCGGAAAATCCGAATTTGTATGTCGAAGTCTCGTTCTCGTCGGAAAATCTAGTCAAAATGCTGGATCGTTTTAAGCAAGGCAGCGTCGGAGAGCCGTTTCTCTATTGTCCGGGCTTCGAGCCGATTATGCCGCGGGAGTCGGAGCCCGATTTAATCAATGCCATGGCTAAGCAATTCGATAAAATCAAAGCGCAGAACCCGACCGAAGGGTCGGTCAAATTGACGTTTCGCAATGAACCGTATCTTGTCAATTATGTGGCATCCGCCTCGTTGGGATGGTATTTAATCGATTTCCAACCGATGCAAAAAGTGCTGGAGCCCATTGATCATAGCAAGAAAATGTTTTATGCCGCAGGCTTGCTTTTGCTGGTTCTCGGGGTTGCCGCCGCAGCGCTTTTGTACCGCAACGTGCAGAAGCCGATCTACGATTTAATTCGGGCGGTGAAGTCGCTTCGGCGGGGCGAATACGGTCATCGGGTCAAGCATATATCGAATAATGAGTTTTATTATTTGATCGAGCAGTTTAACCTGATGTCCCACGATATTCAGACGCTAATCGATAAAGTGTACACGGAACAGCTTCAGGCCAAAGAGTCGTCCCTCAAGCATTTGCAGGCGCAAATCAATCCGCATTTTCTGTATAACAACTTCGCATATATCCAAAGCATGGCTCAGCTTGAACGGACGAAAGCGATTGTCGCCTTCACCCAGCACTTGAGCCAGTATTATCGTTATACGACCAGAACGGAGCAGCAATTGACTTCATTGGCCGAAGAGATGGAATTGATTCGCAATTATTTGGAAATCCACCGGATGCAGTCCGAGCGCCTGCAATTTCATGAACAGATCGAATTAGGCATGTTTTCTTTGCTTATGCCCCGCTTGCTGTTTCAGCCGCTTGTCGAAAATGCGATTGTGCATGGAATGGAAGGCAAGATGGGGAAATTTGAAATCGTCATAACCGGCAAACAGACCGAGGAAGGCTGGGAACTCATCGTAGAAGATAACGGCGTCGGAATGCAGCAAGCGGAATTGAATGCTTTAAGGCATTCCTTGCAGTTGAAATCAAGCGCGGATCACAGCCTTGGGCTAAGGAACGTTCATCAACGTCTAAGGCATTACTTCGGACAATCCTCAGGGCTTTTGATCGACCATTCCTCTTTAGGTGGGCTTCGCGTGGGATTGATGATTAAGAACGGAGGTGATTCCGATATTTGAAGTGCTGATCGTAGACGATATTCCCTCCCAGGTTGACAGCATAGCCGCTACCATTCCAAAGGATGAACTTAAAATCAGGCATATTCATAAAGCCCATACGGGTGAGGAGGCTTTAAAGCTTTATCGGGAACAAAACATTCATATCATCATTACGGATATTCGAATGCCGGAGATGAACGGAATTGAACTCATTCGAGAAATACGTGAAATGGGACGCAAAGTCAAAATTATCGTTATTTCGGGGTATGCCGATTTCGAATATGCACAAGGTGTTGTACCGTATAATACGTCTGGCTACTTAATGAAGCCGGTAAATCCCGAACAGCTTCGGGAGATGCTGGGCAAATTATCCGAAGAAATTACCTGCGAGATGAGGCAACAGCAGCAGCAGCAACGTGACGTATACGCCTTCAGAGAAAATTTGCCTACGCTGCGCAACGAGCTGTTGAATCGTTTGCTGCACGATAACGGCATCCCGTTCGCGGAGCTGGAACGAAAGCTTTTCCTATTGGACTTGCCTTTCACCTTGGGACAGGAGGTAGGCTTGTTCATCGTAAGGCTGGAGGGCAGGCTGCAAGAATATGAAAGCATGGATAGAGGGCTTATTGAATATGCGGTCACGAATATGGCGGAAGAATTGTTTAGGGACGTCTTTCACTTGTGGTTCTGCCGTGATCATAATGAATATCTCGTCTTTGTCGTTTCGGCCAAAGGGGAAGCCAGTACGAACGGGCAGGCTCAACAAGCCACGACAATCGATCGGATTACGATGGACGTCCGGGTGGCTGCACTGAAGAAAAAGGCGGAGTCCCTCTTGAATGGCAGTGTGTCCATCGCGCTAGCCGTGAACGGGGTGTCTTTTCCCGAAGGCCTTCCCGGGCTGTACCGCTCAGTAATCGATGGCATGAGGCGGATAGAAGAAGGGCGGCAAAGCTTATTTTTGCGGATCACGGGCCTACTTGATCAGGTTCGAATTGGAACGCTGACATCGCTATATCGCCCTCCTCTCCTCATTCATTTGCTCGATACGGGAAACTGGCTGCATGCGGAGGAAAAGCTAATCGAAATATTCAAGGAACTGAAAAGCGTAGATTATCCCCCCGAGTATGCCAATGAAGCGTATTTCGCCATTGCTAACGCCTATCAGTATATGGCGCACAAGAAAGGAAAGCTGCTAAGCGAGTTCGGGGCATCCTCCTTCGGTCTCATGCCAACTGCTCCTTCTCTTAAGCAGTTGGAGAAGTGGGCATTTTTCATATTCCGCTGCCTTAAAGAACAATTGGAAGATTCATGCGTCAAGCAGACAGGATTGGTGGACAAAGTCCATAAATTCATCGAGCAAAACATGAACGACAATTTATCGCTGCAGACGCTTGCGGCGCAAATCGGTCTTCATCCCGCTTATTTGTCGAGAGCGTACCGGGCAGAAACAGGAAACAATTTGAGCGAATATATTTTGCGATACCGGATGGAATTGGCCGCGTATTTGCTGCGCAGCAGCGACAAGAAAATTTATGAAATCGCCCGAATCATAGGGTATCAGGCCGTACCGCATTTCATTAAGCTGTTTAGGACATTTTCGAACATGACTCCCCAGGAATATCGCGATCGAACGGGGGTGTAGCCCGGTTTTGGGTAAAAACGCCTTGGTTTGGACAATCGGAATTCGTCGTTCCACCATGTAAACTAGAAGCTAGAATGAAAGCGAATACAAGGTTTGAGGCATCAGGTCAGGCGAAGCGAAAAGGAGGAGTATAACAATGGATAGAAAAATAAGATGGGGTTTATTAGGGTCAGGAGGTATTGTAGACAGATGGATTTGTGGCGCCAAACAGCTCAAGGATGTGGAAATTGTGGCTGTATCGTCGCGAACAATAGAAAGTGCGCAGAAGATGGCTCAAAAGCACGATATTCCCTTGGCGCTAGAGTATGATGCTTTGCTAAAAAGGCCGGATATTGATGTTGTCTATATTCCCGTCCCGCATCCCGCACATAAAAAAATGGCAATCATGGCGATGGAGCACGGAAAATCAGTATTGGTAGAAAAGCCGGCATGTGTCAATGCAGGCGAATTAACTGAAGTTTTAGAATGTGCCAAGAAAAATAATGTATTTTTCATGGAGGGCATGTGGACAAGATTTTTTCCGATGATGAACAAGATAAGGTCATTTTTAAATGATGAGGGCATCGGTGAAGTTAGAGCGATGAATATTGCGTTTTCTTTTAGAATGCCGGGCGAATTCCGTGATCAACGATGGATGAATCCGGAGCTTGCTGGTGGCGGCTTGCTGGATACAGGCATTTATAATCTTCATTTTGCCGAAGCCGTATTAGGGAAAAATCCCGTTGCCCTTACAGGATTCGCTACTATTGATTCGGATGAATACCATATACAGGTTGACGAGCAAGCAAGCTATATTGCCAAGTATGATAAAGGCGAGCTTGTCGTCATGAGCAGTGGCGTGAGAACGGATATGGTCGATACTGCCATGATCTATGGTACTGGGGGCTATATTGAAGTGCCGTCCTTTTGGAAGCCTACTTTAATCCATGTGATGAAGAATGGCAATATTACGACCTATGAAGAAAAAGCGCCTCAAAGTGTCGAAGGCATTCAAGATGATGGCTTTCAATATGAAATTGCGCATGTGAATGAATGCATAAGGGGAAATCTGAAGCAGTCGCCCATTATGACCTGGGAACAAAGCCTGTCCATTATGAAGCAGTGCGATGAATTGCGGCGTCAATGGGGGCTTAAATATCCTTTTGAGGATTAAGGGAAGAGGCTAATATATCGCAAAAGGATGGAGGAATAGACGATGAATATTGAGATGATTGCCAAACAAGAAAGGTTATTGCAATTTGATACGTTTAGTCATGACATGGGAATAGAAATTGGTTTATTGCTGCTAAACAAAGCCAGAAGTGAAGGAAAGTCTATTGCAGTAGATATTTCTAAATGCGGACAACAAATCTTCCACGCTGCATTGGAAGGGACGACCGTAGACAACGATGAATGGCTTCGGAAGAAGAAAAATACGGTTTATAGGCTCAATCAAAGCACATTGGGCATTCAATTGAAGCTGAAGGAGCAAGGTGTGACACTGGAGGAGGCTCTCCATTTAAGCCCTGTTGATTATGTAGCAGCAGGAGGCGGATTCCCAATCGTAGTAAGGGGAGTTGGCTTTATTGGGGCCATTGCGGTTACGGGCACCTCGGACGTTGATGAACATGAGCGTATCACAAGTTGTTTGAGCGCTTATTTGGGTATAAGCTGAAAAATAATGGAGCAGGCAGCAAACACTCTAACTTTTAAAAACAACGACCGGTCATCGATGATGATCGGTCGTTGTTTTTTTGTTGGCTATAAATATACGGTGCCTTTTCTAAATTTCAAACCTCAGATAAATAGTAATCGCAATCCTTTAATTCAAATATTTCTTGCGAAAGTGGAGTGGAGTCATTCCAACGCTGCGCTTGAAACAGGTCGAGAAGTAAGGGGAATATCGGAAGCCGACCTCCTCAGCTATGCGATCGATGGACCATTCCGTCGAGACGAGAAGCTGCTTGGCCCGCTCCATCCGGAATTGCAGCAAATAATGAATGGGCGTGACCCCATATTTCATTTTCATGCAACGCACAATGTAGTTAGGGTGGAAGTGCAGCGCTAATGCCAGCGTTTCATTGGTAATTTCCTCTTGGTAGTTGCGCTGCAAGTAAGCTGCAGTTTTCTCAGCCAGACGCGTTGCGGGCGTACTAGTCATCCCCGATCTTCCATTTTCCAGCAAAGCGAGCAGTTGGAACAGCAAGTGCTGCTTCTCCCAGAAGGCTTCGCCGATCGGCAGCTCCAGAAGCTGCCTCATCAGATCAAACGCGATCTGGGGGTTAGGCAGCGAGGCGTGCTTAGGGATATGGATTAATTTTGGATTATCGAAGGGAGATGATGGGGCCGCTGCTTCTGCTTCAGCAATCGCAGCAGTTTGACGCCATACCTCGTGCTCGAAATGAACCCAGTAAAAAACCGTTTCCTCCTCGCATGGCCTGACCGAATAATGCTCCCCTTCCGGCAGCAGCAATAACGTATCCCCTGCGCCAAGCGGCCATTCTGTCCCGTCTTCACCAATGTGCAGGGTTCCATTAACTACAAGCAGCAAATCGAACAGGCCGAAATGCTTTCGATTCGGATGGCGATCTCCTGCGCGAAAGTCTGCGCGGCCAGCTTCCCAAAAATAAGGAAGGGTCGGGGTCTGAAGCGAAACCATTAACTCGTTCTTCAAATGATTACCCTCATTTTTCTGTGTTATATTTTATAGAAAAAAGGTCAAACCGTTTCTATGATGACAGCTATAAAAAGCATATACTCGATGCTATAGAGAGTCAAATTTTATAGCTTCGAGGTGGATATGTATGCGAAAAAATCAGATTTTTATCCAAGACGATTTTTGGAACCAATATTCCGAGCTTGTTCGCCAAACCGTTATCCCTTATCAGTGGGAAGCACTGAACGATAGGATAGAAGGTGCTGAGCCAAGCTACGCCATTCGAAATTTTAAAATAGCTGCGGGACTTGCGAAAGGGGAATTTGGCGGCTGGGTTTTTCAAGATAGCGATCTGTACAAATGGCTGGAGGCTGTTGCCTATTCGCTGCATCGCCACCCCGATCCTGAGCTGGAGCAAACGGCTGATGAAGCTATTGATCTGATCGGCCAAGCCCAGCAAAACAACGGCTATTTGAATACCTATTTTACGATTAAAGAGCCTGGAAAACAGTGGACGAATCTTTACGAGGCCCATGAGCTTTATTGTGCAGGCCATTTGATTGAAGCAGCAGTTGCTTATTACGAAGCGACAGGCAAGCGCAAATTGCTCGACCTCTCTTGCCGTTTCGCTGACCTGATTGCAAGCTTGTTTGGAACCGAACCGGGCCAGATCCGGGCTTACTGCGGGCATCAGGAAATTGAATTGGCCTTGGTCAAGCTGTATGGAGTTACCGGGGAGGAGCGTTATTTGAACCTTAGCCGCTACTTCATTGATGAGCGTGGAAACGAGCCAAACTATTTTGTAGAGGAATGGAAACGCGGCGGCAGGACGAACATTTGGTCACAAGGCATGCCTAATTTGGAAGTATACCAATGCCATCTTCCCGTACGTGAGCAAACGGTCGCTGTCGGCCACTCCGTTAGAGCTGTCTACATGTACACGGCGATGGCTGACCTCGCCCGTTTGACGGAAGACGCGGGGCTGCGCGAAGCTTGCGAGCGCCTTTGGTCCAATACGACAGGCAAACAAATGTACATTACGGGGGGCATTGGTTCAACGCATCACGGAGAAGCCTTCACGTTTGACTACGATCTTCCTAACGATACGGTTTATGCAGAAACCTGTGCCTCTATCGGCTTGATTTTCTGGGCACGCCGCATGCTGCAGCTTGAAGCAAGGAGCGAATATGCGGATGTGATGGAGAGAGCGCTGTACAACAATGTGCTGGGCAGCATGTCCAACGACGGCAAACATTTTTTCTATGTCAACCCGCTAGAGGTATGGCCAGAAGCAAGCTGCAAAAGTCCAGACCGGCATCACGTAAAGCCAGTTCGGCAAAAATGGTTCGGCTGCTCCTGCTGTCCGCCCAACGTCGCACGGCTGCTATCTTCGCTAAACGATTATATTTACGACGTGTCTGCTGATGGCAGAACGGTGTACACCCATTTGTTTATCGGAAGCAAAGCTTCCTTTGAACTGGGCGGCGTCAACGTAACGCTGCATCAACGCTCCGAGCTGCCTTGGAGCGGGCATGTTGAATGGTCGGTTTCCCTTCCGGAGGGCACAGCAAGTGCTGCATTTGAAATGGCCTTACGCATACCTGATTGGTTCCAAAGCGAGCAGCCAACGTTAAAAGTAAATGGCGCAGCGCAGCCTTATCGAGTTGAAAATGGCTATGCGAAAGTAGAGCGAAATTGGTCAGAGGGCGATACATTGGAGTGGCTGCTTCCGATGGAGGCGAAGTTTATTGCTGCCCACCCGTCCATTCGCGCTGATGCTGGCAAAGTGGCTATTCAGCGCGGGCCGCTCGTTTATTGCTTGGAGGAAGCGGACAATGGAGCTCCGATTGCCTCGCTCTCATTGGCGGAGGAACCAAATTTAACGGAGTATACCGCACAAAATCTTCTTGGCAGCTGCGTTATTGTAGAAGGAGACGGCGTAATGACAGACTCTGCTTCGTGGTCAGATGGCAAGCCATATCGTCCATTTACGAAGCAGAGAACAGCTGTGCGGTTCAAGTCCATCCCATATTATTTATGGGGCAATCGCCAGCCTGGCGAAATGAGCGTCTGGCTGCGAAGCTGAAAGATTTGAGCGTTTAGCTGCGGGATTGATGCAACGGCAACGGGGGCATAGATACAGCTTGCGGCAGAAAGACAAGATAAGGTAGCAAGGGACAGGAGAACGTATCCTGTCCTTTTTTTTGTATTCGGGTCGGATAAAGTGGGAATTGGAAATTTAAACATTGACTTTCGGTGAAATGGTAGCTAATATAGCTATTGTGTCTAATTATGATAATCATTATCAATATAATGATAAGCATTATCACATTGGAGCAGCTTTGATTTTTGAAAAAATAGGGGGATCTATAAAATGAACAAAAGGCTAATGGGTTTAATTATGGCCATCCTGGTTATGCTGGTCGCGGCAGGCTGTGGATCTAACACAACGAATCAATCAGCAGCAGAAGGAACGGCAACTGATAATGCAGCTGCTGCAAATACAAATGGGGAGTCTGCGGCGGCGGCTGGTCCTATTGTACTTAAGGATGCTAAAGGCGAGGTTAAGCTGGATAAGCCCGCGCAAAAGGTTGTCGTACTAGAGTGGACGTTTACGGAAGACGTGATTGCGCTTGGCATGCAGCCAGTGGGGAATACCGATAACGCACAATATAAGCAGTATGTGACATCAGAGGCATCACTGGATGCAAACGTGACGGATGTTGGTTTGCGTGAAGAGCCGAACCTGGAGACGATTGCCGCTTTGAAGCCAGATTTGATTATTGCGAATACGGATAGCCACGAAGCAATCTATGATCAATTGAAAAGCATTGCGCCAACGTTGATTTTTAGCCTGTACCCGCTTGAAGGGGAAACCAATCAATATGACCAAATGGAAGAAGTGTTCAAAACGATTGCAGCTGCCGTTGGCAAAACAGAAGAAGGTAAGAAGGTTCTAGCTGATCTGGATGCGCATTATGCAGATGCAAAGGCGAAGCTTGATGCGGCAGGCAAGGGCGGCTTGAATTATGTACTGACACAAGCGTACAGCTACCAAAATGCAGCAACGTTGCGTCTTTTTACTGATAATTCGCTTGCCGTACAAACGTTGAATCGGATTGGCTTGAAAAACGATTGGAAATCGGAAAATTTTGAGGTTTTTGGATTTAGCACTTCGACGGTTGAAGCGCTGCCTGCGGTTCAAGATACCAATCTAATCTACATCGTCCAAAAGGATGATGATATTTTTTCGAAAGAACTAAAGGATAACTCCGTTTGGAACGGTCTTGCCTTCGTTAAGGAAAAACGTTTCTTCGGATTAGATAGCGCGACCTGGGTGTTCGGCGGTCCAATCTCCTCTAAAGTGATCGTTGATGAAGTTGTAAATACATTAACGAAATGAGTGGCACGATGAACGAAAATCTTAACAATGAAGCTGCTATCAGAATGACCTGGCGGGTAATTGGAATATTTGGGGGCGGCATTGCCGCCCTTTTCGTATTATCGATTTTAAGCCTTTGCTTCGGGGAGGCCAAAATCCCGGCAGCTACCGTATTAGAGGGGTTGCTCGGCCGCCAGGATATAATGGAGCATAATCTGCTCTGGGATATCCGTATGCCGCGCACGGTTATAGGTATTTTAGCTGGTGCCGCGCTCGCTGCGGCTGGTGCTTTACTGCAAACGATAACGAAAAATCCGCTCGCTGCCTCCGATACATTAGGTATCAATGCCGGGGCTTATTTTATGGTTGTCCTTGGCGTGGTAGCTTTTCCTGCTCTGCAGCAGCAGTTCCCATTTTTGCTGGCGGCGGCGGGAGGTTTGCTGGCGGCGTTAATAGCCTATTTCCTGAGCGGCGGCCGGAAGGCCACACCTATCAGACTTGCCTTATCAGGCATGATCGTATCTATGGTGCTTGGGGCGTTTACAACGGCCATTCAAATTTTTAAGCAAACGGAAACGCAAAATTTATTTTTATGGGGCTCAGGCTCCTTGATTCAGCTGAACTGGAGCGGCGTCGAATATGCATGGCCTTTCGTCATTGCCCTGCTTGGGATCGCGCTGCTCGCAGGAAGGCAATTTGATGCCTTGGAGCTCGACGAGTCTACTGCGCGTTCGCTTGGGCAGCGTGTAGGATTAACACGGGCAATGGGGCTTGGCCTCTCGGTACTGCTGGCTGCCATTGTAGTCAGTGTAGTTGGCCCGATTGGCTTCGTTGGTTTGGTAGCTCCCCATCTTGTCCGGCTTAGCGGTATTCGCAAGCATCGCCTGCTCATTCCTGCCAGCGCATTGTGGGGAGCGCTGCTCATTACGGCGGCGGATTTGCTTGCTCGTATGGTACGGAGCAATTTAGGGGAAATGCCAGTTGGCGCGGTCATGGCGATTATTGGTGCGCCTTGGCTCATTTGGCTCGTACTCGCCAAGATGAAAAATATATCCGGAGCAGGCTCTGGGCAGTCATCTATGAACATCGGCGGGGTAGCGCTGCGCATGCGCTTTGCTCCGACTGCTATATTCATGGCAGCGCTGCTCATCGTTATCATTCTTGTAAGCTTGTCGCTTGGGGGAACGAGAATACCGATTGCCGATTTGCTGGGCAGCCTTGCCGGTGGAGGAGACTCCTCCTATTCTGTGCTGCTGAATTTAAGGCTCCCGCGTACGCTTGTTGCGGCTGGAGGCGGTATTGCGCTTGCAATTAGCGGCGTCTTGATTCAAAGCGCCGTCCGAAATCCGCTGGCCGACGCCTCAATTATTGGCGTAACGTCAGGGGCGGGGTTTGGCGCGCTAATCGTATTGGTTGCACTGCCGAATTTAACAATCTTCGCCCTTCCGTTTGCTGCAATTGCAGGCGGGATTGTTGCCGCAGCCTTTGTATTTTTCTTAGCATGGCGCAAATCCTTAAATCCGTCTGTTCTTATTTTGCTTGGCATCGCAGTATCGGCAATCGGCGCTGCGGGCATACAGGCGATGATCGTCAAGGCGAGCCTGTGGAACAGTACAGCGCTAATATGGTTAACGGGCACGACCTATGGGCGAGGCTGGAACCAATTTTATAGCATTATGCTGTTTCTGCTTATCCTTTTACCGGTTGCCTACTATTTAGGACGGAAATTTGATTTGCTGGCGTTTGGCGATGAAAGTTCGGTAGGCCTTGGCCTTCCGGTTCGAGGAACGCGTCTCTGGGCGATGATTATCGGCGTTTTGCTGGCAGCGGGAGCTGTTGCGAGCGTAGGTACGATAGGTTTTCTTGGACTTATGGCGCCGCATGTCGTGCGCATGATGATTGGGCATCACACGAGACGCTCCATTATTTTGTCAGGACTGCTCGGCGGCTTGCTGCTCGTCATTGCCGATACGCTCGGAAGAACGATCATGGCGCCGAAAGAAATTCCGTCAGGCCTAATTATTATGCTGATTGGCAGTCCGTATTTCCTGTTCCTCATGTACCGCTCGGTGATTAGGAAATTTTAGAAGGTTTCAGGAAGTTTCAGGAGGTTTGACGGACAAAACAGCCGCTATTACGGCAAAATCACGGATATGGCACAGGCTGCGGACTCAGGGGCAGCTAATGCACGGCCATAAGCCATTTTGACGGGATATTGAGGGCAATAACGGATTTCCTGTCCGCTTATGGCCTGAAATCGAGTCAAAAGCCCAAAAAAGCGGAACCTCAGTCCTTCAACATTTAAAGGTATCAAAGTTAGTTGCATGAAACAGTTCGATTATGGTTAGATATTACCATGATTGGCCTGTTTTTTGCTTTTTTGTCCGTTTTTTCAAATATAGACGAGTGGAGCGTTAGAGCAAGGAGTGAAGATAGGGTGGAAGTCATGAATGACAAGATAAATATCGACGAGCAGCTTTATTGGTTCACGCATAGCGCCATTAAAGTAATGGACGTTCGGCATATAAAAATGAAGCTAGGGGAAGCGCTTAGCGCCTATCGGCTTCCGGCCCATGCGTTTTTGTTTGCACTGCGAGGCAGTGCGGCGGTCGCATTGGACAACCGGGAGTATGCATTCAAAAAATTTCAATTGCTGCATGGCGGAAAAGGCTTCTATTTGGATATTCGCTCGACGGAGGAGCTTTTTGAATATTATCTCATTCTCTACAAAGCGGTTCAGCCGCTTCTGAATATGCCGGAGAAACAGCGGCTGCTGGAGAAAAATCCTTTTCGCATGCAATACGGCGTTACGCCTGCTTTTCCAATAGCTCTTTATGAGAAGCTGAAGCAGCTGGACGAGGAGTTTCACAAGGGCGGCAAGCTTGCCGAGCTGCATGTGAAAACATTGTTTTACGATTTTATATACGAATGGATGCAGCAGCTCAGTGAGCAGGAGGTTTCCGTTATAAAAGCGGATCTGGTCGCCCAGGCGGTCAGGTTCATCCATGAGCATTATGCCGAGGCCATTACACTGGAGCGGCTGGCGAAGGTGCTGGAGTGCACGCCAAGGCATTTAACACGCCTATTCAAAAATCAAATCCAGCATAGTCCGATCGATTATCTCATCCAGCTTCGTATCGAGAAGGCGAAGGAGCTGCTGACGAGCACGGAGGGAACTTTACAGGAAATCGCTGCCGGTGTCGGTTATCCGGACGTCTATTTTTTCAGTCGCATTTTTAAAAAGCATACAGGCATTTCGCCGATCCATTATAAAACGGAAGCGAGCGCTCCGCGAAAACGCCCTTATAATCCATTATTGATGTCCCGATACCCTATTGTGTCGAGAAGACGCAGCGGGCATACTGTTATTGGTGATAATCATTATCAAAATAGTAGTGAAGGGGCATTAAAAATGAACAGAGGTTCGAAACAATCCATTGCCATTATGATGCTGCTTGCGATGACTTTATTGGTCAGTGCATGCGCAAGTCCGGCAAATTCTCCAGCGACAAATGGCACTGCGCCAGCCGCAAGCAGCAATGCAGCGGAACAGACAGCGAGTGAGCGGACACTGAAGGATGGTTTGGGCAATGAAGTAAAGGTTCCGGCTAATCCTAAACGGGTTATAGCCTCTTATCTGGAAGATCATTTGGTGGCGCTAGGCGTTATTCCGGTTGCTCAGTGGTCGGTCAGTGATGGGAAGGTGCAAAATTATTTGCAGAAGGAGCTGGCGAATATCCCTGCTATTCCGTCCGAGCTTCCCTATGAAGTCGTGATGAGCTACCAGCCTGATCTTATTATTATCGACAATGCGGAAATGGTAATGGGAGATAAGTATGCTCAATATGCTAAAATTGCCCCAACCTATACGGTAGGCAGCGATGTCAACAATGATTGGCGGCAGGAGCTGCTGACGGTAGGCGAAGTGCTGAATAAGAGCGAGGAAGCGAAGCAGGTGCTGGCTGATTATGAAGCGAAAGCAGCGGATGCCAAGGAAAAGCTGCAACAGGCGATTGGTGACAAGTCGGCTGCGGTTCTCTGGGTTACGGCTAAAAATGTGTACGTCGTCAACCAAAACTTATCCAGCGGCGATTTGCTTTATCGGGATCTGGGCTTAACCGTTCCGAATGTTGTTGCGGAAATATCGTCGACAGCGAAGGCGAATTGGAGTGCGATTTCCAAGGAGAAGCTGGCCGAGCTGGACGCCGATTACCTGTTTATTGTGAACAGCAGGGAAGCGACGAAAGAGGAAATTTTGAGCGATCCAATCTGGCAGGGCATTCCTGCGGTTAAAAATAACAACGTCTACGCGTATGACAACAACGCCAGTTGGCTGTATACAGGAACGATTGCCAACTCGCAGATGATTGATGATGTGCTTGAGAGTATTGTGAAATAAATTTTCAGGTAGAAAGCTGAAAAATATATGGTTGGAGCCACTCAGGTATATGGCTCCAAATAATCAAAAAACCCACCCTCTATCAAGGAAGGGGTGGGTTCTTGATCATTAATAAATAGGAATTAAGAGGGGAATAGCATCTAATTATAGTATATTCCTTGTTTATAAAGATAAAAGAAAGAAGTAGCTATCATAAAACAAGTTATTGAGACTAATAACATAATGGATTGATAGAGCGGAATATAAGCAGGCATGAAAAGTATAAATCGGCCTTTAAACTCAAAAATTTCATGTGAGATGATGGCAATCATATTCCTAATATCATATTTTCCAAGGACAGGGAGAAGTAAATTGAAAACTAGAAAAATGATCGTCGGTAATATAAAGCTTTTAAATAAGATACCCATTAAAAAACCGATTAGTGAGAAAAAGATGCAAATAAACAAACTGAATACCAATTGTATAATAAACTTGTTATTTTCGATTTGAGGCAAGCTTGAAAATTGCTCGATTGGAATTCGATTAACTACTTGTGAATGAAAATAAAGTCCTATCATATATGAGGCAATTAAAGTGAAGATAAATATAAAAAATGTGCAAGTAAATAAAGCAAAAAGCTTTCCTGCAAATAGTTTATTCCATTTGGCTTTAATAACTTTTAGTTTGTATGTTTTATATTTGTAATCATAGGAAACAAAATGTATTCCTAATAAAGTGAATATGATAGGGAAAAAGACAAAGTCCAACCATTCAAGAGTATTCGTAATTATATTAGTACCTTTTAAGAGTTGGCTCGCTGCTCCAGCCTCTTCAAATTGAAAGCGTACAGGATTATCTACCTTAGTCAATCGATCTGACCCGTTTTGTTTTATATCTCGGTTAATTGGGCTTTTTAACATGGCTTCAACATCTATGCCAGCATCTTTAAACTCATTGTAAGTTTTAACATAAACATCATATGTACCCTCTGCTTTACTTACAAGCCCAAATAGATTAAGAGTTGAAAGGCCGATAGTTATTATGAAAATAAGTAATAATGTTTTGGAGTATATTTGATATTTAAGTTCGTCTTTATAGCAATTAAATATTTTGTTTGTAGAGATCAACCAAACCACCTCCACTAAACGTTAAAACTTCTTGTGACACAACCGTGTTATTTTTAATGATTACAAGATGATTTACTAGTGGAGAATAAAACTCAAGAGAATAACCGATAGCTATAATTGTCATTAGTTGATCTGAATTTTTCAAGATATCACTGATTTGCAAGAGGGATTCGTATATTTGGCAGAAGTTCTTCAACTTGATCTAGGATGTTATTACCTAGTAAATTGATATTTTGATAGCCGGACAAATTAGCATAAAGTGGACAATTATCATAAACAACTTGGACATCATCTAAAATATCATAGATGCATCTATTGGAAAATTTAATGATTCCCGTATATCTTTCTAGACCGAGAAGACATTTTAATAACGTTGTTTTCCCAGAACCATTGGGTCCAGTTATGAGAGTGAATTTGTTTTTAGGAAAGGTAATGTTCAAATCTTTAAACACAATATGTTTACCATATCTTTTTGTTAAATCAGTAATTTCTATCATTGTTATTTCTCCTCAAAAGGAAACACCGACTAATAACGCAGTTGATGTTTCCTCATTTGAATTATTTAATATGTGCTATAGTTACCTAATTTATCCCCCTTTATATAATCCGCGAAATCGACTTCATAAATATTTTTTGCTCCCCATGGTGTGACTGTTCCAGCGCCTAATGTGGTATCGGATTTATAAATATGGTAAGAGGCTACGGACGTTTGTTGTTTCGCGATACCACCTAGCTTTACTGTATTTGGAAAAATGAATCCTTTTTCTTGTGTTGTGACTGATGCAATAGCATGATTAGGAAATATAGATCCGATTAATGATACACACAAAGTAACCCCGCATAATACCGAAAAATCCCTTTCTTTTCATAAATCAAAAAATTCCTTACGTTTTTTATTTTATTTTTTATGATTTTACTAGTTGTAAAATAATTTTAAACTTTATAGAAAATATATTCAATATCAAATGTGTGAATAATTTGGCATTATTATTATTTAAATATTAAATTTGGGAATTTTTCGGTTCTTTTGGCCTGTTGATGTTTTTAGTGTTTTAGTGTAGTTCGCTATAATGTAAAGCTTAAATAAGTGCAGAAAATAGTGATTTTATTGCCATATCAAAATCCCCTCCCATATTGTAGAATGATGCACATAAGTGCTGCATGATACGAAAGGAGAAGACAGATGAAGAGCTTCCAGCTGAGCAAGCTGTATATACCATTTACGTATAAAATGATGATTCCCTATATGGCGCTTGTGCTGCTGACGGATGTGCTGGTCGGCTATATATCGTATACGATGCTCATCCAATCGCGGACGGAGATGGCGGAGACGAATATTCGCACCGCGATGGAGCAGACGCGCAACAATATTGAATATCAAATGGATGAAATAGAGCGCATTTCGAGCACGCTTTTCAGCAGCCTAACGTTTCAGAACGCCCTGCAAAACACGGGAGAACCGCTGGAAATTATGCTGAAAATGAAGGACGACATCATACCGCAGATGAGAGCGCCGCTCCAGCTGTATGGGAACAATATCAGGCTCGCCGTCTACACCGTAGACGAGAAAATGTATGAGGTGCCGGGCGATGATATGGACAAGCCCATTCAGCGCAGAGACTATTACGTGCTTTCGGTGCATCAGATCGAGAATACCGATTGGTTCAAGTCCCTCCAGGCGTCGAATCAGGATAATCTTTGGATGCAGCTGGATTCCGACCGCAAGCTGGACAATATATCGCATTTTCGCAAGCTGGTATCCTCCAGCGGGATGGCATCTATTATCGGTTATGTGCGCGTGACAGCCCGGTTCGATGAATTGCTTGGCAATTTCGATACGTTTCCGATCGACGAGGGCATCAGCATGCGTTTTCTAAACACCCAATCGGGCGAGGTCATGTATACGCGCGGCATAACAGGCGACCAGTCTAATTCGGCCTCTTACCTTAGTGTAAAAGAGGAAATACCCGGAACCCCGTTCATCATTGAAACGATTGTGCCGCATGCGTATTTAAACAAGGACGCCAGCCGTATGCAAAAGGTTATTTTCGCCGTGTGCTTGATCAGCTTTCTGGTCATGGTGTTTATTGGCTACATCGTCGCTCGGCTTTCCGGCAAGAAGATGAAGCGAATCGTCACCTTGGTCCGCTCCTTCCAGGAGGGGAACTTTCATAAGCGGATCGGTTTTACCGGCAATGACGAGTTTGTCCACATCGCCAATTCCTTCAACCAGATGGCGACCAGCATTCAAGAGCTGATTAAAAACGTTTACGTGCAGGGCATTCAGAAAAAACAGGCGGAGCTGGACGTGCTGCAAGCGCAGATCAGCCCTCATTTTTTGTATAACACGCTCTCGACGATTGGCAGCTTGGCTAATTTGGGCGAGACGGACAAGGTAACCGCGATGGTTCAGGGGCTGTCGAAGTTTTACCGTTTAACGCTGAATGGCGGCAATGTGTACATTACGCTGGAGAAGGAGCTTGAGCAGGTTAAGACGTATTTGGACATTCAGCGGGTCAAATATGCGGACACGTTCGAGGTTTATTACGATGTTGAGCCGGATATTTTGCAAACGCCGATTATTAAGCTTATTTTACAGCCATTTGTCGAAAATATATTTAAGCACGCCTGGTTTGGCAAAACGATAGCGATTCGCATAACGGGCAGGCGGCTGGGCGACCGCATTGAGCTGAAAATTATTGATACCGGCATCGGAATGCGCCCGGATACGCTGAGGAAAATGCTCTCGAATACGGCTTTGCTTATGCCGGCTCATGCGGGCCCGACGGATAGCGCGGAAGAAGGCCAATCGGATAAATATGGGCTGAAAAACGTCGAAGAGCGGATCAAGCTGCGCTACGGCACAGATTTTGGCATTCGAATTGGCAGCCATTATGGCGCAGGCACAACGGTGCAAATTATTCTTCCGGTCGAAAACGCCGAGATGCGGGAGGATGCAGAAGGGCTTCGGCCATAGGCAGCTTAGAGGGGAGAGTGCGGGGATGGACATTAGTATATTGTTGGTGGATGATGAGGCGATCGATTTGGAATGGCTCCGCCGAAGGGTAGTCGGCAATGAGCGCCTGCATTTGCAGGATGTGTCCGTGGCCACTAGCGGGTTTGAGGCGCTGGAAATGATGGAGCAGAAGCGCATCGACCTGATTCTCTCGGATATTCGCATGCCGATTATGTCGGGGATGGAGTTTGCGCGCAGGGCGAAGGCGATTAATCCGCAGGCTCATCTTGTTTTTATAAGCGGCCATCAGGACTTCAGCTATGCGAAGGAAGCGATCCAGCTGAATGCCTCTGGATATTTGCTTAAGCCGGTTGACGACAATGAGCTTCATGATATGCTGCTGGAGCTGTGCAACAAAATCGAGCAGGAGCGGATGCAAAACCAGTCGCTGACCGAGACGCTGACGCTTGTGCATCAGGAGCTGCTGCTGCGCTGGTTTAACGAGCCGACATCGGGGCGGGTGGAGCAGCATCTTCACAGCTTCCTCTTGCCGCTGCTGCAGGGCGGAGCAGCCGTTGCCATTATTGAAATCGACGATATGGAGTGGAAGCTGGGCAAAATGGCAGCTGGCGAGCGCCGTTCCTTAACAGCGGAAATGGCATTGTTTATTCGTTCCTTCGTAGATCGCCATCAAGTTGGAATGGTGCTGACCAGCTATGACTATCATTTTGTGCTGCTGGCGACGGTGCAGGAGGCGGAATGCAAAGCGCTGCTTGAGAAGCTGGTGCAAGCGTTTAATGAAGCTTTTCCTTATTCGATTACGATTGGCGCTGGCATGCATACAACGGTTATTGCCAAGCTGCATGACGCCTATCAGCAGGCACAGGCAGCGCTCAGCATCAAATGGATCGTCGGGAAAAACAGGCTTATTCACGATGCAGCGGCTTGGTCGCCCAAAGAAGCGATGGCCTACAGCCTCGAAGAGACGGTCGACCGCATGCTGCGCGCGATGCTGGAATATGACCTGACGACGGTTGATGATTGCTTGCGGGAGCTGTTCAGCGGCGACCAGCCGTTAACCGGGAAAAACGACATCTACGACCTCATCATTCGCATTACGTCCAAGCTGCATGCCGATCTCCAGCAAATGAACGAGCATTTATATGAAATTTTAAAATGGGACTCCCATCAGCCGTTTGTTTTGTTCCAATTCGAGACGGTGCATGACATTCTCTCCTGGCTGAGAAGGCGGTTTTTCGAGCTGTCCGAGCTGCTGTATTTGAAGAAGCAGCGGCAAAAGCGGAAGCTGATTGAAGAAATCGCGCTATATGTCGAGCAGCGGCTTGATCAGAAAATTACGCTTAATGAGGTTGCGGCCCACTTTGACTTTACGCCGAACTATTTGGGCCAGCTGTTCAAAGCCGAGACGAATACGCTGTTCAGCGATTTTCTAAGCGAGCTGCGGATGAAGCATGTGTGCAAGCTTCTGGAGGACCCGACCAAGAAAATTTACGAAATTGCCGAGCTGGCTGGCTATAAAAATATTATTTATTTTAATCGTCAATTCAAGCAGCAGGTTGGCATGTCGCCGGGAGAATATCGGAAAAAGCATAATATTTAATCGTATTTCTGTTTTCATTTCATGGTAATGGCCCGGGGTCCGACGGATTCCGGGTTATTTTTAAATGATAACCATTCCAATCGTTGAATTAGTATAAGTTTTAGTTGTTCCCCTTAATTATGCGGACGGTCCGCATTTCTTATAATGAAAGCAGACAAGAGAGGAGAGGGGAGCACAGATGAAGCGATACGGATTTATACAGGATGTTATCAAATATCGGGCTATTTTGCTCATGCTGCTGCCAGCCGTTTTGTTTTTTCTGCTATTTGCTTATATACCGATGGCGGGCATTATTATTGCTTTCAAGCATTATGATTATGCTGGCGGGATCTTTGGCAGCGCGTGGAATGGGCTGGACAACTTTCGATTTTTCTTTGAGTCGGGGGATGCGTGGCGCATAACCAGAAATACGGCGCTCTATAATATCGCTTTTATTGTGGTCAACAATGTGCTGCAAATTTTCACAGCGATTTTGCTGTTCGAGGTTGGGGGCAAATGGTTCCGCAAAATCGCCCAGTCGATTTTGTTTCTGCCTTATTTTATTTCCTGGGTCGTCGTTGGGGCGATTGCCTACAACCTGCTCAGCTTTGACATCGGCACGGTTAATTCCCTGCTGAGGAATATCGGTATGGAGCCGATTGATATTTACAATACGCCCGCCTATTGGCCGGTTATTCTCGTACTGGTAGCGGCATGGAAAACGCTCGGTTATGGTACGATCATGTATTTGGCGGCGATTACGAGCATTGATACCGAAATGTATGAGGCAGCCGAAATCGATGGCGCGAATATTTTTCAGCGTATCTTCAAGGTGACGATTCCTAATTTATATCCGACCGTCATTATATTGGTGCTGCTGGCAGTCGGCAATATTTTCAAAGGCGATTTTGGGATGTTTTACAATATGGTTGGCAATAATGGTGTGCTGTTCTCGTCTACTGATGTTATTGATACGTTCGTATTCAGATCGCTCATCACTTCGAATGATATTGGCATGTCGGCCGCAGCTGGGGTTTATCAATCGGTTCTCGGATTTACCACCATTATGCTGTTTAACTATGCCGTTCGCAAGTATGACAAAGATCGCGCCTTATTCTAGTGGGAGGTCATGAAAATGAGTGTATCTGATGCTAATATCGTCAGCAACAAATCTGTGAAAAGCGGTCAGCTCGACCGCCAACTTCTTGCCATTATCGGCTATGCTTCCTTAACCATACTGTCGGTTCTGTGCATATTGCCCTTTATTTTGATCGTATCCTCTTCGTTTACCGAGGAAAGCACCATTGTGCGTGAGGGTTATCAATTTTTCCCGACGGCCTTTTCTGTGGAGCCTTATAAAATCCTGTTCAAATATCCTGAACAAATGATTCGGGCGTATGGGGTAACCATCTCCGTTACCGTTATCGGTACCGCGATCGGCCTGTTCCTGACGGCTATGACCGCCTATTGCCTGTCTCGCAAAGATTTCAAGTGGCGCAATTTTTTTTCCTTCTTCTTTTTCTTTACGACGCTGTTCAGCGGCGGGCTTGTGCCTTGGTACCTGCTCATCGTCAACTATCTCCATATGAAGGATACGGCGCTGGCGCTCATTGTGCCGCTGCTGCTGAACGTGTTTTATATTATCGTCATGAAATCGTTTATGAGCAATATTCCAGAAGCGATTGTTGAATCTGCCAAAATCGATGGCGCTGGCGATTTCCTGATTTTCATGAAGCTTATTCTTCCGCTGTCCAAGCCGGCTCTTGCCACAATCGGCCTCTTCCTTGCCCTTGGGTATTGGAACGATTGGTATAACGCCCTGCTGTTCGTTGCCGACGACAAGCTGATGCCGCTGCAATATTATTTGTACAAAATGCTCGGCAATATGGATGGCATGCGCAAGGCGATGATGGGCTCGGGCGCTGTCGTGACGACAAGCCTGCCGACAGAGGGTCTCAAGATGGCGATGACGGTAGTAGCGAGCGGCCCGATCCTGCTTGCCTATCCCTTCATCCAAAAGTATTTTGTAAAAGGCTTGACGATTGGCGCCGTGAAAGGATAATCCCAAGGAAACTTGGTTTATCATGATAGATCAATAGATGGACAGTTACCTTAAAGGGGGAAATTCAATATGCAAAAGAAGAAAACAATCGTTATACCGGCGGTAGCCTTAACTTTGGCCATGGTTCTTGGTGCATGCGGCAACGGTGGCAATACAGGAACAGAAGCGAGCACAGCGCCAGCAACAGGCACCAATGCTGCCACGCAGCCGGCAGAGACAAAGGACGGCTTAGATATTTCCAAAGAGGTCAAGCTGAAAATGGTGTTCGTTGGACCAAAGCCGGTTGATTATGATAGCGTATTTGCGGAAATCAACAAAAAGCTCAAGGAAAAAATCAATGCAACCGTCGATGCCGAGTTTTTGGATTGGTCCGATTGGGCGCAAAAATATCCGCTGAAGCTGGCGGCGAATGAAGATTTCGACCTTATCTATTCCGCGAACTGGGCGGGCTATAACGATCAGGCGCTTAAAGGCGGCTTCTTGGAGCTAACCGATGATATGCTGTCCAAATATATGCCGCAAACATGGAAAGCGATGGACAAAGTAGGCTGGGATCAGGCGAAAGTAAACGGCAAGCTGTACATGGTTCCGCAAAACAGAGGCGAGTCGGTAGAGAAGCTGATTTTGTACCGGGAGGACCTGCGCAAAAAATACAATCTTCCTGCTATCGACAGCCCGGAAGCTTATGCTAACTATTTGAAAGCGGTCGCTCAAAATGAGAAGGGCATTACGCCATTCACTCCTGAAACAGGCGACTGGAAGCTGCATAACTTAGACCGTATCCTGCTCAAGCAGAAAAATGACTGGAACATGCTAGATTTTGACCTGCCAATCGGCTTTAAGCTGACGGATGAAGCGGGCAAAGTGTTTAACGTCTATGAAACACAGGAATTCAAGGATTTGCTCTATTATTACAAAGATCTTGCCGACAATAATGCCTGGTCGAAAAACGTATTGAATAATAAAAATGACCATCAGCAGGATTTCAAGGAAGGCAAAACAGCGTCCATTACGCATAACTTGGGAACACTCGGCTCACTCATCGCAACGATGCGCATGGATAAATCTCCTTACGAGCTTGCCCTTGCTGACATTACGCCGAATACGAAAAAATCGAATGCCGTATCGACGCAAAACGGCGTTTCTATCCATGCAACGTCCAAAAATCCGGAGCGTTCGCTGATGTTCGTCGACTTGATGCAAAATGACAGAGAGCTTCATGACTTGGTGCAATACGGTATCCCAGGCGTACATTTCACAGCAGTTGGCGACGATAAATACGACTCGACCGATAAAAGCGTAAACTTCACAGGCTTCTCCAGCTGGGGCTTCAACTCGCCGCTCAATCGTGACAACGCATCCTTCCCAGAGGAAGCAACCGCGCTCACGAACGATTGGGAAGGAAAGGTTTACCACTACCCACTGGAAACGTTCGTTTTTGACAACAGCAAGGTGAAGACGGAAGTGGCTAACGTCGGCAATGTGATGCTCCGCTTTGCAATTCCGCTGGAATACGGCGCGATCAAGGATGTAGATAAAGGCCTTGAGGATTTGAACAAGCAGGTGAAAGCGGCCGGCATTGATAAAATTCTCGCAGAAGTGCAAAGCCAGATCGATGCTTTTCTAGCAGCCAAAAAATAATAGCAGCTCTAATCCATTGAGCTGTAGCATACCCATAGTTGGGACACCAAGCAACAGGTGCTCCGACTGTGGGTATTTTCTTTTTTAGGCGGAAACTGAAACAAGTTCCTGAAATTATGCTGCGTTTGCAAGCTTTTGAGCATAACAGCTGCTAATATTGATTTTTCTAATTGACATTAATAATCATTTTCAATATACTTCATCTAGTTGTTCTATTAGCTCTGATTTTGATGGGGCAGTAGAATGAGAGAATGTGTAGTAGAAAGCGGTGAAGTCGGGGATGAATGCTCACGAACAAGTGCTGGGCAAAATTCAAGAGCTCTATCAATCCGTGTTTGAGCATGATGGTTTTGGGGAGATCAAAATCGAGATGAGGCTGCTTAAGCGGGGGCAAAAAGAGATTATTGTCTCCTGCGGTAAACAGTATCGCTACACTGTTGATTACCAGCCGCAAGCTCAGGCGGAAATATTATAACGCAATAAGCTATAGAGGTGGTTTTTGTGAGTAAAACCCTCTTTCACTGTGATTGACGATGGAGGGGGGAGACTGTTTTTAGTAGGCCTTCTTGCCATGCGGCGGAAGGTTTTTTGTGTTTTTAGCGTCATCCAATTATTTTATCGGAGAAGGAGTTTTGTTTCACATGTATGGATTATCTCGAAAATGGAAATCAAGCTTAGCTTTATGGTTAGCCGTTCTTATTTTGCTTACTTCAGCTGTTCCAGCCTATGCGGCCTCCACGGAGGATAGCGGCGCATCACAGGATGCGGGCGTCATTGCTGGTGAATATATCGTCAAATACGAATCCTCCTCTGCGCCTGCTGCGCAGACCCCGACTTATGGCATTGCGGGTATTGAAGAAGTGCAGAGCGATCCCGAAGCACTCGTCAGCCTTGTTACGGTTGACCCGCAGCGGGATGCGGATGAAGTGGTGAGTGAGCTGGAAAGCTTGCCGGGTGTCGAGTTCGCAGAGCCGAACCGCATTTATGAGGTTTTTGATGCGGAGACGAGCGGAATTTTTGCTGTAGCTGCTCCAAGCGATCCTTATTACACGAGCCAATGGGCATTAAATGCGATTGCTGCGCCGCAAGCATGGGAGCGTCTGCAGAACAATACGAACAGCGTCGTTGTTGCCGTAGTGGATACGGGCATTGATGCGACCCATCCTGATTTGCAAGGACGTCTGCTTCCTGGCGTCAATATGGCAGATGCCCGTGCTGATGGCACGTCGTATGAGTCCGATTGGGGCAGCAAGGATGATCAAGGCCATGGTACGGCGGTCGCCAGCGTTATTGCTTCTGTCTACAATAATACGATCGGGATTGCAGGGGCAGTAGGACCGCTGAATGTATCCGTCCTTCCGGTTAAAGTAATGAACAACAAGGGCTGGGGCACGACGCTCAATGTGGCGAAAGGGATTACTTATGCGGCTGACCAAGGGGTTGATATTATAAACCTCAGCCTGGGCGGCGAATACAGTAAAGCTATTGTGGATGCTGTAAGCTATGCACAAAGCAAAAATGTGCTTGTCGTTGCAGCAGCAGGCAACGAAGGCACGAATGTGAACAGCACCTATCCGGCAGCAGCGCCAGGCGTACTGGCGGTAGGCTCTATTGGGAAAACGAAGCTGCGCTCCTCGTTCTCCAATTACGGCAGCAGCTTGGCGGTCGTTGCGCCTGGTGAAGATATTTTGGTAGCTGCTCTGAGCGGACAAGGCAATGTAGACGACAGATATAGCTCCGTTAACGGAACCTCTTTCTCTTCCCCCTATGCAGCTGCTGTAGCGGCAATTTACAAAGCGGATCACCCTTCCGCCTTGCCAGGGGAAATTCGCAGTGCGCTGATGGATACGGCGCAGGATTTGGGCACGGCGGGAGTCGACCCTTATTTTGGCCATGGTCTGGTGAATGCAGCAGCGGTTCTGGATGCTGGTACCGTAGCGCCTATTCAGATTATCCGTCCAGCAAGCGGCGCTGATGTAACGGGGACCGCTACGCTGGAAGCGATGGTGAATCAGGACGCGAATGAAGTAACCGCCGTGCGCTTCTATTTGGACGAGATTGCTCCAGCTAATCAGATTGCTGAAGCGGTTGGTACGGCCGGTCAATCGCTGTATACAGCGAAGTGGGACAGCAGCGGGGCAGCAGATGGAAACCGTTCGCTGCTTGCCGTTGCCTATAAAGGCAGTGCGCCAGCTTTCCAAACAGAGCTGCGGGTGAAGCTGTGGAACAACCCGGAAACAGGGCTTGTTCTCAAGGTGAAGGACCCTGACGGCAACGTCGCTCCGGGAGCGCTTGTCATGGTGTCCAAGCAAGTGGCAGCAACGGCTGCTGCTGAAGAGGCCGCAGCAGCTGTAGTTCCAACTGGACAGCCGGCTTACAGCTACGAAATGGTATGGAACGGCTATACGGATGTAGAAGGTGTCGTCCGCATACCGGGTGCGCTCGCTGTGGATCTCAAGAAGCTGTCTGTATTGGTGCAGGGCAGCTTTGACCAAGCGGATAATCCGCAAGGCAATACGTCCTTTTTCTATCAACGAATCGTACAAGGACCCGGTGTGTTTGAACTAGATGGAGAAGGAACAGCAGGCGTGCATTTCCAGACGACGACGCGCAGCGGCGCTCCAGCCAAGGCGTCGAACTATTATGCGACCTTGCTAGACAACAACGGAGTATCCTACGGGACAACAACGGCGCTTAACGATATTTCAATTACGACAGAGCCGACGATTTATATGGATAAAGGCGTGTATAATCTGTTCTCGTATGGCAAGGAGCAGGACGGCACTTATTTCCTGTCCAAGTGGCATAACCAAGTAACAACAGCTACAACGGATATGAGCTTTGACGGACAGCAGACCGGCGAGGTTGCAATCGGTGCGGATGAGCAAATTGCCGGCGGCGTTATTTATCTTTATAACGAGCAGACAGATGAGGCGCTTGGCGTAAGCACGACGCTTAACAGCACAGGAAGCGACCAGCAGGAAGTCATTTCCGGTGAAAAAGTGTATGTAACCGCAGGCGACTACCGCTATTGGGTTGATCTTGAAATCAAAGACCCGAGCGGCGGCCAAAACTGGGTGTATGTGCTGGGCTCTAACCAGAATAGAGCGAAGGTGACAGCAGGCGGCCAAACAACGATTAACGCAGGCGGTGGGCTTCGTTTGGCGAAGTTTGAGCCGGACCTTGATTCCTTGAAAAACTACTTTGATAAAATCGGCGAAATTTATGAGCCGCAGCTGCCCTATTATTTTGAGAAGCGTGGCAAGGTCGTCTACACCAAACATGAGTTTCTGGATAACTTCGACAATCAACTGGTCGGCATGTACCGAGGCTCAGTCGTTCATAGCACGGAGCTGTTCAAAAAATCGGTTGCTGGCGATGATCTGGGCACGGTAACTGCAGATGAATCCGGCAAGTGGGAGACGCAAAGCTACTATTTCGGCGATTTGTACCCGGTGTATAAAGTCGTGAACGAAGCAGGCAACTATGTGCCTTACAATACGGGAGCGCTATCGCCTCGTCCAGCATTCCGTTTGTTCTATTGGAGCGGCCTTTGGGCCATCAACGCCTCCAAGGTAACGCCGGGCACTTATTATGTTACCTTGTCTTTGCAAAACAACCCGCTGGCTGGCCGGGAGCTTTCCTCCACCATGGAAAATCACATCATCGACAATCAAGGCGTCGAGTTGTCATTCAAGGATGAGAAGGGACAAGCTATACGCCCGTTTACATGGATTTATCATTTGGACAAAGATGAGCATGGCAATGCGGAATGGGTTAAATCCTTCCAGCTGTGGGCTGACAGCACAACGAAGAAGCTGTACGTCACGGGAGGAATCAAGCTGTCCGAGCAGGAAAATGGCAATATGGCCGTTATTCGCTATACGAACAGTGCCGGTCAATATGTTTATGTGATGCGCCAGTTTACTAAAGTATCAGATCTGATTGATCCTGCGACTGGAGTAGTTCAGGTTGATCCGGGCCTTCAAGCCGTTGATCTGACAACGAAAGATAAAGATGGAAATGCGCTGCAATATTTAACGAAAAAGCTGCATGAGGTTATCGTTCCTGCTGCGGTAAACGGCAAAGAAACGAATTTCCTTTTCCCGCTGGAAACGACGGGCCGCATTTATTTAGAGCCTAAAGATTATCGCTTTGACGCTCATTATATTACGACTGCGGATGGGCAAGGACGCAAGAGCAACTATTACTTCCTGACAGATCAGGCCGTAGCGATTGGCGGCGTGGCTGGCGTGCAGACCGTTGCCTTTGATGCAAATACGGACAAGATGTCGCGCATAGAGACAGTTGCTGATAAAGAAGGCTATAACGATTTCCGGGGTGTAGCTCTTTATCCGTTCAGCACGTATAGCAATACGATGTATGAAACGTATCGGGCGGGACAAATTTTCTATGTGCCTGCGGGCGTAGATTACCATTTGGAAGCCAATCTCGTTCTTGGAGACATGGAGACGCCATCCTATGCATGGAATTACATGCTGGAGCATCGCGAGCAGACGTTTGAAGCCGGGCAAAATACGATCTGGCATATGGGCGGCACGTTCAGCCCAAGTCTGGCACTCCATGAAACACAGTTTACGGCTGGAAGTGCTCAAACGCTTGAAGGCGATACGTCCGTAGTAGACAGCTATGGAAATGTCATTGAAGCGATTTTGGTGACAGATTCGACCAATGTCAGTGCCCTTTCCACAGATGCTGATGGCTTGGACGGCGTTGCCTATACGCGCCTTGCCAGCGGCGAGGTGAAGGCAGGCACAGCGAATCTGCCTTCAGCTGGTGAATTGGAAGCAAGCCATGCTGATGATGCAACGATTGCGAAGAGCATCTATCCTCGTCTGCGTATTTACAGCAGCGAGCAGTCCGGCGGCTCTGAGAAGCTGGTCACGGATTGGGAGAAATTCGGTTACTATTCGTCCTTTAAAGAAGCGGTAGATCTGCCAGTCGGCAGCTATCGCGCTGAGCTTGCGCTAGCTGCAGGACCGTTAGGTCCAACGACTACACTTGCTGGGCAAGGCAATTTCCAGGTAACGGCTGCAGAAGTGCCTTCTACGCCAACACCGACGCCTACGCCGGTTGCAACGCCAGCACCAACGGAGCAGCCAACGCCAACACCAGTTGTAGATCCTGAGCCGACGCCATCCTCGTCGACAGGAAATGGCAGCAGCGGAACGGGAAATTCCGGTTCGGACAGTTCGGGCGGCACAGGAACAGGGAGTACGGGAGCAGCAGCAGATGGACGCGCAACGGATGCCGAAATTGCGAGTGCGATCAGCGCAGCGGCAGGCAAAGAGGCTATTACTTTAAACGCCTCGAAGGATGCTTTGACCCTTTCGGTTGAACAGTGGAAGAAGCTCGGGGATAGTGCCAAGCCTATTCAATTTGTTATGGGAGATGCGAGGATTCAAATGCCGGCAGGAGCTATTCCAGCTTCCATCCTGGCAGCTCAAAGCGCATCATCGACGATTAAGTGGACTGCGACCCCGATTAATGAGCAGCGTGCAGCAGCGCTGTTGAAGCAGGCGGCAAATGCTTCATTGGTCAGCTTGTCAGGCAGCATTTATGATTTTGGCATCGTTGTGACGAATGCTTCTGGGGTTCAAGTTCGAGTGACCGCATTCGACGAGCCTGTAACGCTATCGCTTAAAGTTTCACAGGATTCAGTAACAGCAGCGAAGCAGGGCGAGCTTGGAGGCTACCATTATGATGAGTCGAACGCGCGTTGGAATTACATGGGCGGGACCTACGATGCTGCCACCGGTCATTTCAAATTCGAGACCACTCATTTCAGCATGTACGCTTTAATGAAAGCAAAAGAGCCATTCGTGCAAATAAGCGAGCTGAGCGACATTAAAGGACACTGGGCTGAACAAGCCATTACCACTCTGGCGCAGCAAGGTTATGTTAAAGGTGTAGGAGACGGAAAATTTGCTCCGAACCGCTCTGTAACGAGAGCAGAATGGGTAACGATGCTTGCACTAGCTTTCTTTGATCCGGCAAGCTCCGTCTCTGATGCGCCTGGCACTCAGTCAGCGCACAGCTTTAGCGACGTAGCGGAATCACACTGGGCAGGAGCATCGATTCAGGCTGCTGTCGAAGCGGGCTTGCTGAATGGCTACGAAGACGGAACGTTCCGGCCAAATCGTGCCATTACCCGTGAAGAAATGGCGGTGATGCTAAGCCGTTTCGCCGCATGGAAGTCATTGAATGTAGCAGCAGAGGCATCGGCAGACAGCCAAGCGGTTGCCGATGCATTCGCGGATAGCGGAGCAGTTGCGGATTGGGCGAAGAGCAGCATCAACACTGCGATTCAGCTCGGCTTGATGAAGGGCCGTTCCAATACTCAATTTGCACCAAAAGGAGAGTTGACTAGAGCAGAGGGAGCAACGATAGTTGTTCGCTTGCTGGATATGTTGAAATCGAAATAGAAACGTAAAGCGTATAAGCCCGCTCTGGCAGCGGGTTTAGCTTGTCTGGAAAGCCTGTATGCTTGAGGCTTTCTTTTTTTTATTCTGCCATATGAAGAAGCTGGGCATTAGGAGGCTAGCAGCAGGCATTCAAAAAAAGCAGCGCTCTCCTGAGAGAACGCTGCCTTGATCAGGCTTAACGTTATAGGCTAAACCAATTGCGTATCGTTATTGATGGAAATGAGCACAATGGCTGTATCCTCGCCAATATTTTTGGCGTAGTGGGGCATGCAGGCTTTCCAGCTAAAGGAATCGCCAGCGTAGATGGTCGCCGATTCGTCTCCCTGCTCTACATAGATTGTGCCGGAGAGGAGGAAGTGGATTTCCTCGCCCGCATGGGCATGCGCTTCTGCCGTCGAAGCGCCGGGCTCAAGCTCGACGAGCATCATTTTGACAGATCCGCGCTCGCTGAGCTGCTCGACCTTCATCTTTCCGCCGCCATACAAGGTGTGCCGACGTTCATCCTTGCGCAAAATCTGCATTCGCTCATCCTTCTTAAGCAGCAGGAAGGCGAGCGGAACGTTCAGCGCGCCCGCAATATGATCGAGCGTAGAAATAGATGGCGATGTTTTGTTATTTTCGACTTGGCTCAGGAAGCCTTGCGATAGTCCAGTAGCCTCCGCAATCTGCTGGATGGAAAGCTGTTTCTTCTTGCGAATTGTGCGAATCGTATTGCCAATATCCATGAGTACCTCCTGAAACATTGGTTGCCGCTTAACCGATGTCGTTAAGCTGTGATGGCTTTGCTGGCTGATTTGTGCATGTGGCGTTAAGCTTCATCCATAGTAGCAAATGTTTTATTGACTTGCCAGCATGAGCATGATAATATTTCTCATATAAAACATATATTCTTATAACAAATATATCAGATAAAGAGGCGATGGACAATGACTATTTCCATTCATCCGGCTGCACATATTGGATATGTGAAGCTTAAAGTAAGTAATATGGAGCGTTCGCTCCTTTTTTATAAAGCGGTTGTTGGCTTTAAGGAGCTTTCCCGCAGCGGAAACGAAGTACAGCTGACGGCTGATGGCAAGCGGCCGCTGCTCATATTGCAGGAGCAGCAGGGTGCGGTTGTTTTGCCGGAGCGTGCAGCTGCGGGACTGTATCATTTTGCAATTTTATTGCCGAGCCGCGAAGCGCTAGGGCTTGCTTTGCGGAATTTGGCAAACCATAATGTAGCCGTCGGACAGGGCGACCATTTGGTTAGCGAAGCTTTGTATTTCAATGATCCAGACAACAATGGCATTGAGATTTACCGCGATCGCCCGCGTGAGCAATGGGAGAAGCTGGAGGGCGGCGGCTATAAGATGGCGACTGATCCCGTTGACATTAAAGGGCTTCTGGATGCTTCCGAAGGCAAGGCATGGAATGGACTGCCGGAAGACACGGTCATCGGGCATGTGCATTTGCATGTAAGCCATCTGTCGCAAGCTCAGCAGTTTTATTGCGACACATTAGGCTTTGATATTATTTTCAATATGGGCGGCTCCGCATTGTTCATTTCGGCGGGCGGCTATCATCATCACCTAGGCCTGAATACTTGGGCAGGCGTCGGTGTTCCGGCGGCTCCAGCGAATGCGGCAGGTTTGGACTACTACACAATTGTGCTTCCTGATCAAGCAGCGATGGACGAAGTGCTGGCTAGACTGGGGCAAAAGCAAATACAATTCCGCAAGCAGGCAGATGGCTGGATGGTCACAGATCCTTCTGGCATATCCAGTTTGCTGACGATTGGTGGGTAAGTGGAGATGGAGAAGCAAACAGAAGGTCAACAGGAACAGGCCGCTATTGAAATTGGCATTTATACACTAGGCGATATATTGCCTGATCCTCATACATTGGACACAATAAGTGCAAAGCAGCGGATTCAGGATATTATTGCAGCGGCAAAGCTGGCGGATGAGGGAGGCCTCGATATATTCGGCTTGGGCGAGCATCATCGCCATGATTTTGTCGTTTCGGCTACGCCGGTTATGCTGGCAGCTATTGCCCGGGAAACGGAGCGCATTAGGCTGTCGAGTGCGACTACCGTGCTAAGTACGGTTGATCCGGTGCGCTTGTTTGAGGATTATGCGACGCTTGATTTATTATCTGATGGACGCGCGGAAATTATTGCAGGACGCGGTGCTTTCGTCGAATCGTTCCCGCTGTTTGGCTATGAATTGAGCGATTATGATGAGCTGTTTAGCGAAAATCTGGAGCTGTTCGGCGAGCTAGGCCGCCAGGATACGGTAACCTGGCAGGGCAAGCATCGCCCTGCCCTTCGGGCAGCCGCGATTGCCCCGCGTCCAATTCAGCCGCAAATTCCGGTATGGGTTGGCGTTGGCGGATCGCCGCAGAGCGCCGTGCGCGCAGGGGAATTTGGCCTCGGCATGATTATGGCGATTCTTGGCGGTTCACCGGACAGGTTTAAGCCGCTCGTCGATCTTTATCGCGAAACGGGAATTGCGTCGGGCTTTGATGCAGCGAGCTTGAAGGTTGGCGTCACTGGCCATAGTTATATCGCGAAGGATAGCCAGCAGGCGCGTGCGGAATATTTCCCCTATTATACGAATTATTGGTCGCATATGAACCGCCAGCGCGGCAGTGATTTCCAGATTACGAAGGAGGAGTTTGCCGATATGACGGCGCCGGATCAGGCCTTGTTCGTCGGCAGCCCTGAGGAAATAGCTGAGAAGATTATTCGCCAGCATGAGCTGTTCGGGCATCAGCGTTTTATTGCCCAGCTCGATATTGGCGGCATTCCTTATGCGAAAGTTGCCGAAAGCATCGAGCTTTTAGCCGGGAAGGTCGCACCTATGGTGCGTGCAGCGACAAAAACGAAATCATAATTTGAACCGCATCCGTGCTGATTTTGCCGAAAGCTGGCGCTTAACGGCACGCCATTCATAGATTCATAGAAAATCTGGCAGACGCTGCTTTACAGCGTTTTCCAGATTTTTTTTTTATATAAGCCGATTATAAATTTCATACTTATAATCGGCTTATATTTCACGGAATGAAACGCGCCGCGTCGCCAAAGGACGGCGACAGCCGTTTCACCTTGTATGCTCCAAAACATTTTCAATAATCAGACGATTCTACAATTTTCTCGCAAACGATCCTTTACAATAGATTTTAGCGAACTTAGAAATACATATTTATGGATGAAAAGGTAATTTGTGATATGAGATAGAAGGGAGGATCGGTTAGCAGTTCAGTAGAGGGCAAAGAAAAATAGGAGGGATTTCATGCAGCAATGGTTTAAACGCAAAACAAGTCGGAATAAGCCATTATCTATTTTAATCGTTATGGCGCTTTTGCTCACCTTATTGTTCCCCGCGGGAGCTATGGGGGCGGAGGCGGCGCCGCAAAGCATTAAATCTTCCATTTTGTCACAGCAGCTGAAGCTGCCAAAATCGGCCTATCAGCAAGTAGATTCAGCTGGCAAGCAGGAGTCGGCAGGCTTGCTTGGTGCTCAGGGTGAGCAGCGCTTCAAGCTGGAAGCGGCGAGTGGCTCCGAAACTACGGGTTCTGCAGCAGAGGGAACAACGCCATTATTCAAAAATTATGTGCCGCATTCGGACAGTGGCCAGACGATCAGCGTCATCGTTGAGCTAGCTTCTGATCCTATTGCTGTACAGAGCGTCAAGGCACAGCAAGGACAGGCTAAGTCTATTGCCAACTATCAGACGATTGTGAAGCAAGAGCAATCCAGCTTTGCCGCTGCTGCGAGGAAGCTGAATGTGAAGCTCGGGCGCCAGTACGAGCAAATTTTCAATGGCTACTCGGTACAGGTTCCGGCCAATCAGGTGGACAAGCTGCTGGCACTGCCTGGCGTGAAGGCGATCTACCCGAATACGGAAATCAGTATAGACCCGCTGCCAAGCGTGGAGGCGAGAATGGACGAAAGTGCTCCATTTATCGGTGCCCCTACTTATTGGGACAGCGGCCTAACGGGGGAAGGCATTAAGGTTGGTGTGATCGACAGCGGTATTGACTATCTCCATCCAAGCTTAAAGGATGCTTATAAGGGCGGCTATGATTTTGTCGACAATGACAATGATCCGTACGAGACGCTTCCCGATCCGAATGATGCCGAAGTGGCAACCTCCCACGGCACACATGTGGCTGGTACCGTGGCAGGGCGCGGAGATCCGGGAAACCCGGATAGCGAAAGCGGCTGGGTCAAAGGCGTCGCATACGGTGCAGATATTTATGCTTACCGCGTACTGGGGCCGAAAGGCAGAGGTTCAACCGAAAACGTCATTGCCGCGATGGAGCGATCGGTTACTGACGGGATGGATGTCATTAACCTTTCGCTGGGCGATGACTTTAATGACCAGTTCGAGGCTAGCGCCGTCGCGCTGAATAATGTGATGCTGGCAGGCGTCGTGGCGGTTGCGGCGAACGGCAATGATGGACCAGAGCCGTATACGGTTGGTGTTCCAGCTACTGCAGAGCTGGCGATTTCCGTCGGTGCATCTTCGCCGCCACTATCGGTGCCAGTGCTGACAGGAACTGGTGCAGGCCGCATTTATGGTACGTACATGGCCTATTCTCCAGAGCTTGGAGATTTGGAAAATAGTGCACTGGAGCTTGTATATGCCGGCTTTGGAACAGCGGCAGATTTCATTGGCAAAGAGGTGACGGGGAAAGCTGCCCTCATTTCACGGGGCTCCATTACTTTTGGAGAAAAGGCGCTAAATGCTTTAAATGCCGGAGCTGCGGCTGTCATTATTTATAACAATGCGACAGGCGAATTTAGCGGAACGCTCAATGCCGGAGTCGATTATGTCCCAACGCTTAGCATCTCGCAGGAGGATGGACTTGCGCTCAAAGCGAAGGTTGACGCAGCTGGGGCTGGCGGGTATTCGATCGACTTCAGCACAGTGATAGAGCAGGATATGATGGGAGATTTCAGCTCGCGCGGCCCATCGCTGCCGGGTCTGGCTATTAAGCCGGATATAACGGCGCCAGGTGTAGCCATTCGTTCATCCATACCTGCGTATGGCGGCGATTATACGGATGCTTATGAAAATAAGCAAGGCACGAGCATGGCAAGCCCGCATATTGCAGGTGCTGCGGCGCTGCTGCTTCAAAAGAAGCGGGGGCTTACTCCGTTTGAGGTGAAGGGGCTGCTGATGAACAATGCGAAGAAGCTGGCAGATCGCAGCGGCGAGCGTTATTCGCATATGGATCAAGGGGCAGGACGGATTGACTTGGAGCAAATCTCCCATGCCAAAGCGATAGCGCTCGTGGAAGAAACGACGGTTGCGGTAGCAGGATCAGCCGCTACATCCTATTTGACGGGCAGCTTATCTTTCGGAGCGCTGGCCGCCGGGACTGAGTCGGCAAAAACCATTCAAGTAAAGGATATTTCCGGAGCAGGAAGCTCGTATGCCGTATCGACGATATGGTATGGCGAGGCAGCGGGCGAGCTGAGTGTTAGCGAAGAACAGTTCGCGTTGGCGGCAGGAGGTACTGCTTCCTTCGATGTAGCGCTGCATGTAGCTGAAGCAGCAGCCGTTGGCCGTTACGAGGGCGAGGTCGTCATTCAAGGTGCAGGACAGACGATACAGCTTCCGCTAGCTGTCTATGTGGGCGATGTGGAGCTTCCGGCAAAAGTATCGGAAATCACGCTTGAACCGTTTCTCTTTTCGCCAAATGGTGATGGGGCAGCGGATACGACCGACCTTAAGTTCCGCGTAAATGCCACGCTGCCGTATTTTTCACTGGATGTTTATGCGGTTTCGGGAAGCAATTTGTCCTGGAAAGGGGTCATTGTGGAAAGCGCGCAAGGGATTAGCCCGGGCAGCTACATCGTTGAAGGCTGGGACGGGGAAATATTGACGGCACTTGGCCCTCAGCAGCTTGGGGAAGGCCAATATGTCGTCGTGCCTTGGGTTGGTCTTGGGAACGAAGATTATTTGCTGGACCAGCTGGCCGAATTTATCGTGGATGTGCAGGCTCCAGTTGCGGAGCTATCTGATCCGCCGATTGCCGTTACGGGCAGTGAGGGCGTGATTAGCGGGCGGATTATTAGCGACCGACTCATTACTTTGTTCGGCGATTATTCGGCAGTGGGCGCTGCTGCGATAGCTGAGGATGCAAAAGGCGATTTGCAGCAGTATGATGCGACGATTGCAGCAGACGGGCGTTTTGAGATTCCGGTGCCAATTGTCCAAGGAAGCAATACATTTGACGTGTATGTGTATGATGCCGCCGATAATGGCGTCATTGAGCCAGCCTTTGTTGTCCATTATGAGAGTACGGCTCAGCAGCCTGCCACATTAGCGGCGGTTGCTTCAAAGTCCAGCGTACGGACAGGAGAAACCTTTGACATTGATGTGAATTTTGCTCATGTTAAGGGTTTGTATGCGGCGCAATTCAGCTTGACGTATGACAGCTCGCTGGTGAAAGGCTCAGTGGAGCCAAGCGTTGCATTGTCGACCTACCAGCAGCAGGCGAATCCTGGCGGATCGCTTATCGTAGATGAGACGATTGTCGATCTCGGCAACGGCACTGCAAGGAGCGATTATGTCATATCCTTGACCGGAGATCATAGCGGCTACAGCGGCTCCGGGACGCTGGCAACGTTCCATTTTTCCAGTGGCAGTACCGGAAAACGGGATTTTAAATTGTCCAATGTAAGGGCATTGAACAGCGACACGCAAGAAATCTCCTACAGCAGCGTGAGTGACGCATCTGTTACGGTGACGGCGGGTCCTATTGAGCCGGAACATCGGATTACAGGCAAAATAACGGCTGAGGCTTTCGGCAGCGGTGTGAATTACAGCGAGACTTGGTACCAAGGTGCCGATGGCGTTCATAAAGTTGTCGTAGAGGCCATTACAGCAAGCAAAGAGGTTGCAGCTGTCGGTGAAGTGAAGGCGGATGGAAGCTATACGCTGCTTGTCCCAGCGGGCACTTACACGGTGCGCGTAGTAGCGCCAGGCCATGTGGCTTCGGCTGCTTCGGTGACGGTGGCAGGCGAAGATACGACGCTTAATGTCGGACCGCTTCTGGCGGGCGACGTAAATGGCGACGGCAAAATCGATCTGGCCGATCTCCAGCTTGTTGCCAAGCAGTTCGGCAAGTCGCGGAGCACGAGCTGGGCAAATGCGCAAGCAAGCGCAGCGGATATTAACCGGGATAACGCGGTTGATCTGCTCGATATTTCCTTCGTTTTAGGCAACTTCAAGCTGTAAGCGGCAAGAGGTAAAGGAAAAAGGCAAGAAACAAGTAAGAAACAAGAAACAAGAAACAAGTGACAAATGGCTGATCATGAAACCGTGGTGAAACAATGGAAGGGGAGCGCGACCGGCTCCCCTCTTTATTTGCAGGATGCCACATAGGTATGGTTGAAATCTGAGCCTTCTCTTTTTTAATAGGCTGTTTTCTGAAATATGGTAGCAAAATAAAAACAATTATAGTGATTTTACCCTCGCAATAGATTCTCTTAGAGAGTTATTATAGACATTAGTATAGTTTATAGAGGGAGAATTATCATGGACACTAATACTCGTTCCGTTCCAGAGGAAAATGCATTTACGATTGACTGCAAGGATGTGATTCTAAGAGAATTCTTGGCTACTGATTTAGATCATTTTCATTCACTCACCTGGCAACCTGAAATACATGAGTATTTGCCAGGCTGGAACGTATCTAAAGAGCAGCGGAAAGATTGGTTTATCAACTATGAAATTCCAGAGAACAAACAGTTTTTCAATACGGTATCGAAAGGTGAAGACATTGGTGATCTCCGTCTTCGATTAGGAATTATTTTGAAAGAGACTGGAGAATTTATCGGTTGGTGTTGTTCAGGAATGAAAGACGAATTACCACCGCCAAACAGAGAAATCATGTATGCAATTTCAAAAGATCATAGAGGCAGAGGTTATACAACCCAAGCCTCACAAGGAATGACTAATTATTTATTTGAGAGTACGAACGTAGAGGTGCTTAGTGCTATTGCTCTAATAGACAACATTCCGTCAAATAGAGTAATAGATAAATGTGGTTTTAACTTTCAGAGTATGATCGAGATCGATAACGAAAAATATAACTATTATAAACTTGAAAAAAAAGATTGGGCAGGCAACCTAACAACTTTTAGACCGCTTCCGCATAATAGCAATACTCTTTAAGAAAACCGCCTTTTAAAAAATAATATTTGGTCACAAGGCAAGCGATGGGCATGGCGTAAAAAGCCGAGGACAGGAGAGATGGGATTTGAGAGGGAGTCTGCATTCAAAATGGTTGTTCTTGATGGGGGCTGGCCTGCTGGCCGCTGCATGGCTGGGAATTGGTACGGTTGCCGCCGCGGTAGCCGAGAAAGTGGAGGCAGACAAGCTGCCGCAAATTCGCATTGTCCCTTCTGCGGGCCAGGTGAAGGCTGGCGAGGAGTTTGAGGTCGCCGTATGGCTGCAAGGGTTTAAGGGGAGCTACGGCGGAGTCCAGGGCTATGAGGTACATATGAAATACGATACGGAGCGGATAACGCCTGTAGTTGAAAAAGGGGCGGGGGCGCTGCTGCGGCCTGCAGTATTTGCAGCTTCGGCGAGCCCCATGCAGCTGCTGAACAAGCTTGATGCAGCAGCAGGTCTGATTCAGATTGCCGAGGCGACGGCCCAGCGCGGCCCGGCATTATTTTCAGGCTACGGCAAGCTGGGCAGTGTGGCCTTCAAGGCGGTGAAGGATGGAGCAGCGAGCTTCAGCTTGGCGAAGTCGATTATTATTTTGCCGGATAATCCGGGACGTAATATCCAGCATAGAGTGACTGAGCCAGTCGTCAGCATTGGCGCCGGACCCGTAAAGGAAGGTGCGGCGAAAATCGTTGGACAAGCGCCTGCGAAAGCTGCTGCCCAATTGACCGTGGAGCAGCGCCTTAAGCAATTCAAGGATTATGAAGCAGTTGCAAAGCTGAAATGGGCTTCCGCAGCTGTCGGGGAGCTGGCACTGGAGCAGGTGATGCAAGGTACGGCCGCTGGCGCTTTTGAGCCGGGGCGCCTAATGACGCGGGCAGAATTCGCGAAGGCCGCTGTACTGGCATTTGAGCTGGATATGAAGCAGCAGTCCATCCCTGCTTTTACCGATGTGGGCAAAAGCGATTGGTCATACGACTATGTGGAGACGGCTGCGGCAAGTGGCCTGCTGCAAGGTGTAGAGCGGTCGCAAGGCAGCGCTTTTCTGCCGAACCAGCCGATTACGCGGGCGGAAATTGCTGCCGTGCTGTCGCGGCAGCTTAAGGCGCTCGGCGCGGCGGAGGCCGCTTCTTCCGCAGCAGCTGCAAAGCCTGCAACGGGAGAAGCAGCGGAAGCCTCGCCGGCAAACGAGGCCAAGCAAGCTGGCGTGCCGGGAGAAGCCTCGTCCGCCGGGCATCCGTTTAGCGATATTAGCGGGCACTGGGCAGAGCAGGATATTGCGTATTTGTACGGGCAGGAGCTGCTGCAAGGGCGGACGGACAAGCTTTTTGCTCCGGGCGAGCATGCGATACGTGCCGAAGTCAGCGTGCTGCTGCACCGCGTGATGCAGCGCTTGAATTAACAGCCGCTATTCAACGCAGCCATGAAAAATCCCCCTGCCACGCGGCAGGGGGATTTTGTATAACACGCGCTATACCGGAATCATAAGCAAAATAATCGAAAATAGCGAGAAGCATACGCTAATCAAGAATAAAAATGACAATACCTGCTTAGGTTTGAGGCCGGAATGCAGCAGACGGTAATGGACCTGTGTCGCATCTGCCTGATAGATCGGCTTGCCCTGCATCATGCGCTTGATTACGACGAAGATGTTATCGAAGATCGGTACGCCAAGCGCTAAAATCGGAATGAATATCGACAGCACGGTCGCCTGCTTGAAGGCGCCATCGAGGGCAATAACCCCGAGCATGAAGCCGAGGAACGTCGCGCCAGCGTCGCCCATAAAAATTTTCGCCGGAGGCTTGTTGTAACGCAAGTACGCAATCGCAGCTCCGATCAAAATAATAGCCAGCATCGCGGAATCGCTTTGTCCCTTGGTGAGGGCGACAATAAACAGCGTCACAGCTGAAATCGTCGACAGGCCGCCCGCCAAGCCATCCATGCCATCCGAGAAGTTAATGACGGTCGTTACGCCGAAGATCCATAAAATCGTCAGCACGAATTGCAAAGCATAAGGCAGGTTGACGAACTCCCCGCTAAGCGGATTATAGAAGCCCTCGAACGAAACCCCTGCGAAAAATACGATTGCTGCGGCTGACACTTGAACGAGCATTTTCGGCAGAGACGGAAAATCCTTGCCATGCGTCTTGTACCAATCGTCAATCGTGCCAATAATGAGCAGCAAAATCGAGCTTATAATAATAGCTACTGTTTTCATTGTAATTTCATCTACAAACACCAAATACGTTGCCATGAAGCCGACAAAAATAGCATAGCTCGCCGTGAGTGGAATCGGCTCTTTATGTATTTTGCGTTCGACATCCTTGCGGGGCTTGTCCACAAAATCGATGCGGAAAGCGAGCTTGCGAAGCGGAGGAATAAGCAGCAGCACAATAATGAAAGACATTGCAAATGCAGCAGCGTAACTAATCTAGATCATCTCCTGAATGTATAAATATAAAAAAATGGGCAGCAAAACTAGCAATCTCTCAAACTAATAAAATGTTACAATAAACGAGTTTGAATAGCAAATTTCTGATAAAGTACTCATTTTCTGTCCCTTTTCGGCCGTAGTCCAAATCGTTCACCCTTCGCCGGATTGTTCAATTGAAATCGCTTACATAAATGTTAGTATAAGGGGTGTGTGCTGCCAAGGCGAGCCAGGCGGCGCATCATTATAAAGGAGGAGTTCAAGCATGGTGATTATGGGAAAAAGAAGTCTGATCGCTGTTTTGCTGCTTACTCTACTGCTTTCGATTGCTGCCGGAGCGATTCCGGCGGGCCGTGCCAACGCTGCAAGCGTCAGCATTGTGAACGGGACGGATTGGAAAGACACCGCAGGCAATCCAATACTTGCGAACAGCGGCAACATTTTAAAAGTCGGTTCTACCTACTATTGGTATGGCGAGCATGCAACGAGCGGAACCTTCGATGCTGTTAACGTGTATACATCCAGCGATCTCAAAAATTGGACCTTCCGCAGCAGCGTGCTGACTAAAACCTCGGCAACGGAGCTGAATACGAGCAAGATTGAGCGCCCGAAGGTCATCTATAACGCCGCAACAGGCAAATATGTGCTTTGGATGCATTACGAGAATGGCAGCGATTATTCGCTCGCCCGCGTTGCGGTTGCGACGAGCTCGACGCCGGACGGGGCGTTTACGTATCAGGGCAGCTTCCGGCCGCTGGACTACGAGTCACGGGATATGACGGTGTTTGCCGATACCGACGGCAGCGCCTACCTCATTACCGCTTCAAGGAAAAATGGCGGCGCCAACGATACGATGGCGATTTTTAAGCTGAATGCCAATTTCACCGGCGTCAGCAGCTTTGTCGGCTGGATTTATGAGAACGGTTACCGTGAAGCGCCTGCTGTCGTGAAGAAAAATAATACGTATTATTTATTCACCTCGCAGGCTTCGGGCTGGTATCCGAATCAAGGCGGCTATTCTACAGCCTCGGCGATGAATGGCACATGGTCTGCAATTTCGCCCTTTGGCGATCCGGCAGCTTACAGCTCGCAGATTGAAAATATTATGACCGTGACGGGCAGCTCTGCCACCACCTACATCTATATGGCGGACCGCTGGAATCCGCTCAATCTCAGCGATCACAAATTCATCTGGCTGCCGCTTACGCTGAATGATGCAAGCAGCAGCGCAACACTTGACTGGTACAGCTCATGGGGCATTGATGCAAGTACTGGCGCGGTCACGCTGCCCTCACAGGTCAACCATGCGCTAGGCAAAACCGCGATCGCCAGCAGCACCGCCTCTGGAAGCAGCGCAGCAAATGCCAATGACGGCAATGCCCAAGTATCATGGGCAGCTGCAAACAACAGCTGGCCTGCATGGTGGCAGGTGGATTTTGGCGCACCGAAGACGATTACCGAGGTCGACATTTCGTGGTTTATGTATAAGGGCTCCGAGGGCTATTACAAATATAAAATCGAAATCAGCAACGACGGCGTGAATTACGCCGCGATCGACCGCACAACGAATACCGCATATGGCTTCACGACCGATGCGGTACATTTTACGGCGCGATATGTACGAATTAATATGGTGAATGCCGTGCTGTTTAACAATCCGGGCAACTGGTATACGCCAACGCTGCATGAGGTTCGACTGTTCGGACCAGCGACTGCCGAGGCGACGGGCTACAGCACTTTTGAAGCGGGCGCTCTTACTGGTTACTACATTCGCCACAGCAACTTTATTGGGCGCGTAGATGCGAGCGTATCGCCTGTCGCGGACTCGCAGTTCCGTGTGGTGCCGGGACTTGCGAGCTCGTCATCGGTATCGATGGAGTCGATCAATTACCCGGGCTATTTTTTCCGTCGCAATGCCAGCAACCAGATTGTGCTGCAGCAATATGATGGATCGGATGCCTTCAAGCAGGATGCGACCTTCAACATCGTCAGCGGGCTCGGAGACAGCACGAAAATCTCCTTCGAATCGTACAGCCAGCCGGGCTATTACGTTCGCCATTATAACTATGTGCTGCGGCTGGATGCCTTGAGCGCGCTCACTACAACGACTGCCAAAAACGACGCGACGTTCAAACGAACAAGCTATTCCTAAAACTTAGGGAAAATGATAGGCGGAGGGCTGAATAGAGCCTGAAAAAAGAGGCGCGAGAAAGAGTAGAAAGAGATGGGGAACAAGAGAAAGAGAGGCCTTCCCCTCTTTCTCTTGTTTTTATGGATGGATAGTGGCTTCATATATTTTTGCAGCTTCTCCATTAAAGGGGTAGCCCTTGGTGAGATACGTCCAATCATATTTTTCATAATAGCCTTCCAAATCGTGCTTTATTTCCTCGCAGCTCTGGGACGATATTTAAAGCCGTTAGCGGATATCCTTATAAATTTCCCGCATCACATGACCGAGTTCAGGAACGATAATGCGTTCGGCCGCGAGCCGGACTGCGCCGCTGGAGCCGGGCATGGAGAAAATCGCTGTATCCTCGTAGACGCCAGCAATCGCCCTGCTTAAAATCGCCGCCGTGCCGATATCTTCAGCAAAGCTCAAATAGCGAAAAATCTCGCCAAATCCATGCATTTCCTTGTCCAGCAAATCTTTTACAGCCTCATAGGTCGTATCGCGCTTGGCAATGCCCGTCCCGCCATTGAGCAAAATCGCCTCAACTGCCGGGTCCGAAGCTCCGCTGCGCAGCGCGGACTGGATTTCGCTGTATTCATCCTTGACGATGGCGTAGCGCGTCGTTTGATAGCCGCCTGCCTTGAGCAGCTCTATAAGCAGCGTGCCGCTTTTATCGGTAGAAGGCGTACGTGTGTCAGATACGGTAATGACCATGCAATTGACGGTCGAAGGCGCTTCCTCGCGATGTTGTTCAACGGATGTACTCATCGGAAATGTAAACATCCTTTCTTGGCAAGCTATGCCGGAAAATATTTGAATAATGACTTTTATTGTATACTGGATCTGGCCTCGATGCCAGCGCATGTCTGGGATATTCATCCGTATAAGGCGATGGGGCTAGCCCAAAATAGGCAGTTGACGAATGAAAATCTGCTTGGTATACTCATTAAGCGTAATTATTACTATTAAATAAAATGTTAACGGATAACAAGTCGCTGCTGGCGATTTCTTTTTTAAGATAATATCGTAATTATTACGATTAATCGCAAACGGCTGCCCCCATCCCCTGGCGGCAAAGCTGCCGTTTCACGGGTGAAACTTATAAATTCATATATTTTTAAAAAATAACGTTGGAGCAGAAGGAGTGAGACCGCGTGCAGATTGCTACTTTAAAAAAGGTCGTATTCGGCTACGGCAGCGTGCCGAGTCTGAATGAAGCCGATATGGCGATTCATGCCGGCGAATTTATAGCGGTAACCGGGCCTAACGGCGCCTCAAAGACGACGCTGCTTAAGCTGGCGCTGGGCTTACTAAAGCCATGGAGCGGGGAGGTTTACTTGGCGAAGCATGGTGCGAGCGGCAAGAAGCTCGTGATCGGCTATGTGCCGCAGCAGATTGCGGCGTTTAACAGCGGCTTTCCCAGCACGGTGCTGGAGTTCGTCAGGTCAGGCGCATATGAGAGCGGAGCTTGGCTGCGGCGGCTGCGGCCGCAGGAGCGGGCTCGTGCAGAAGAGGCGCTGCGCCAGGTCGGCATGTGGGAGCAGCGCGGCTGCAAAATCGGCGAGCTCTCAGGCGGACAGAAGCAGCGGGTGTGTATTGCCAGAGCGCTGGCCCAGCAGCCTGATCTGCTCGTTATGGATGAGCCGACAACCGGCATGGATGAAGCGAGCCGTAGAGGTTTTTACGAGTTAATGCATCATCATGTGCAGGCTCATGGACGGACGGTTGTGATGGTGACCCATGGACTCGAAGAGGTCCGGCCTTATTTGGACCGAATAATTGAGCTGGAACGAAAGGGGGAGGGAGGATGGAAATGCTGCACTACGACTTCATGCAGCGGGCATTTTGCGCCGGAGGCATCATCGCTTTAGCCGCTTCAGTACTGGGCGTACATTTAATGCTGAGACGCCAGGCGCTGATGGCGGATATGCTTTCCCATGTATCATTAGCTGGCGTTGCCGCGGGGGCCTATCTAGGCTGGAATCCTTCCTACGCCGGGTTCGCTGCTGCTGTAGCGGGAGCGATAGCGGTTGAATATATTCGGCGCTCCTACCGAGCCTACAGCGAAATGTCGATTGCCATTATTATGATTGGCGGCTTGTCGAGCGCAGTTGTGCTGATGGGGCTGAATAAGGGAATGAACAAAAGCTTCTCCTCGTATTTATTCGGCTCCGTCGTCGCGGTGAATGAAGCCGAGCTTATGCTCATGCTCGGTGCGGCGGCAGTAGGCGCGATCTTTTTTATTTTGCTGCGCAGACCGCTGTATCAGATGGCTTTCGACGAGGAAACGGCACAAACGAATGGCATTCCCGTCCGGCTCATCTCCATGCTGTTCAGCATGGTGACGGGCATGATTGTCGCTGCGGCTATGCCGATTGTAGGCGTGCTGCTCGTATCGGCGCTGATCGTGCTGCCTGCGGCGCTGGCGGTTCGCCTTGCCCGCAGCTTTGCGGCAGCGCTCATTATTGCGATGCTGGCCGGCGTGTCGGGCGTATTTACCGGACTGACCGCCTCTTATGAGCTGGGAACGCCGCCGGGCGGAACGATCGCCCTATTTTTGCTGGCGCTGCTGATCCTTGGCATTGTATTGAAGAAGGTATCCGTAATCGCCGGCAAGCTGGGCAATCGGCAAAATCGCACCCTCATCAACCATCATCAAACGGGGCAAGTGGCGAAGCAGGACGCTTTTCCCCGTATGAAGAGCAACAAGCTGGATGCACCAGCTACTCACACACATGGAGGTACAGAAAATGAAAGTTATGTTTAGTAAAATTTCTTTGTTATTAATGGCAGCGGTGCTGTTGTTGTCGGGATGCGGCGCGGCAGGAAGCTCGAATGGGGCGAATACAGTTGGGGCGCAGTCAGATAATGGAGGTGCTGCTTCGTCAGAGCCAAGCGTTTCGCCAGCTGCGGGGGAGACGGAAGCCAAGAAGCTGCAAGTCGTTACTACCTTTTATCCCATGTATGAATTCAGCAAGCAGGTGGGCGGCGAATATGCCGATGTAACGGCGCTTATTCCGGCCGGCACGGAGCCGCATGACTGGGAGCCAAGTGCCAAGGACATGGCGGTGCTGAAAGAGGCAGATGTATTCGTATATAACGGCATCGTAGAAGGCTGGGCGGAACAGGCGCTAGACAGCGCGGCTAATGAGAAGCGCATCGTCGTGGAAGCGAGCAGCAGCATTGAACTAGCAGAGGGCGAAGAAGATGGGCATTCGCATGGAGAAGAGGCGCACGGAGCTGAGAGTGATGCAGATGCGGATGCGGAACATGATCATGACCATGCTGCCGAGCATGAGGAAGCTGCTCACGAGGAGGAGCATGATCACGCTCATGAGCATAGCCTCGATCCGCATGTATGGCTGAGTCCAAAGCTGGCACAAGCAGAAGTTGCAGCGATTCAAGAGGCGTTCGCGAAAGCAGATCCCGCCCATGCCGACAACTACAAAGCGAACGCTGATGCTTATATTGCCAAGCTTCAAGAGCTTGACGAGGCTTATAAAACAGGGCTTGCAGGAGCGAAGCGTTCGGAGTTTGTTACCCAGCATGCGGCTTTTGGCTATTTGGCGCGTGAATACGGCTTGACGCAGGTGCCGATTTCCGGCCTTTCTCCTGACCAGGAGCCATCCCCGGAGCAAATGGCGGAAATTGTGAAGCTGGCGAAGGAGCAGCAAATAAAGACGATATTTTTCGAAACGTTGGTTGATCCGAAAATCGCCAGCACGATTGCAAGCGAAATCGGCGCCAAAACAGCTGTACTTAATCCGCTTGAAGGGCTGACAGAGGAAGAAGCGGCAGATGGGCTCGATTATATTGGTGTAATGAAAAATAACCTGGAAGCACTGAAGCTCGCTTTGAACGAATAAGGCAGTTTTAAGCCGTAGCCAGCAATAGGCCATCTAGCGTTTAGGCCAAGCTATTTACAAGCTATATATGAAGGGAAGCGTGAGAACGAATGGACAAGGAAGCAGTAGTGGAGAAACAAGCAGGTTTTAAAATTCCCGTAACGGTGCTGAGCGGTTATCTAGGGGCAGGCAAAACGACGATTCTCAACCATGTGCTGAACAATCGCGATGGCCTTCGGGTGGCGGTCATCGTCAATGATCTTAGCGAGGTCAACATCGATGCGGCTTTGGTTCAAAAAGAAGGCGGGCTGTCCCGCACCGATGAGCAGCTGGTGGAAATGTCGAATGGCTGCATCTGCTGCACGCTGCGCGAGGATTTGCTGCGCGAGGTGGAGCGGCTGGCGAAGCAGGAGCGCTTTGATTATATTTTGATTGAATCGACAGGCGTGGGCGAGCCGGTTCCCGTTGCCCAAACGTTCACCTATATTGATGAGGAGCAGGGTATTGACCTGTCACAATTTTGCCGCTTGGACTGCATGGTGACGGTCGTTGATGCGTACCGCTTCTGGCATGACTATGCCTCTGGCGAGACGCTGCTTGAACGCAGCCAAGGGGCGCATGAGGAAGATCACCGGGAGGTCGTTGATCTGCTGATCGACCAAATTGAATTTTGCGATGTGCTGCTGCTAAATAAATGCGATCTGGTGAGCGAGGAGGATTTGGACGAGCTGGAAGGCGTGCTTCGTACACTTCAGCCGCGTGCCAAGCTGATTCGCACCGAGCAGGGCAAGGTAGATCCTGCGGAAATTTTGAATACCGGCAGATTCAACTTTGAAGAAGCCAGCGTATCGGCTGGCTGGATGCGGGAGCTGAATGCCCCAGTACATACGCCAGAAACGGAAGAATACGGCATAGGCTCATTCGTTTATGTGCGGGCGAAGCCTTTTCATCCGGGGCGCTTGATGCATTGGATGGAGGAGTGGCCTTCGGACATTATCCGGGCCAAAGGCATTATGTGGCTGGCAACCCGCAGCTTGCAGGCGCAGAGCATTAGCCAGGCGGGGCCGTCGATTCAATTTGGGCCTGCTGGGCTGTGGGTGGCTGCGCTTCCTGAATCAGAGCAGCACCTGCTGCTTGAGTCGGAGCCTGAGCTGGCGGACAGCTGGCATCCGATGTATGGCGACCGAATCAATAAGGTTGTGTTCATCGGAATCGATTTGCAGCGCGCCGAGATTGAAGCCACGCTTGACGAGTGCTTGCTGACGAAGGAAGAGATGAAGCAGGATTGGAACAGCCTTATTGATCCGTTTCCACAGTCGCAGCAGGAGGCTTGCGCGATAAATTAAGGAGACAGGCCGTTCAATAATATGTTATAAAAGGAGGTGAGCCTAATGAGAGTAACTGTAACGTTGGCATGTACGGAGACGGGTGACCGCAACTACACGACCTCCAAAAATAAACGTACGACCCCGGAGCGGCTGGAGATGCGCAAATACAGTCCTCGCCTCAAGCGGGTAACTGTACACCGGGAAACGAGGTAGGAAAGGAGGCTTCAAGAGGATGGCAACTTGGAACCTGACGCAGACGCGCCATCATCTGCTTCTATGCAACGGAGGCAGCTGTAAACGCAGCGGCGCGGAAGAGGTAACGCTCGCCATCCGTGAGGAGCTTGCGAGGCACGAAGCGGATTCTTTCGTCCATACGACGAAGACGATGTGCAACGGCAGATGCGAGGATGCTTGCAATGTGGTCGTCTATCCCGACGGCAACTGGTATAACGGCATGACGCCAGAGCTTGGCCGCGAGCTCGTTCGCGAACTGCTAGACGGCAATCGGATGCCGCTGCCGGAGCGAATCTCGTATAACTACGAAGCGGATAGCTTCGCAGCGACGGGCAGTGCGGCGGAAGGCATCAGCAAGCCGCTTGTGAAGAGAGTGGAAAGAGCTTAAGCAAGTGGAGAAGCATAGGCAAGAGCAGAGGGCATAACGCTGAATGACAGCGTTATGCTTTTTTTGTTCATTATTGTTAATCGATTCTACTAGATTTTTTCATATCCCTATTCATTTTTCCTAAGATAACATTCTCTAGCCATATTAGTTCGTTTTTTCGCTTTATTAAGCCGCGGAAAGATTTACAGATTTTAATTCTATATACGTAATAGATCGAAGTAGTCACACCATTTTTTATAGTAAAAAAGTCTCGACTTTCTTCTCTTTCACGCTAAATTATCGGGACTTAATATTCGATTTATCATACTATGTACACAAAAACATGTGGAAAATTAGGTATTTAGATGTAATAATGGTTAAGGTAAATAATTGAAAATGAAGTTCTATATTTCATATATATATTTTATAAACAAGGAGAAATGAGAAATGAAAAGACAGGCAAAAAACATAATAGCTGGGGTCGTTTCTATAAGTATATTGCTGCAAGGCGGTATGGCTGCGGCGAAGGAAGCAAATAGGCTGAACCAAGAAATATTGAAAGATCGGCAGGTATATGAGAGCACAAGTGCAGCAAGCTTTAAGGATATAAAGGGGCACTGGGCAGAAGCGACGATCAAGCAGGCCATAGCGGATGGATATCTTAAGGGGTACTCGGATGGAACGTTTAAGCCCAATGGCCTCATTACACGTGCTGAACTTGCGAGTGTGCTAGTGCGGATAACGAAGAATAAAAAGGATGGAAGCAAGCTGAGCCTAACGGATGTACCGAGCGGCTATTGGGCAGCAAGTGCTATTGAGGGCGCAGTAGGAGCTGGTTTTATTAAGGCAGGCGATGCGCCGGGGGGCAAGTTTAAACCAAATGAAGCGATGACCCGATATGATATGGCGAAGTGGTTTTCACAGGGCCTGGTGCGCAGCGAAGCTAGTTTTGAAACAGCGTTGAAAGAGGTAGAAGGTACGTTATTGCCATTTACCGAGACATATAAGACAGGTATTAGCAAAACCCAAACGCCTTACATCGCTCTTGCACGAGGAACGGGACTGATGAAAGGAAATCCAGATGACAGCTTTGGACTGGAAAATACAACGACGCGTGCAGAGGTTGCGGTCATGCTTTACCGCTATTTAAGAATTGAAGGAAGCAAGGCGGAAAGCTATAGAGGATTGAATGAATTGAGAGAAGTTGGACTGTATGGCACGAATGCGGTTAGCCTTGGCAATGCAACATGGTCCACAGATAGCAAGGGCGTTGTGGCACCTGTTTATAATATCATGGGGAAAAAATTTATTATGAAGGGGAAACGGGGCACTTTTGTTTTAAATCGAATGATAGTAGTGGATATTTCGAAACCGTTGGGAACGGAAGATAGAGGTATCTATGGAAACATGTTTTATCAATCAGTATACGATACGTTTGGAGTATACACTGAGGCAACCGTCACCGCTGAGAAGAAAATGAAATATTCTTCCGAGTATGGGGACAGCTATAGAGTGTTAACTGGAACAGTCATACTTGGCGATGCTCCAGAACAATTTGGTTACGAAACTTTGCCAAGATTTTATGGAGCTTCATTACAATACAAGGATTTTTCTGACTTTTTACAAGTAGGGAAACCAAGAAGGGTATGGACTGCTATTGGTATTATCGGTATGCAATTTATTACTGCGGCTGACGGCACTGTAGGGACTATAAAATTGAATAGAGAGTAATGAGTGGATATGCATATGTTAAAAAAGGTTTTCACAGTAATGGCCCTTGTAATTCTTCTCCTTACAATAGGATCGGGGCATTCAATAGCTGCAAATGATGAAATTGAACTTCCTCCAGCAGGCGATATTACATTTGAGCCTCTCTCTGCTGGGTATACAGGTTCCAAACAGCACAAGCATTATAAAGTAGTAGCAGGAGACATCGTCAAGCCCAAAATCATTTGGACCCAATTGGATGATGGTAGCTTTAGGGCGGAATCTTCGGAGTCAGAAGCTGAAGGTTATCCTAGAATGGCTAATGCAGCAAACATGAACACGGGGGCAGATCGAAATACAAATCCATATCCAGTCCCAACTTCATTCGTTGGTGTAACGGATATGTCACTGTATGCTCCACAAAGCTTTGTAGATAAAAATAACGAGCCACATGCTATGCAGATGGGAGAGTATTCCCTTTCAAGCACTCCGGGCGAACATAGATTTGTGAATATGAATTATTATCCAGGTTCAATTGGACACTGGCTGAATCCTGGTATAACGAATAAAAACTTTTTGGTCTATAAAGTAACAACAGGAGGCCCTAATCATCAGATTAGTAATGGCTTAGGTATTTATCGACCAGGAGGCGTGTTGGAAAAATACGGTGTTCATTATATTTTTGAAACATTATTAATTTGGCGCGGGGTCGATAAGCAAACGAAAGAAATAAGAATTATAGGAGATTCACCTGCCTCCATTGGAGCGACAAGTCAGTTGAAAGCTGAAATAAAAACGGATGGCTATAAGCCTTTAGGCTGGCAGAACATGACGAATAGGGTGACATGGAAAAGTGATCGCTCGGCCGTCATTTCCGTCGATGAACAGACAGGTTTAGCAACGGCACATAGCCGAGGCTCGGCTGTTATTACGGCGAACTGGAAAGATGATGGAGCAAATGGGTATAACATCACGGCGAGAATTACGCTCACGGTGGGAGCTACCACGTGTACAGGAGCAAGCTGTGAGCCTTCGGACATGTGCGTTCCGACGCCGGGTCTAAGTAGAAGCCAAACCTCTATAACGCCGGATGCCCGAGGAGAGATTCGGGCAGATGCGCGAGGAGCAGAGCAATTCGATGTGAGCAAGGGGATACCAAGCAGTGATGCACTGTATGCGAATGTATTCGGCAAAGCGTATCTCTTCGACTATACATTTGATCAAGAAATAGGCACCTGTACGTTTAAAATTCCGGTGTCCAAAACGTATACGCTGAAATGGCAAACGGAGGAGTCAGATGGGACCGATTCGGATGGCAATCCGAGAACGAGAACGGTCCGTCATCAGGAATCCGAGACGGTGACGACGATCTATGACGTGGAGCGACCGTTTGCCTATTGGGAAATTACGACGTTCGATGCGTGGGGACTCAAGCAAGCGACGCTGAACCAATATGCGCTGCCTTATGGGGCGATTACTCTGCTGCCAATTGGATATACCGCGCCGGATGTACAAGGGGGCGTGACGGCTGAGCATATGGAGAAACCGCCGTACAGTGCGAAAGTGCTGGCAGGGGAAACGATTGATGGCGGCAGCAGCCGCCCGAGCGTGCCGTCGGAGGACTGGAGCGAAGAGGCGGAGGGGCAGGTTGGACGCATCAAGGTATGGAACGACCGCCTAGATTTCGACGGCTCCGTCATCATGGACGACGTGCAGCAGGACGATGAAACGCCAGAGCCAATCGATATCGTGGAAGCCGAGGAGATCGGGGAAGATGTGCTCTACGAGAGTGGCCTAATTATCCCTGCTACCCGTGCGAACAGCCGGGATGAGCCGAGTGATGGCATCCTGTCGTACGATAGCCTGCTGACGATCAATGGCGAAGGGGATGTTCAAACGTTCCCGATTGACGGACTCAACACGGTGACCGTCCATACCCCCGTGGTCAATGACTCTGAAGCGCCGGATGAAAACCGCGGCTTTGACCAGAGCGTCATCCCGAATATGGCGCGAACGGTGCTTGTGCTGGGACGGGAGTTTTCCGTCGACTTTGATGAGACAGCGCCGCATTTGAATCAGCTCGGATACGGCAACCGGGACTACGCAAGATATACACGAAACAAACGGATTGTATTCCCATTTGATGTGTACCACGGCAGCACCTTCTATCCCGCACAAACGTGGATCGATTATCCCGTTGGAGCAGCGAAGCAAACGTACCGGATTCCGGTCTGGGTACCGGAAGGGAATTACGATGCGGTGACGCAGGCGTGGGCGATTAATACGCCAGATGGCTCATCGGCGTATCAGACCGATTTCAATGGCGATCTCGCGAACTACGGAGCAAGCCGCACGCTGCTCTTCACCGTACAAGGCCGCATTTCGGATTTCACCATCACCGATATAGGCGACCTGCGCTATGAATCGGTGTTTCGCACCGCGAAAGGCTCGAAGCAGCATTCGGGCTACGTCTATGAATCCGGTGGACGGACGAAGGACCGGGAAGAGACGGCTCTAGCGAGCCAGCCTTCACGCCTGCTGCCAATTCGACCGGGCTCGCATCCACGGGAAGCGGCCACGGTACCGCATAATGGGTACCCGATCTCATTCTATTTTGAAACCATCGGCAGCTACAGCGGCAAGGATGCGGGCATTCAGATCCAGCCGAGTTTCTGGTTTGTGAGCAAGCAGGGCGGAAGTGCGCAAGAAGTCGACTTGTACTACGACGTATCCGGTCCACGGAACAAGCTGATTAAAGTCGGGTCGGCGCGGGATCAGGAGCTGTACAGCCGGACATATCAGCTGGCGGATCTGCTGCGCGGGGTGACGACGACCTCGCTGAGCCAAGCGGCAAGCTATGAATATGATTATCTCTTGTCGCCAGCGAATCGGTTTGGCGCTTCATGGGAGAAGTTCTGGAAGCACTACATTACGCGGAAAACGGTCATTAGTGCAGGTTACGGCTTGGAAGAGCTGTCGTATGCATCCCGCACGCTAGTGGGACCAAGTGGCTCGCAAGTACCGGCAAGTGTGAATGCGGTGCAAGCGATGCGGAGTGTACAGCGGTGGTATGGGGAGTACAGCCTGCCGATCGCGCCGTATGTGCTGCCGAAGGGCACGACTATTTTAGAGGTGGCAAGGCAAAACGGCGGGGCACTGAATGGCAGCGAAGCGGCGTTTTTGAAAAATGGCTACCTGATGGTTCATTTTGACCTGAGTGCCTACCAGCAGGAGCGCAAGGCGAATCCGGAAATCCGGTATGACGCGCCAATGGCGAATATGTGGGAAATTGAAGGACAGCCGCTGAGCAGTGTGAGTTATAGCGGTCAGACGTATCGCTTTCAATACGGGGATATCGCGATGTTTGAATCGAGCTTCTCGGTGCGCAATGATTTCCAAGGCACGGGGAGATAGAGAGAGTAGGCGGGGAGGAGGAGCAGAGTGGCGAGTAAGCAGGTTGTATTTAAACCCGATGAAGTGAAGCGCCTGCAGCAGCAGATTGTGCGAATCGGAGCAGACACAGATGCGCTTCGGCGGCGCGTGAGCGGGAAGATCGCGAGCTGGGATCGCCCCTTGCCAGTGCTCGGGAGTCTGGAGCAGATCCAAAGGCAACTGACGAGTTTGACGCAGGAAGCCGAGCAGATGACGGAAGTGATCAGCAAAGCGTTGAAGGGCATCGAGCGGGTACAGGCGGAAGCGGCGCAGGAAGCGAAGCAGCTGGCGAAGGGACTCAGCGGATTGGAGCGTTTTGACCTGTTGAAGCGGGTAGGGACGACAGGCGGTGGCAGCTACACGCCCGTGCCTGTCGCTTTCCGTCCGATGGTGACGAATCTAATCGACCGGATATTGCCGCAGGCCAGCCGGGACCGCTGGTCCAGCGATCCGTTGGTGAAGGAACTGAGGCGGGTCGCAGGTTTGCAAGGAGCGACTGCGGCGGAAAAGCTGGATGCGGAAATGAAGCTGGAGGCGATATTTGCCGAGCGGGATTTAATAGCAAAGGCGCAAACGGCGTATGCGGTGTACAAGCAGTTTGGGAATCATCTGCTAATGGCGGAGATGCACAAGCAGGCGGAAATCAGCCGGGAGAAGCTGAAGGCGCTAGGCGTAGCGGAAATTTATTTTGCCCCCAACGTGAATATGACGAGTTATTTCAAGCAGGTGCCGCTGCTGGCATGTGACTATGATCCGTCGTTTGCACTAGAAGGAGATATGACAACGCGAGTCCCGCTGCCGGACAACGCACGCTATTTGTTTATGGTGATGATGGCGCAAACGCCGGGTCCGATGGGTGAACTGGCAAAGGTGCAGCTCAAGGAAATTCATGCGCTGCAGCAAACGATTCGAACCGCTGCGGGCGGATTAGTCTCGGATGTACAGCAGGGGCAAGTGAAAAGCGGGCTGCTGCAGTTGCTGACGATTTTGCAGAGCATGCAGGCATTAAGCAAATACGACCCTCCACCAAAGGAAGTCATCGTCGAGGAAAAACCGGGCGTACTGGAGAAGTTTGGACAGGATGCGATGCGGACACTTGAACTGAACTGGACCTTTTTGAAAAACCAAGCGGCAGTGGAGTGGGCTGCAATCAAGCAAACCGGAAATAGCATAGCTGAAGTGGCAACGGATTTATATCATGCTCATGTAGAACGTTCCAATAAGAGCAATGACTCGGTCTATGATTTTTTTAACAACGCGACGATGGGCTTGCTTAGTGTGCCCGAAGCATTCTGGAAGGAGCACGTTGATCGGACGGCGAATAAGAATGAATCGGTGTCTGCATATTTGGATTATTTGAGCTTGGGTCTAACGGGGATGGTACAGGGTGCATTTGCCCCGGAAAATCCGAATTCCAAGGAGCATGTGCAGGATGTAATCGGAGTGCTCGGCTTATTGTTTTCGGTTAAGATAAAGGGGCCAGGAGGAATGGAACCGACGGTTCCGAAAAGTCCAGAGGTCAAACCGGATGGTGCAGGAAGCGGCCGTGGACTAGGATTCGGCAATCAGCTTGTGACCCCTGATGGAATACATTTCATGGACGCTTTTCCTAACGACAAGTCGCCAATTGAAGTCCCAAAAACAGACGTGCAGAAACGATATTTGGAAGAGATGGAGCGGCTGAAGCGAGAGGCTGAGGGGACGGGAAATGTTAATCTAACAGAACCTTCTTTACCTGAAGGTGGAAAACCTAAAGGAAACTATACAAAAGGTGACTCGCACGGAATTAAGAAAGAGAGTGAAACAGCCGATTTAATGGCAGATCAAGGATATGACATTGAAATGCTAGATGAAGTAAACGGTGGTAATGGTTACGGAATAAAAGAGTCGTCAAATCCAGATTTCTTAATTGAAGGTAAGGTATTTGACTGTTATGCACCAACAATAGAAACAAATGTAGATAACATTCTTAGAAACATAACAAAAAAGACTAAAACACAAGCAGAAAGAATAGTTCTAAATTTAGATCAGTTCCCTTCTGAAAAAGTCGCCGAAATTATTCAAGGGATTTTAAGAAAAGCAAATCCAAACGGTGATTTAAAGAACTTAAAAGAATTATTTATTGTTAAAGAAGGGGAGATTACACTGGTGTTTGGGGGATAGAAGTGAATGGATTATGAATTGTTTTTGCTATCGAAAGTAGGTAATAATTCATTAAGTGAGTTGTTGGAAAGATTTACAACTGAGTATGCGAACAAGAAGGCATCATTGAGTTGTAACGATGAGGAAATAGTTATTGGGTCTGAGCTATTTTCATTGGCTCTTGAAATTGAAGATATTTCTGATATCGCTTTTGTTAGAAATCATTATAACTTAGATGTGAATGTTTGTATCAGAGTTCAATTATTTGGTAGTTCGTTTTATCAAGGACTAGAGCTTTTGTTTAAAATTATGGGAAGGCTTATAAGACATATTGATGGAAATCTATTATTTCTAGAAGATGGTTCAGCTCAGTTGCTTAGAATTGAGAACGGTCAGCTAATTGTCAATAACGCTTTAGACCAGTATCAGGAAAAATATTTAACCGCAAGTCTAATTAGTCTACTTGACTGTCCTTTCATTGAAAAAGAATTGTCAAACTAAGAGGAGTGAGGTTACTCAGTGCTGATTGAACTCGCTATTCATTCATCAACAGACTTAACCCATGTAATGCACATATAAAGATTTCGCAATTTTGTTTGTACGCATATCAATTGTTTGAAAAGTATAACCTAAATAACACTAGTTCATTATATCGAGCAGGTCGATTATGGTCAGATACCAACATAATTGACCTGTTTTTTCTATCTGGATTTTAGGGTTCTGGTTGTTTTTAAACCAACCTCGCCAACTGCTGCGAAAGACGCTCAATTGTCGATTTCGTGCCTTCGATAGCCCCATATTCTTTGACCACTTTTTCAAGTTCCTCCGCAGATTTGAACAGCGAGCACATGGTCAGTTCGGTCTCGCCATCTTGTTCCGATTGCAGCAAATGCTCGGCCTCCGTCCAGGTTTTGAATGAAAGCTCGCGGGATGCTAAACAGCCTGGTCACGGTAAGCTCCGGTCCATGAACCGTTGTACTTGTGTTGCTGGCTGAATGGTTTAGAGTCATAAGGGATTCCACAAAACAAGTGAGTAGAAAATTGTCGAAAAAGTGTCACACTGGTTAAAAAGTCTCATTCCTATTCCGATATAACTACTACACAATAATCATTTTTTAAAAAGGGGATAGCTTATGGCTTTCAAAAATTCACGTTTTATTCGTGCTTTACTTAGGTTCTGTTCCCTTCGTCAAACAGCAGGGCGGATCGTGCTGTCTACACTGCTCATAGTCGTTGTCTGTGTAGCGGTCCTGTCCTATACGTTCTATGCCCCCACCTCTAGTGAGGTCAGGACCCAATCAGAGAAGCAAATGGAGTTGAATACGCGGCTGCTGGCGAAGGAAGTTGACAGCAGAATGAAAGAAAAGCAAACCATTATTAAAATGCTTGCCGAGCAAGGAGCAGAGCTTGGAGACGACAAACAGAAGCATCTCGACTATATTATTAAGTCACAGAAGCTGCATCCTGAATTCACAACGATTATGTATTCGGCTGATACGACGGGCAAGCTTGTCATAGACTTGAACGGTAAGGAATTTGACTTATCTGAGCGCGCTTATATAAAAGAGGTGCAGGCAGGACGCGCTTACGTCTCTGATCCGATTATTTCTAAAGTAGACAATAAGCTCGTCGTAGCTATTGGTGCTCCATTAATGAAGGATGGCAAGCCTTTTGGCTTCTATACAGCAGCATATCCGATTAGTGAAGTAGTTGAGAACGTCGCTCGCTTTGAGCAAGGCGAGACGGGAAGAGCTCTTATGACGACTGCGGATGGAACCTTTATTTATTTTCCGGATGAGTCCTTTATTTTAAACAATAAGATTGCCGATTTGAACAACCCGGCACTGGATGAAGCTTTCGCTGATGCGGTTCAGGGCAAGTACAAGGCCATTCATTTCCATGAATCAGGGGTTGACCAGCTTTCCTATTTAACCAAAACGGATCTCAATTGGATCGTTGTCACCTATGTGCATGAAAGCGAATTTTTAAAACCGGTTAATGATTTGCTGAAGCTCATTATTATCGTAGGGCAATTCATTATTTTGGGAGCGCTGCTGCTCAGCATTTTGATAGCGCTCCGAATTGTACATCCTATCCGCCAATTGACTCACGGAATTGATTTGCTGGCACAAGGGGATCTCACGTATCGCATTCCGGCCAAAGGCAAAAACGATATTAGCGTAGCTCTACATTCCTTTAATGCAGCAGGCGATCAAATGCACCAATTAATGAAAGGTGTTGCAGGCTTGTCCGAGCAATTGACGGAGTCTGCGAAGCAGCTTGCGGCAGGCGCCGATCAAGGAGCACATGCAGCGCAGAGCATTTCGGAGGCTATTATGGTTGTAGCCGAAAGCTCGGAGCGGCAGACGTCCAGCGTACAAGATGGCAGCGATGCAGCTGAAAATATTGCTGTGCAAATTAATGGCGTTGCTGCACATAGCTCAGACGTATCAGTCATTGCTTCTGAGACGTCCACTCTTGCATCAGACGGATCAGCCGCTATGAATAAGCTCGGTGGAAAAATGGACGAGATGGAGCTCGGCATTCGTGAGTTGTCCGGTACGATTCAAGACCTTAGCGGCTTGTCTGACAAAATTGGTGAGGTTGTAGGTAGCATTAGCAACATCGCTCGCCAGACGAATATTCTCTCCTTGAATGCGGCAATTGAAGCATCGCGCTCTGGCGAAGCGGGGCGGGGTTTTGCCGTCGTTGCCGATGAAATTCGGAAGCTTGCAGGACAGTCGATGGCATCGGCGGAGCAAATTTCTGGTTTTATTGGCAGCATTCAGCTTGAGATTAAGCGGACGCTTCTCGCGTCTGAACAGACCGTGGAGCAAGCTGCTCAGGGCAGACAAGCAGGCGAATCGGCAAGCGAGCTGTTTACGCATATTCGCTCATCCATAGAGCAGGTTGCTGGCAGTATCCGAAGCGTTTCGGCGGCGGCAGACGAAATTGTCTCTGGCACTGGCAGCCTGGTGGACGCCATTCGTCACATTGCCGATTCCGCCAGCGAAACCGCCGCTGAATCTGAAAATGTCTCGGCTGCAGCGCAGCAGCAAATGGCATCGATGGAGGAAGTCGCTTCCTCCTCGGCAGAGCTCGCCAACATGGCGGAGAAGCTGCGTACGCAAATCGATAAATTTAAGCTATAGAAGGTTGATTGGTAAAAGGTGAGAGGTAAAAGATAATAGGTAAATCGATAAAAACCGTTTCTTCGTTAAGGGCAAGCAGAGTCTGTCATTAACGAAAGGAACGGTTTTTGTTGATGTTGCAAGCAGATTGGAATAACTTTCGAGCTCTAATGGCCTGCGATTTTTGCTAAGAGTACGCAGCTCGGGTTGCTCACTCTTTTTTCAAGGACTGAGATTCCGCTATTTTGGCTTTTAAACTGAATTTAGACTTTAAGCGAACTGGAAAGCCGCTATTGCCCTCATTATCCCGTCAAAATGATCATTTGCAGCGCATTAGCGTCTCCTGAGTCCGCAGTAGTGCCATAACCTGTGATTCTGTCGAAATAGCTGCTGCTGTGTCCACCAAATCTATTTAAATGCGACTGTTTGCGGACGGAAAAAATAGGTGCGGTCAAGCAGCTTCAATCCACGCACCCCATACGGAGTGCGACAGCGGAAATGCTCATGAATGATGCCAAACAGGCATTCATCCAGCTCATTTTCAAAAAAAGTAATGCTAAACAAGTCTAAATCAAAAATTGACTTTTGCCCGTCCTCATGAAAATAAGTCGTTGACGATAAACCTCAAAAAAATAAAGCGTCCCCGAAGGAACGCTTCATCTCCATCTCACTCTCGATCTCCACCCGGCACGCACAAGCGCCGACGATGAACTTTTTTACTGCTATGCTGCTATGTGTTACAAGCCGTTTGCTTCTCCATTAACCGAAATGCCCAGACGGTTGAAAATCTTGGCGTGGGCGCTTGGCAGGGAGCTGTCCTGCGGCAATTTGCCATTGTTCAAAGTGATGAGCATGCCCGAAAGCTCATTAAACCAAGCTTCATCGTTTGTTGCGAGCGCCAGATCGATCAGCTGCGTCAGTTGCTGCACCGTATACAGCGGTGAGGAGCGCAGCGAATTAACCTGTGAAGCCGCAAGCGTAATCGTTCTGCCGATGGCTAGCTCATTGTCGCATGCCGTTACATATAGCCGTACCGTGCCGTGGGAAGCATCAACGCTTTCTACGAAGCCGAGCATCAGCTCGCCATTTCCAGTCGTTCCGTTCATCCAGTCGCCCGGTTTAATTATCATCTCATTATTCATTCCAGTCACCACCTGTCGTTTAATGGAACCTGCAATTATGCCTGATTTTTTCAAAAATATAAGCATTTATAAGTCACATCCTTATAAATGGGCTTATATTGCAGCGTGAAACGGTAACTTTGCCGCCAGAGGCTGGCAACGGCCGTTTCACCTTGAAATATAGGAAAGGATATCGCAATGCTATTCTTTCTCTATATTTCTCGGAATGAAACGCGCTGCGCCGCCAGAGGCTGGCAACAGCCGTTTCACCTTGAAACCCAATACAATCTAACAATGATAATACTGTAATTATAATTTATACAGTTACAGCTGTCAATCGTTGCTCTCTCTTTGCCCGCTGATGAGCTGGGAGCGGTATTGCTTGGGCGCAACCCCTATATTTTTCTTAAACGCTTTGGAAAAAGAAAAGAGGTCGGGGAAGCCGATGGAGCTGGCGATTTCCGATAACGTATAGCCGGTTTGCGCGAGAAGACGCTTGGCTTCGCCCATTTTTTGCTGCTGGATATATTGGACCGGTGTTATGCCGTATGCTTTGCTGAATTGTTTAGTAAAATGCGTGCGATTGACTCCCACGTAGTCGGAGACGCTCTCCACGGAAATGCCCTCCGCATAATGAATCTCCATATACTCCAGCCCCTTTTGCAGCCAATCGATGCTGCGATGGTCGCGGGGAACAACAACGTGAGAAGCAGATGAGACAAGCTCATCCCAGATCCGGTGAAAAAGGCCTAGCCGTGCCAGATCGGTATTCGGTGGACCCGAGTGGCTGACGAGCTGCAATAGCTGCTGCATAAATTCGGCAGCCTGTGGTGTCAGTGCGCCGGGCGCATGGGGCGATTGCGGCCCAAGCCCGAGCCGAGCCAACAGCTGAAGCGCCTTCTTGCCATCAAAGGCAAAAAAGATTTTGTGCAGCGGCTCCTCCGCCAAGGTGAAATATTCATGGGTAACTTGCGGGAACAGGCAGAACAGATCATTTTGGCGCAGCGTGTACGTCTTGTTGCCCTGAATGAATGTTCCTTGCCCCTCCAGCACGCCTAGCAAATAATAGTAAGGCGCCACGCGCGGGCCGATATGATAATTCGGCTTGGCGATATTCGTTCCGACCCGAATGGGCCATGCAGCTCCCGATTTCTCGAAAGCAGAAGGCGTGAAATGATAGATTTCCAGCCATTCATGATGGTCTTCACGCATATTCGGTCTCATCATTAATACCCCCTTTTTTCCATGTTTAAACGTGCCTGGCCTATAATCTATTATTCTATCTTTACCTTAATGGCGCTGTGAAAAGACATAACCTTCCCCAGTATAGCAAATGATCCGACATCACAAAATGACAAGTTTAAAACGCCGCGAAATGACATTGACCCGCTAACCGTTGATTGTTATGATGCAAATACAACTATTCCTACTAAACTTGTTGGTTATTGACCGGACAGCCGGATGTACCATAGGCATCTGCCAGACGAACTGGAGATACGGGCTGCTCACGGATCCAGAGTCATACCCGTAAAGGAGAGCATAATGGTGAGTAATCTTAATGAACATAAAGAGATAGAATTTGGCTGGTTTCTGCCTACGGCGGGAGATGGCAGCTACGTAGGCGTAGCGGCGGAGAGGGAACCTACGCTGGAGTATTTGATTGATGTGGCTAAAGCGGCTGAAAAAGCAGGCCTTGGCTTCGTACTGATCCCGACGGGCGGCCCGTGCTTGGACGCTTGGGTTGTTGGCTCAGCCATTATGAGCCACACGACGACGCTTCGCCCGCTTGTAGCGGTGCGCCCAGGCCTCACAACCCCAGTGCTGTCGGCCCGGATGGGAGCGGCGCTCGATCAATTATCTGGCGGACGCGCGATGATTAACGTCGTGACCGGAAGCTCGGTGCAGGATCTGGAGGAGCTTGGCGACCCGCTTGCCCATGCGCATGATGAGCGCTATGAGCGCGCTAGTGAATATTTGGCGGTGATGCAGCAGGCGTGGACGCAATCGGATGGCATTCAAGCTTCTGAATTCGTCGGAAGCGAAGGTGCTAGGGCGAAGCAGCACGATCAGCAGCAGCCTTTCCGCGGAAAGTATTATCAGTTCACGCGTGCGGTGACGACGCCGCTGACGGTGCAGAAGCCTCATCCGCCGTTTTACCTTGGCGGAAGCTCTCCATCAGCGAAACGCGTAGCGGTTGAATTCGCGGATACGTATTTAATGTGGGGCGAGCCGCATGACTGGATTCGCGAGCAGATCGAAGATTTTGAAATCGTTCGTTCGCAGTATCGCGAGGAGACGGGCATTGACCGTCCGGTCCGCTTCGGGCTGCGGGCGCAAGTATTGGTTCGCGACACAGAGGAAGAGGCTTGGGCCGCGGCATGGGAGCTCATTAGCAAGGTGTCGCCTGAAGCGATTGAGCAGGCGCAGAAAGCTTTTGCCAAGACAGACGCAACGAACCAGCGCCGGCAGAACGAGCTGCGCGAGCAGTTCAAGGATGAGCGCTTTGTCGTAGGGCCGAACCTGTGGGCAGGTCTGTCGCTTGTCCGTTCGGGCGGAGCGATCCTGATTGTAGGCACAGCCGACCAAGTATCAGAACGATTAATTGAATACGCAGAGCTAGGCGTATCGTCCTTTATATTGTCGGGCTACCCTCATCTGGAGGAGGCAGAGCGCTTCGGCAATGAAGCACTGCCGCTGTTCCATCAGAAGTGGGCGAGCAGACGCGAAGTACAGGCGTAAATTTTCACAGAAGATGACAGGAGGGTTATTTAATCCATGATGTTGAAAAAATATTCGTTTCCCGCAGCCATATTTCTGCTGCTTGCGCTCATCTTGGCAGCTTGCGGCGGCAATGGCGGCAATGCCAGCAGCAATACTGTATCCAGCGGCAATAGCGGAGCTGGCAAGCCCGTAGAGATCAGCTTTATCCATTGGCAGGGCGATGTGCCAGTCTGGAACGAGATTATTAAAGATTTTGAGCAGGAAAATCCCGGCATCAAAGTGTCGATGCAGACGTTCCCGTCTGAGCAATATCAGACGACGGCGCAGGTTAAGCTGCTCGACGGCTCTGTAGGCGACGTATTTGCTTCCTTCCCGGGCGCACAGTTTGAATCGATTGCCAAAGCAGGCTTATACACCGATTTAACGAATGAGGCATTCGTCCAATCGTTCGTGCCGGAGCTGATTAAATCCGGAGCAAAAGATGGCAAGCAATACGCGCTGCCGTATTCTCTCGTGTACAACATTCCGGTATACAACGTCGGGCTGTTCGAGCAATACAACCTTTCACCGCCGAAGGATTGGGACAGCTTCCTTGCCGCAAGCGAAACGCTTAAGAGCAATGGCATTATCCCGATCGCCTTCCCCGGCGCCGATATTGGACCAGGCCAATTCATGAATCCGATGATGATGAACAATGCGCCGGATGAAGAAGTATTCCAGAAGCTTGAGAAGGGCGAAACCAAGCTTACGGATGAATGGTGGACCACAACGCTGTCGCAGTTCAAAGAACTGAACGACAAAGGTTATTTCCAGCCGGATTCGCTCGGTACGAATACGGATGCGGCGATTGCCCTTTTCTCACAAGGAAAAGCGGCGATGCTGGCAACTGGCTCGTACTCCATTGCAGCTGTATTGAAGGCGAGTCCTGATCTGAAGCTGGATTTGCTCGCTCCAATTACCGTGCCTGCTGATCAAGCGATCTATGAAGGCATTCATACGACGACATTCATGCTTGGCGTCAACAGCAAGTCCAAGCATCCGGAGGAAGCCAAAGCCTTCATTTCTTATCTGAGCAAAAAAGAAGTAGCGGGCAAAGTCGCAAATGCAGCTAACCAGAACATTCCGGTCAAGGATATTGAATACACGAGCCCTGCGCTGCAAGTCATCAGCGGCTGGGCCGATAAAAAAACGCGCTTCCAGCCTCGTTATCTCATTACGAATATTGAAATCCAGAAGGCGGTTACCGGCTCCATTCAAGCGGTCATTGCCGGCGATTCAGCGGAAGGGGCTGCCGGCAGCGCGCAAGCGATTGTGGACCAGCAGCTGAAGCCATAGTCTGATGGCTGTGCGGAAGACGATATACTTCTTTTTTGTACCGGGGCTGCTGCTCTATGCGATCTTCTTCCTATATCCGACGCTGTCCGGCTTTTACAACTCCTTCACGGATTGGGACGGCATGTCAGACACATCCGGCTTCGTCGGGCTTGATAATTACAAGACGGTAGCAGACAGCATTATTTTCAAAAAAGCGATCGGCAACAACTTGCGGTTCATGCTGTCGGTCGTGGTCGTGCAGACGCTCGTATCACTAATTGTAGCGCTGCTGCTGACGAAAAATAAAAAAACGACAGTGGCGCTGCGGGCGCTGTATTTCTTCCCGACGATATTATCGTCTGCCGCAGTCGGCTTTATCGCTGCTTATGTTTACGATCCGAATCTGGGGCTGCTTAACGAGCTGCTCCGGATGCTCGGATTGTCAGCGCTTGCGAATAATTGGCTTGGCAATCCGTCGCTTGCGATCTATTCCATTGCTGCTATTCAGGCATGGGCGCATATTGGGCAAATGGCGATTTTATTTATCGCAGGCCTGCATGCGATACCAGAGGAACTGTATGAGGCGGCGAAGCTGGATGGAGGCGGCAAATGGGCTATTTTTCGCCGGATTACTTGGCCCTTGCTCGCGCCTGCGGCTACGATTGTTGTTGCTTATACGACGATTCAGTCCTTCAAGGCGTTTGATTTGATTTTCGTTACGACGCGGGGCGGCCCGAATTATGCGACGGAAATTTTGTCCACGTACATTTATTCGGCGGCGTTCCAAAACTATAAGTTTGGCCAAGCGTCCGCAGCGTCGATTTATTTCCTGTTTATTATTGCCTTCATTACGTTTCTGCAATTCAGAGCGCTGCGGGCGAATCGCGTCTCCTATTAGGCCGTATTTTCAAGCTGCCCCCGCGCGCTGCGAAGCAGGCGGCTTGAAGATAGGACCTTAACTTGCGTCATGATCAGAAAGGAGGCATGAATTCATGCCGTTACGAATAGCAGGGCGTTTGTTTCTGCTCGCTTTCGCGATTATTATTTTGCTGCCGCTTATTTTCCTGATTGTGACGACGATCAAAGACCAGCAGCAGTTTTATGCGAGTCCGCTCGGTATTCCAAGCTCGTTCACAGGGCAAAACTACAGCCATCTATTCGACAGCCAACCGATGCTGTCTTATTTCAGCAATAGCATAACGGTTTCTTTCAGCACGGTTGTCCTGGAGCTGATCGTGTCGAGCATGATTGCTTACGGCATTTACCGGATTGCCAATAGGCTAGGGCTAATCCTTTATGGCATATTTCTCATAGGATTGATGGTACCAGCACAGGTGAATATGATTCCAATCTACTCCTTTATGCGCGATCTTGGGCTGATGAACAGCCGGTTTGGGCTCATATTAGTGACGGTCTCGATGCTGCTGCCGGTAGCGGTTTTTATGCTGACGGGGTTCATGCGCGCGCTGCCCAAGGAAATGTTCGAGGCAGGCAGCATGGATGGAGCGGGGGAATGGCGGCTATACAGCCAAATAGCGTTGCCGCTATCAGCCCCTTCGCTTGCCGCAACAGCTATCTTCCTGCTCGTGAGCGTCTGGAATGACCTGCTGTTCCCGATGCTGCTGCTCACAGATAAGGCAAAAATGACGCTGCCCTTAGCGCTTTTGCAATTCCAGGGCGAATATTCAACCAATTATCCGGGGCTGCTGACCGGAGTTGTACTGATCTCGCTGCCGATGCTTATTTTATTTTTATTGCTGCAGCGTTATTTTATTTCCGGCATGGCCGCCGGATCATTGAAGGGCTAGAAGGAGCGCACACCGCAGGGGTGCAGCTCCTTTTTTGATCTTCGTACGTAAGCTGGTGACAAGTTTTATGCTTGTTAGCGGCTTTTTTTGTGCAAAATGACAGTATGCCAATTATGCTCGGCAGCAATTTTTTTATTATTCCTTGACGGGAATATTCCTAAAGTGGTATATTCAATTCAGGGAAACGAAAGCACCTTCATAGCGCTGACTTCCCTTTGATTCTAACAGCGCCATTAAAGGACGCGGTTTTTATGGAAGCTACGATATTCAGCGCATTATCCGACCCGACACGCCTGCGGATCATGGAGCTGCTGGTGGATGGTTCCTTGACTGTCGGAGAAATTGCGGAACGTCTGCCTATTCGTCAGCCACAGGCTTCCAAGCATTTGCGCATTTTGCTGGAAGCAGGGCTCGTCGAGGTGCAGGCAGTAGCCAATCGCCGTTATTACAAGCTTCGGGTGGAGCCGCTCCAAGAGATGGACAGCTGGCTGGAAACCTATCGCAGCCTATGGAGCGAGCGGTTCGACAAATTGGATTTTTATTTGCAGCAGTTGAAGGAACGAGGCAGCAAACCAAACTAACTTTCAGGAGGCAATCACAATGACGAACAAATTAACCTTTAAGGTAGACGGACAGGTACTTACGATGGAGCGGGTTTTTGACGCACCGCATGCACTCGTGTTTGAAGCCCATTCCACGGCTGAGCATTTGAAGCATTGGTGGGGACCGAATGGCTGGATTTTGTCGGCTTGCACAGTCGATTTCCGTCCAGGCGGCGTATGGCATTACTGCATGAAATGCATCGACCAGAACCAAGGGGATTTTTTCGGCTTTGAATCATGGGGCAAGGCCGTATACAAGGAAATTGTAACGAATGAGAAAATCGCCTACGTCGATTATTTTTCCGATGCCGAAGGCAATGAATCCGCGGACATGCCGTCAGCTAACGTCACCATGACGTTCGAAGCGACCGAGGATGGCAAGACCAAATTCGTAAGCGTGACCCGTTACCCAACCGAGGAAGCACTCAAAACGGTAGTCGAAATGGGAATGGAGCAGGGCATCAGCGAAACATCGGATCGTCTGGTCGCCTACTTGGAAGAGCTGAAATCATCCTAACGTCAATACAGCTCGGAAAAATAAAGCAGGCAAGCTGCCCGCTGCCGTTCAGACTGCTGCTCAACTATAGAAAAGACAAGCGCTGCCGATTCAGCAGCGCTTGTCTTTTTATTTTCCACCCTATTGGTGTGACCATTATCTCGCCATGTTTTACTTCGTTCCTTGCTGCTCTGGGGCTGCTTCCGCAAGGGGGGCAGCAGGAGCTTTCAGCATTTCCAGCCCGTTCATATAGGGCCGAAGCGCTAGCGGAATATAAATCGAGCCGTCTTCCAGCTGATGATTTTCCAGCAGCGGAATAAGAATGCGCGGCGTTGCGACGGCCGTGTTATTGAGTGTGTGGCAGTAGCGCAGCTTGCCCTCGGCATCACGATAGCGAATATTCGAGCGCCGTGCCTGAAAATCATGCACATTCGACGACGAATGCGTCTCGCCATAAGCTTGCCTGCTTGGCATCCACGTTTCAATGTCGAATTGCTTAACATTTTTTTGCGACATATCGCCGGTACATACCGCAACTACGCGATAGGGCAGCTCCAGCAATTGCAGCAGCTGTTCCGCATTCGCTGTAATTTCGTGGAGCAGCGCCTCCGAACGGGAAGGGTCGGCTTCGCAAAGCACAACCTGCTCAACCTTGGCAAATTGATGCACGCGGTAGAGGCCGCGTACATCCCGGCCAGCCGAGCCTACCTCGCTGCGGAAGCAGGCGGTTGCTGCTGTAAGGCGAATCGGATCGGCTACATCGACGATTTCGTTATCGTAATAGGCAACTAGCGGTACTTCCGAAGTCCCGATCAGCCAGCGATCTTCGCCGTCGATCCGGTATGCCGAATCCGTGCCCCCGGGGAAATATCCCGTATTGTACATCGCTTCCTCTCTTACCATCAGAGGCACATCAAGCAGTGTAAATCCGCGCTTCAGCAAATAATCAAGCGCGAGCTGCTGGACCGCACGGTGCAGCAGGGCACCTGCCCCCTTCAAATAGTAGCTGCGCGAGCCCGCCGTCCGAACGCCGCGATTGATATCTATCATGCCGTGCAGCTCGCCAAGCTCAACATGATCCCGCAGCGCAAAAGCGGGGGCTGGAACGCTGCCGATTCGGCGCAATTCCACATTGTCAGCATCCGACTTGCCGATAGGCGTATCTGGCGAAGCCGGATTAGGCACCTCCAGCATTAGCCTGCGGAATTGCTGCTCGGCTTCAAGCAGCTGCTCCTCGCAAGGCTTTAGCAGCTCATTCATTTTCGTTACTGCCTGCTTCAATTGCTCGGCCTGCTCTTGCTCCGTCCGTTGCGGCGGTTCGAACGCCGCCTGTTGCGGTTGCCCTTCTGCCTGCCTTGGAGCTGAATATTGTCCGGGTTTCATGGGCTGCTGCACCCCTTGCAGCTCCACTTCTTGCTTCTGCCGCCTCGCATTTGCGCTCTGCATCAGCTTCCCAATGCGCTGCGAATGGGCATTGCGCTCCTGCCTAAGTTCGTCCGCCTGCTGCTGCAGCTCGCGTCTGCGGCTATCGGCTTCGAGCAGCTGCTGAACGTTAAAATTCAGCCCCTTATGCTCCGCCGCTTGCTGCACCAGCTCTTTGTTTTCGCGAATCCATTTCATGTCCAGCATGTTACCGCGCTCCTTCGCTTTTTAAATAAAAACGCAAAAAACGCCCCTCATCCTTTTGGGACGAGGAGCGTTAAACTCGCGGTGCCACCCAACTTGACCGGACGGCAATGCCGAACGATCCGCTTTGGTTCCGCGATAACGGGCGGGCCCGGTTAACTTAGGAGAAGTGCTAAACATCTCTCTTGACGAGAACGCCTCGGAGTTGGATTCTCGTCATCAGCAAGTCGTTGTAATGAAATTAGATGTATTATAGCGCGCGCTGCTGATGAAAGCAAGGCTGAATTATTTCAACCAAGCATCAACCAGCTCGGCGTTGCCTTCAACCCAGGCTTTAGCTGCTGCTTCTGGCGTTTCCCCGCCTTGAATGGCAACCATGACCTTCGCCATATCATCAGGCGTCCAGTTGAATTTGTCGAGGAAAGCATAAGCTTCCGCTTTGTCCTCCTTCAGTCCTTTGCGTACAATTGTATGAATTTGTTCCGCGCCGCCGTATACATTTTTCGGATCATCCAAATATTTCAGATCCATCTTGGCGAACATCCAGTGTGGTGTCCAGCCCGTTACAACGATCGGCTCCTTATTGTCATACGCCTTCTGAAGCTCCTGCGACATTGCAGCGGACGAGCTTTCAAGCAGCGTCCATTTATCACGCAAACCGTATTCATCGAGCGCTTTCTCCGAAGCCATCATTAGTCCGGCACCCGGCTCAATCCCGATAATTTTATAGTCAAGCTCAGGACCTGTCTTATCATTCAAATCCTCGATGCTGTTGATGTCCATATATTTAGGAACGACAAGTCCGGTTTTGGTGCCTTCGAGGTTAGCGCCGAGATCCTCATATTGCCCTTTGTATTTATCTGCATAAGAGGCATGCGTGCTTGGGAGCCAAGCGGCAACGATTCCGTCTGCGCTTCCGTCGGAAACGCCAGCCCACATCGGCCCGGCATCCACTTGAAGCATTTCAACCTTGTAGCCCAGCTTCTGTTCCAGCACTTCTTTTACGACATAGGTGCTCGCAATTTCTGAATCCCAAGCGACATAAGCAAGGGTAATGTTCTTGCTTCCGCTGGCGGAAGAACAGCCGGCGGCTAGGACGGCGAGCAAAACGGCAGCAACTAGCATTTTTATTTTTTTCAACACTAACACTCCTTCGGAAAATCTTTCGATTGATAAAGCAGCTATCCCGCAGTATAGGCGGGAAGGGACTTTAGATTAATTACGCTTTTTTCGTACGGCGAATCGCATTTTGCGTCAAGCGGTCGAGGATAATCGCCAGTATAACGATGGCAATCCCCGCCTCAAAGCCAACACCGGTGTTGCCCTGTGTCACCGCACGGTAAACGTACGAGCCGACACCTTGAGCGCCGATCATAGATGCGATAACGACCATCGAAAGCGACAGCATAATCGTCTGATTGATGCCCGCCATTATGCTTGGCAGCGCAATCGGCAATTGCAGCTTGATCAGCTTCTGCGACGGTGTAGAGCCGAACGCGTCCGCCGCTTCCGTCAGCTCTTCCGGAACTTGGCGTATGCCAAGATTGGTCATGCGAATTGTTGGTGGAATCGCAAAAATAATCGAAGCGATGACGCCAGGCACGACGCCAAGCGAGAAGAAGGAGACGGCAGGCAGCAAATAAACGAAGGCCGGCATCGTTTGCATAAAGTCAAGAATCGGAGTAACGATATTTTGAATGCTATTTTTACGTGCACACAAAATGCCAACAGGAACACCGACCACGACTGAAATGAGGGCGGAGGTCAGCACAAGCGACAGCGTCTGCATCGTCTGGCTCCAGTAGCCGAGATTATCAATGATGAGCAGGCCGATAAACGTAAACAGCGCCATGCGCCATTTGCCGAGAAACCAAGCCGCTGCGGTAAAAAGAATAATGAGCACGATCGCAGGGAAAAAATCGAGAACGGCATTTAGTCCGCCAACCGTTTCGCCAACGACCACTTTAATTAGCTTGAAAAGCGGACCGAGATGGGTTTCAAGCCATGTTTCCAGCGCCCCAATCCAATCTGCTAAAGGGATTTTGGGTATATTCATGCTTTAACACCTGCCTCTATTTCGGTATTGCCTGCGAGTGCGGCAAGCACTGCGCCTTTAATGACGATGCCCTTTAATCGGCTATTTTCGCCGATGACAGCAACGGGCAATCGGGCATTGCCCATCAGCTCGAACAGCTCATTGAGCAGCGTATCGGGTGATACGGTTGGAACATCACGCTGGGTCAACGATTCAAGCGACAGCCCTTCCTTCAATGCCTTGGCAGCATCGTCAGCCGTAATGACACCAAGCAAGCGCATTTCCCTATCTACCATGTACAAGCTGGAAATGCTTCTGGCACGCATAAGCTGGAGCGCAACGCGCGGTCCTCTCTCATTCGTAATCGTCTCGGCCTTCGCCATTACATGGGAGGCGGTGAGCACCTTGGACAAATCGACGTCCTCGACGAAACGCTCGACATATTTATTGGCCGGCTGCATCAAAATTTCTTCCGGCGAGCCGATTTGCACGATGCTGCCGTCTTTCATTAAGGCAATTTGGTCGCCAATGCGCAGCGCCTCATTCAAATCATGGGTAATGAAGACGATCGTTTTTTTCATCTTCGATTGCAGCTCCAGCAGCTCATCCTGCATATCCTTGCGGATAAGCGGATCAAGGGCACTGAACGCCTCATCCATCAGCAGTACCTCTGGATCGCTGGCAAGTCCCCTTGCAAGGCCTACGCGCTGCTGCATCCCGCCGCTTAGCTGCTCGGGATAACTGTCGCCGTAGCCTTTCAAGCCGACAAGCTCTAAAGATTGAATCGCCATTTCCCGGCGCTTCGACTTATGAATGCCTTGAACTTCAAGGCCGTATTCGATATTTTGCAGCACCGTACGATGCGGGAACAGCGCAAACTTCTGAAATACCATCCCGACATGCTTGCGCCGAAACTGTCTAAGCTGCTCAGCCGTCATTTTCAGGACATCCTTGCCATTAAACAGCACCTGTCCGCCCGTCGGCTCAATTAAGCGATTCAACAAGCGAACGAGCGTCGATTTGCCGCTGCCCGATAAGCCCATAATGACAAAAATTTGTCCGGCTTCTATCGAAAAATTAGCTTGATTCACGCCGACAGTCAGCTTCGTTTCTTTTAAAATCTTTTCCTTTGACCAGCCTTTATCCAGCAGCGGTATCGCTTTTTTTGGATCTGCTCCGAAAATCTTGGTCAGCTTTTTAGCTTCTATAATAGCCATGTAGTACCCCCTCCACGATCCTTGGCACAGGAAGCGAGGTGGACGCTTTATCATAACGCTTAATCACCAAGCTTCGAGTGTTCGTCTGCTTACAAGTGTAGTTGGATAACAATGTAATGGTCAAAAGGCGTGAGCCTTCGTATACTTTGTACAGTTATAACTTTACAAACTTTTCGTACAGAATACTCCTGATAACTCCCTTTTTCATATCAACATGTTTCTTTACATTTCCCTAGACGTTTGATTACAATACATGTTGTAGGATGAATGGGACACGCCACTCCTCAGGAGGATCGACATGGATGAACTTGCAGCATTAACAGAAGAGCAGCAGCAGCAGTTGCTGAAGACGCGTCGGCGCGTCATTGAATCAATTGGCAAAAACATGGATCTATATGGCATAACGCTGTCCATCGGGCATTTATATGGCAATATGTATTTCAACCGCGAGCCTGTCACGCTGGACGAAATGAGTGCTACGATGGGCATGAGCAAAACGTCAATGAGCACCGGAATGCGGACGTTATACGATCTGAAAATGATCAATAAAGTATGGGGCAAAGGCTCACGCAAAGATTTGTATGAGGTAGTGCCGGACTGGCATGAGAACTTTACAGACTTCTTCTCTATCAAATGGAGGAAGGCTGCGGAGCAAAATGTGCTTGCCCTAACCCGTTCTCTGAAGGAAATTGAACAGCTTGAGGAAAACACAGAGCAGTCCGAAGCCTTTCTGGAGGTGCTAGCTAGCGACAGGCAGAAGCTACAGGAAGCCCTTGCTTATTACAAATGGCTGGGACGCCTCATTGATGCTTTTGAATCAGGAGAAATTTACAAGCTGATTCCGAAGGAAGAGTAGGCAGCAGAATTTCGCACAACATAGCATACGTATAAAAAACATAGGTTTCGTGCAAGGCCGGTTGATTACAACCGGCCTTTTCTGCGTCTCCCTACGGAGTATAGTGTAAAGAGAAGCCGCTATAACCGATATAGTTACTAGACGTTCTTACCTACTATAATTTGGAATGGGGGATTTGCATTGCTTCATGCGCTTCTCGTTCATGACTGCGTAACCGAAAGAGCGATTATTACGGATGTTTTCACGGAACAACATATACAAATCTCGGCCGAGAGCAGGCTGGAAGCCGCTTTGCTCTGGTTCGAGCACGGCGGGGAAGCAGATTTATGCGTCATCGATGCTTCCTTGGCGGAGGAGGCGGTTGCCTTATGCCGTGCCATACGCGAGGCAGCCGTCAGGAAGGATTTGTATATCATTTTGCTGCTTGACCTGGAGGGCAGGGGACAATTAGAAAGCCTTTATGAAGCCGGGATGAATGATTATTTATTGCGGCCCTTTGCCGCCGCTGAGCTAAAGCAAAAGCTAGACATGCTCCTGCAGCTGAAAAGATTCGAGGCGGGGCTTGTGGAGACGGAGCTGGCGATGCTGCGGGCGAAGATAAAGCCGCATTTTTTATTTAACGCGATTGGAACGATTATATTTATTAGCAAGCGCAATGCGGAGGAGGCAAGGACACTGCTGCGCAGCCTAAGCGAATTTTTGCGCGGCAGCTTTGATTTTGAGAACAAGGCGGATGTCGTATCCTTCAAAGTCGAGCTGGCGCTCGTAAACGCCTACTTGAACTTGGAAAAGGCGAGATTTGGCAGCCGTCTGCATGTCAATTACAACTTGAAGGCTACACAATTCTATCTGCCTCCCTTTATCCTTCAGACGTTAGTGGAAAATGCCATTCGCCATGGCCTCACAGCAAGGTTGATTGGCGGAACGATTGATATAGGGACGCTGCTTGTCCCTGCTGGTGTGCGAGTGACAATCAAGGATGATGGCGTAGGCATTCGGGAGGAGGAGCTTGAGCGTTTCGCGCAGGTGAAGCAGCACTCGGAATACAGGCGAATGGCCGCCAGAGGGCAGCGCCAGGGCATGGGGCTTGCTAATACGAATGAGCGGCTCCTTCGCCATTTCGGCACAGGTCTGCAAATCAGGCGCCGCAAAAGCGGGGGAACGACCGTAAGCTTTTTGATACCAGCGCAGGGGGGACTTGTAAATGCTGAACGTTGCGGTGGTGGATGATGAGTATTGGGCGCTTGAGGAAATGAAGGAGTATTTGTCGAATTGTGAAGGGGTAGGCTCCATTATGCTTTACGATGATCCGCTTGAAGGGCTGACGGCGATCAAGCGTGAGCCGCCGGATATCGTATTTATTGACATTATGATGCCGACCGTTTCGGGCCTTGTATTTGCCGAGGAGCTGCTTGCGTCTTGCCCGGAGACAGCGGCTGTATTTGTGACGGCATTTGACGATTTTGCGCTTAAGGCCTACGAACTGAATGTAGAGGATTATTTATTGAAACCCGTTGCTCCGGAGCGGGTAAAGCGCTCTATCGAGCGTTTGCTTCGCCGCAGAAAGGGAAGAGGTACATTAACGGCCCATGCTGCTGTGCAGCGTGACCAAATCGATGTTCAATGCTTTGGCAAGCTAAGCCTTCATGGAGCTGGAGGGCCAGTCAAATGGAAGGTGTCGAAAACGAAGGAACTGTTCGCGTATTTATGGACGAACCGCGAATGCAAGGTAGGCGACATTTTCGAGGATGTGTTCCCAGGCATGGACGAATCGAAGGCGAGGGCGTATCTGCATACTTGCATTTACCAGCTTCGACAAATACTAAGGTGCAACGGGCTTGACGGGAAAATTCGCATTGAATCGCTGCGGGAAACCTACAAGCTGACAGCGGGCGATTTGTCTTCCGATATGCTGAGGTTTCAGCAATTAGCGAAGCGTGCAGTCGATACGGGCAGCTTGATTTTGCTGCGGCAGGCGGCTGCCCTCTATACCGAAGAGGTGCTGACGGATATTCCTGGCGTTTGGGTGTATCAGCTGCGCGAGCATTATCGGCTCATAGGAGCTCTTGTGATTGAGCGTCTTGTTGAAGGATTGCTCGTGCAGGGAGAAGTTTATTCAGCGACGGAATACGCACTGGGATATTTGAACAAGGAGCCCTACGATGAAGGTGCCTTGTGGCTCGTAGTTCGCTGCTATATGCGGGGCGGCAACCGGATGAAGGCGAACCTTGTTTTCACGCAATTTTGCAAGCGCAGCGCGGGAGAGATGGGCGTGTACTCGCAGGCCGAGCTGATTGGCCGTTATGAGTCGCTTGTGCAGGCAACTTGAGAGGAAAGTTAAAAGTCCACCCGGTGCATTTTTATAGCGCCAGGGTGGTTTTTTTGAGCTTTTTTCGATTATTTCGTAAAATTCGCTAAAAAAATCAGTAAAACGACAAAGGATTCAGTTTGGATTCAGAGCGTTTTGTTAAGGTAATAGGTAATTAGACATAGAAGAGTGCAAACAGGGGGACTGAAGATGCATCGAATACTCGTGGCAGATGACTCTTCTTTTATGCGGCATTTAATTAAGAGATACGTGGAAGAAGATCCGGAAATTCAAGTAGTGGGCGAAGCGAAAAATGGCGAGGAAGCAATTGCCGAGACGCTTCGGCTGCGGCCCGATGTCATTACGATGGATGTGGAAATGCCAGGCATGGACGGCTTGACGGCGCTCTCGGAAATTATGGCCCGCAGGCCAACTCCGGTCATCATGCTCAGCTCCTTTCAAAAATTTGGCGATGCGGAAATCGTTATGGCACTGCAGCGCGGAGCGGTTGATTTCGTCGCCAAGCCGTCTGGCGAGCTGTCGGCAGACCTTTATAAAGTAAAGTCAGAATTATGTGAAAAAATAAAAAACGCGGCGGGGGCGCCGATTAAACGGCTGCTGAAGCTGGCGGGCTTGACGCAGGCAGAAGCGCCCCCACAGCCATTGTCGCTTCTGCCATTGTTGAGGAATGCCAGACTGCGCACAGCTTCCGTCGTTAATGAACTGGTCGCTATCGGCACCTCTACAGGCGGCCCGCAAGCGCTCACGGTTTTATTGAAAGGCTTGCCAGCCTCTTTTCCGCATCCCATCGTCATCGTGCAGCATATGCCAGCTCCTTTCACGGCATCGCTTGCCCACAGGCTGGACGCTGTCAGTGCCTTAAAGGTTGTAGAAGCGAAAAATGGGCAGCAGCTGGCAAATGGGACAGTGTTTATTGCGCCTGGCGATAGCCATATGAATGTGGAGGAAAAGGAAGGCAGCTACTGGATCAAGCTGCATCAGAAGCCTATTGCGGGCTTGCATCGTCCTTCCGTAGATGAGCTGTTCCGCTCCATTATGGCGCTTGGCCGTTTAAAGCGGCATTTGGTGCTGCTCACTGGGATGGGCAGTGATGGAGCGGAGCAAATGCTGCGAGCGAGAAACGCCGGCCAAGCGGCGACGACGATTGCGGAGTCGAAGGAAACGTGCATCGTATACGGCATGCCAAGGGCGGCGGTGGAGCGAGGCATCGTCGACTATGTGCTGCCGATTGAGCAAATTAGCAAAAAGCTGCTGGAAATCATAAGCGGTTAAATATGAGAGGGGGTGAAACCATGCAAGGGGTAGATCAGATGCAGTATGTACAATTTAGCGTTGGAGAAGAAAGTTATGGCATCCGAATAGCAGAAGTCCATGAAATTATACGGATGCAGGACATTACCGAAATACCCAACTGCCAGTTTTATGTGAAGGGCGTCATCAATTTACGGGGCAAAATTATTCCGGTCATTAGCTTGCGCTCATTATTTTCGCTCGATGAGGATGTGTATTCGAAAGCGACGCGCATCGTTGTCGTACATCATCAGGAGGAATCGATTGGCATTATTGTCGACCGGGTGCATAAGGTCACGACGTTCCAAGATATTCAGCCTCCGCCAGAGCGGGTAGGCGGCATAAACGGCGCCTATTTTACCGGAATCGGTCTTACAGAATCAGAGCTGGTCGGCATATTGAAGATCGATGAGGTGCTGCTGCGCGACTAATGCTGCGTGACTCTTAACTAGCAAGTTTCAACTAGTCAATGAGCCAGTCAACCAGTCAGCTTTCAACATAACGCTTACGGGGTGGTGCATATGTTCGATAACTCGGAATTCAGGCAAGTGTTTCTTGAAGAATTAGAGGAACAGATTATGACGATGGAAGAAGAGATTTTGTCATTGGAAAAGCAGGGCTCTCACTCCGAGGGCATTCAGCGGCTATTCCGGGCAGCCCATACGATTAAAGGCTCATCCGCCGCTATGGGCTACATGGAGCTCAAGCAGCTCACCCATGAGTGGGAGCATTTGCTTGATATGCTGCGTAATGAAGAGCTTACGATGACGCGCGAGTTAACAAATTTGTTTTTCCAATGCTTGGACTTCATTAAGGATTTGCAAAACAGCATTATCCAAGAGGTGCTTCTGCCAGACCCAACGGCGATGATTAAGGAGCTTGAACGCTTTTCTAAAGCAAATGCTGGCTCAGCGGCATCTAAACAGGAGGCGGCAGTAGAAGCTTTGCCGGAGGATGCGGAGCAAGCGCTGCAAGCAAGTATACATAACGGACAAGCCGTATTTCTAATAACGGTCCGGCTTACTGAGGATTGCATGATGAAGCTGGCCCGCATTAGCATTATAGACCTTTCTTTGCGGGCATTGGGTGAGGTGCTGTGGAGCGAGCCTAATCTGAAGCTGGTGCAGGATGACCGGGATATTCACGCCATACGCTGGTTGATTGCCGGGGATGCGGAGCCGAATGCATTAGAGCAGGCAGTTGCTGGTCTGATGGATGTGCAAAGCGTAAGAGTAGAGAAGGCAGAGCCTTCTCAGCAGAAGTTTGCCGCGGCAGCAGCAACGGAGGAGCAGCTTCTGGAATTTGCCGCAAGCAGTGCCAGTTCGCCGGAGACTGATGAAGCAGACAAGCCGCAGCAGGCCAGAGCAGCAGCGAAGCAGCAGACGATCCGCGTTAATGTGGAGCGGCTGGAAAATGTGCTCGATTTGCTGGGAGAGCTGGTCATCGACCAAACGCGCTTGAAGCAAGCGATTCAGACGCTGCATCAAGTGCATGGACATTCGGAAACGATGGATGACCTTGGCGAAATTAGCGACCACCTGTCGAGGCTGATCGGCAGCCTTCAGGAAAACGTAATGAAGGTGCGGATGCTTCCTATCGAACAGCTGTTCAATCGTTTTCCACGCATGGTTCGCGATTTGGCGCAAACGCTGCATAAGCAGGTAGATTTGCAAATGATTGGCGGAGATACAGAGCTTGACCGCACGCTCATTGAAGAGGTAGGCGATCCGATGATCCATTTGATCCGCAACGCTGTTGACCATGGCATTGAAATGCCGGAAGAACGGCTGAAGCGTGGCAAGTCCGAGCAGGGGATGGTTCGTATTAGCGCTGCGCATGAGGATAATCAGGTGGTCGTCGTCGTAGAAGATGATGGTGGCGGCATTGATACGGGCAAGCTGCGAAAATCCGCTGTCGCCAAAGGCGTCATTAGCGAAGAGGAAGCGGCGATGATGGATGAGCATAAAGCGCTGCGCCTTATTTTTCACCCGGGCTTCTCCACGGCTTCGCAGCTTAGCGATGTATCGGGCAGAGGCGTCGGCATGGATATCGTGCGAACGGATATTGAGCGGCTGGGCGGCATTATAGATATCGATACGACGGTCGGTGTGGGAACGAAGTTTACGATTCGGCTGCCGCTGACGCTTGCGATTACGACGGGCCTGCTCGTGAAGGCGAGCGACCAAACGTTTATTTTGCCGATGAGCGCGGTTGTCGAAATTATTCGGGTTGATACGAGTACGCTCAAGATGATTAAAGGCTCGCCGGTCATTAAAATCCGCAATCAAATTGTTCCATTCATTTGGCTCCATGAAATGTTCGGTTATGAGCGGCAGGAGGGCGGCCCAGACAAAATTCCGGTCGTCATGATCGGCAGGGCGGAGCAGCGGCTGGCGATTGCGGTTGATCAGCTGCTTGGCAATCAAGAGGTCGTTATTAAGACGCTCGGTTCCTATGTAGGCAAAGTAGATGGCATTTCGGGCGCGACGATTTTAGGCAATGGCCGCATTGCGTTAATTTTGGAAATTGGCGGCATTATGAAAAAAGCGAGCGGTTTGATCTAAACACATTGGAACAAGAAAAGGGAGGATATTTGATATGAAATGGTTCAACAACTTGAAAATCAGCGTCAAATTAATATCCGCGTTTCTGATCGTTGCGATTATTTTAGGTGTTGTCGGTCTGTTTGGCATTTATAATTTAGGTAAAATGAATACGTCCCAGGATGATATGTATTTTAACAATTTGATTCCGGTTAAAGAAGCTTATGAGGCTCAGGTCAACTATACCCGTTTGCGTGTACAGATCCGAAACCTTTATTTGCATGATACGGATCAGCAGAAGCAGGCGGAGCTTGCTACGATTAAGGAAACTACAGCACTCGTCGATCAGGCTGTTGATAAATATAAAGCGACCGATTTAAGTGTTACTGCCCAAAAAATCATCGATAGCTATGATGTGGAATGGAAAACCTATCAAGACGTTTATGCGCGCGCAATTGAAATCGGCAGCTCGGGCAATGAAGCAGCATTCAAAGGCTTCATTAACAACGAGCTGAAAACGCAAGGCGATATTGTTTTCAATTTGCTGAAGGAAAGCATTGAGCTTTCCATTCTTGAAGCCGATCAAGCGAATCAAAGGGGCGAGGAAACGTATAACAGTGCACTGACCATTACGATTATTATGGTGGTGCTGGCATTCCTCCTGAGTATTGTCTTTGGCATTGTGCTGGCTCGAATGATTTCGAAGCCGCTGGGACGGATCGTTGTTTTGGCGAAAAATGTGGCCGATGGCGACCTGCGCGAGAAGGTGAACATCGACTCCACAGACGAGGTCGGCAAGCTTGCTAGCTCCTTCAACCATATGATTGACCGTTTGAATGGAACGGTTAGCGGCATTATTGAATCGTCGCATAACGTAGCTGCGGCAGCGGAGCAAATTTCGGCGGCGACAGAGGAAATTGCCGGCGGCAGCACGGCTCAGGCAACGGCAGCACAGACGATTCATGAGCTGTTCAGCGAGCTGAAGATGGCGATCCAATCGGTCGCTCAAAGTACGGAGCAAGCATCCGAGCTATCGGATTCCGCGATGAAAATTGCTAGGGAAGGCCGCACCATTATCGACGATTCGGTGAAAAGCATGAACGGCGTGCGCGAGCAAATGTCCCAGCTGGAGCAGGATTCCCATCAGGTTGGCGATATTATCGAGGTCATTGAGGATATTGCCGATCAAACGAATCTGCTTGCGCTGAATGCAGCCATTGAGGCTGCCCGGGCAGGCGAGCAAGGACGCGGCTTTGCTGTTGTAGCTGATGAGGTGCGCAAGCTGGCGGAGCGAAGCGGCGAAGCGACGAAGAAAATTACGGTCATCATTCAAGGCATGCAGCAAAATACGAAGCGCAGCGTGAATGCAGTCGAGGAAAGCGCAGCATTGTCGGAGAAAACCGGAGAAGCGTTCGAGCGCATTACGAAGATGGTCAACGATACAGGCCATCGCGTGTCCGAAATTGCCGCAGCAAGCGAAGAGCAGGCGGCCCAAGCCGCAAACGTGCTGACTACCGTTGAAAATGTGTCCGCCGCAGCCGAAGAGTCCGCAGCAAGCAGCGAAGAATCCGCTGCAACCGCGCAATCGCTGGCCCAGCTGGCGGATGATCTCCAGCATACGGTGTCGAGCTTTAAGACGGCGTAGTTGAATAAAGTTTTTTAGCAGCTGAGGCTACATGCCCAGGTGCGAATGTGAAGCTCACATAAAAACCCTAGGGGATTCGCACCTCAGAAATTGTAGAAACATGTCGATTTTGAGCTATTTCAAGAAAAGTCAAGGTTTGATCTAGATTTTACTAGTATTATATTTATTGAAAAAAGAGGTGATTGATGCCATGATGGGATCAATCACCTCTTTTTTCGCTGTCGCACTCCGTGTGGAGTGCGTGGATTGAAACGCCTTTATTCGTCCCGACTAAAATATTGCAGCAGTCGCACTCCGTGTGGAGTGCGTGGATTGAAACTTTGTAGAACTCCTCGGTTTGCTTGCGTAGATCGTCGCACTCCGTATGGAGTGCGTGGATAGAAACTCCTTTACGCCCCCATGACAATCTGCTATCATAGTCGCACTCCGTGTGGAGTGCATGGATTGAAACATGCGATGTCGTCGCCCCCACCTCTGTAATACGTTGTCGCACTCCGTATGGAGTGCGTAGATTGAAATCGTAATAAATATGAATATTTTTCACTCTAAATTTGCAACTACTTATATCGCTCAAAAACTAACGTTTTTATCTTTCTTGAAAAAGAACACCTCATATAAAAAAACACCTGAAACCGCTAATACAGCGATTTCAGGTGTTTTTTGCAATGCCCTTTTACTATTTAATATACACGCTGCCGAACGGCAGCACTTCGCGCAGCAAGCGCTTGAAGAAGCCGTCGTTTTGCAGCGGATGCTCCAGGTCTTTCCCATGCGAGCCCGTCTGAATAAGGACAGGGCCGCTGCCGGTTATTTTCCACTGGACGTTCATGTTCTGGCTCGCTAGCTGATTGCCGTAAACGGCAAGCTGGATGCTCGCATTGGCGGGATAAGCGACGAGCGAGCTCGTATTTACAAAAAGCGGGCGCTCCTTGTCCAACTGGAGCACCGCAATGTCGCCGCTTGTGATGACGCCAAGGTCGCCGGGGCCGGAGAAGCGCATCCGCACCAGCTCGCGGGTAATCCACACATTTTTCATTTTTTGAATGACGCTTTTGAGCTGCATGCCGTCTGTGAAATAGAGCACGTGGCGATAATCGAACAGCAAATCGCTTTCCGGTCCGATGGGGATCGTCTCCAGCGAGCAGCCCGGCGGCAAGCCGATAATAAATTCGGAGGGGCCGCTCAGCAGGGCGCGAACCCATTTCTTTTTGCGATAAACGCCTGCCAAATTCATAAAACGATCCTCGCGCTGCTGTGGTGCGCCTTGGTAAGCAATAATCGCTCCCGGATGGAGCACATGGAGCTTGTCCGCTTCCTGAAGCGTCACCTTCACATGTCCAATCGGCGCGGGGGAGGTTGCTTTCATCGACTACACTCCTCTGCCGGCATGCTTCTGCTTGCGCCAAACGAGATAACGCCATACGCGCAGGGAAAGAATATAGGCGAAAATCAAACTCATAATGATGAGTGCTGTATTGATGAGCTTTTGCGTAAAGCTGGCTTGCTTCTGCTTGATTTGCTCCATTTCTTGTATAAGCGCGTTGTTCTGTTCCATTAGCTGCTCATTGGTTTTGCGGAACTGCTCGTTCTGCTGCATGAGCTCCTCTTGCCTGGCTGCATATTGCTCTGCACTTTGCAGCGACTCGGTGAGCTGCTCCTTCTGTGCATCAAGCTGCTGCTTGGCATCCATATATTGCTGCTCCAGCGCGTCGATTTTTTCGGGGGCGGAGAAAATGCCCTTTATGTTGCTCCACATGCTTGCTTCGGCAACCTTATGCGGCAATAACAGAAATAGCAAGGACATGAATAATAGAGTAGAAACAAGGAATGGCGCTTTTGGCAACGTTGATCCCTCCTCAGATAATGCGATAGCTTTAGTGTAGCTTCTTTTTTGCCCATTTGCTAGATTGGCAGGACAAGTTTATCGAAAGAACGATTCATTTCGACAGCATCCATGCGGGAAGCAAAGCAATCTAAAGAGTTATACGACATTAAATGAGGATTGGTAACGATAGAAAATAATAGAATTACAATTTACTAGGTTGTTTATGCAAACTTCAATTTATCGAAGCTTGGTTTTTAGGGAAGAAGTTGTCTCCACGATATAAGTGTGTTAAAATACCAATTAACCAAACATCCTATGTTTGATAAATAGATGAAATGAGGACTGACGTATGCTTCAGAAAACAAATCGATTGACGCTGGTCGAGCAAGTCGCATTGCAAATGGAAAGACAGATCGAATCCGGCAAGTGGGCGGTCGGGATGCGTATTCCGGCCGAGCCAGAGTTGATGGTCGAGTTGAATGTTAGCCGCAATACATTGAGGGAAGCGGTTCGGGCTTTGATCCACGCGGGACTCTTAAAGACGAAGCAAGGGGACGGAACGTACGTCAGCTCTTCGAGCGCGCTGGGAGTCGTACTGCAAAAACGAATCATGCGATCCGATACGCTGCAGACGTTGGAAGTCCGGCATGCACTCGAACGCGAGGGAGCCCATCTGGCTGCACAGCGCAGAACGGACGAAGAGGCGCGCGAGCTCCTTCTCCAATTGGAACGCTGGGAGGGGGCGGCAGCACGCGGTGACATGGATGCCATTGTTACGGAGGATATCCGTCTTCACCAAGGCATCATCGCGGCATCTCATAATGAAATCTTGATTGAATTATACAACCACATCGCGGACGCGTCACAGGATTCGATTACAAGCTTGACTCGTTATGAAGCCGATGGGGATTTCGTGGAGATGCATCGGCAACTGGTTCAAGCGATTGTCGATCAAGACGCCGATCGTGCCGTGGCAACGGTTCACCGTTATATTGCGGAATCGAAAGCTGTTCTTGAGGTCAAAGGAGGCGAGCGGCCATGAGCGTAACAAGCGATACGAAGCCAATGATGGCGAAGAAGTCTTTGTCGCTGGGTTGGCCGATCATCCTCGGCATCGTCCTGATTGCACTGACCATGCGGTCGCCGCTAACGTCGGTAGGCCCATTGGTCGGCTCGATTCGCGAATCCCTCGGACTGTCGAATGCTGCGGCAGGTCTGCTCACTACACTGCCGTTGCTTGCTTTCGCGCTGCTTTCACCGTTCGCACCCTTTCTGGCACGCCGCTTCGGGGCGGAGCGGACCCTGCTTTATGCGCTGGTTTTACTCATGGCGGGCATCGCGATCCGTTCGTTGAGCGCAACCGTTTCATTGTTTGCAGGCACTGCTTTGATTGGGCTGGCGATTGCGGTGTGCAACGTGCTCATTCCAAGTTTGGTCAAACGGAATTTTGCTCATCAAGTCGGCCTCATGACCGGCGTGTACTCCGTATCAATGAATTTATGCGGGGCGATCGCATCCGGTGTCAGTGTTCCGGTCGCCCGCGATCTCGGTTTCGGCTGGAATGGCGCGCTTGGCATATGGGGCATACTCGTTCTGTTGGCCGCGCTGTTCTGGTTGCCTCAAGCCCGGGCGAGTCGGGCGGCTGTTGGGGCAGCGACGAGCGGTGCGTCGAAGCGCGGAAGTCTGTGGCGTTCGCCACTGGCATGGATGGTTACGATTTTTATGGGGATGCAGTCTCTCTTATTCTATGTGCTGATCGCTTGGATGCCTGAAATCATGTCAAGCCGGGGCTTGAATGAAGACAGCGGCGGCTTGCTGCTGTCGCTGTTTCAGATGGCCGCGCTGCCCGTAGCGTTCATTGTGCCGATCGTGGCGGGACGCATGAAGAACCAACGTTTGCTGGTCATCATCATGTCGGTTCTGCTGTTTGTTTCATTGGGAGGCCTTTATTTCGGAGGAAATGCGTTCATTTCGTTGTGGACCGTTTTACTCGGAATTGGCGGAGGATGTGCGTTCAGCTTGGCCATGATCTTTTTAAGCTTGCGAACGAAAGATGCCTTCGATTCCGCGGCTCTTTCCGGCATGTCGCAATCGGTTGGCTATTTGCTGGCGGCAACCGGACCGATCTTGTTCGGTCTGCTTCATGATATTACGGCAAGCTGGAAGCCCCCGCTGTTGCTGCTGCTTGTCGTTAGCGCTCTGCTGCTCCTGTCTGGCCTCGGCGCCTCCAGAAATCGCACGGTATAAGACACATGATAGTAAATACAGACCCAAACAAGTCCATGAATGAATGAGTGGATGAATGGATGAAGAAAAATAAGCAGAGCAGCGTCTGCCATCTCCCAAGTCAGCCGGAATACCATTCACAAAGGATTGCGCAAACTGGAAGACTCTATACCCGTCTGACGGTCTAAGCCATTCGCGAATTGCTGATTCGCGAGAAGGGCTATACGGAGGAAGAACTGCCCTCGTTTGATTGTATGGTTCTACTATTTTTTGAGTTTGCCTAAGCGGACAGGAAATCCGCTATTGCCCTCATTATCCTATCAAAATGGCGAAAATCGGCGCATTAGCGGCTCCTGAGTCCGCATAAGGTGCCATAACCCATGATTTTGTTAAAATAGCTGCTGCTGTGTCCACCACGTTGATCCAAGTGCAGGGAGCAGCTCTTTAGCCTCTAGAGTATTCCTAGCACACAACAGCTTATCCCGCTTCCAAGCAAGGCAGCTCAAGCTCGGCGGTGAGTCCGGCTCCAGGCCCGTTAGTTAACGTCAGCCGCCCGTGATGGGCTTTGGCTATTCGGCAAGCCATCGGCAGGCCGAGACCATGTCCGGAAGGTCTGGCATATTTTCGATTTGCGGAAAAAGGCAGCTCCAGCACATCGGCCAGCTCCTCCGGCGGGATGCCTCGTCCATTGTCTAATACGATGAAGCGGCACGTATGCTTGTCGTCCGCAAGCTCTGCTCGAAGCCTGATTTCGCATCCCTGTGGATTATGGCGAATCGCATTGTGGACGAGATTGGTCATGGCGCGCAGCAGCAGACGCTCATCCCCGTATATTTGGGCGGTTTCGTTTATGTCGTCCATTTCGAGCGTAAAGCTGGGCTCAAGCCCCGCATTAATTATATCGGATGCCACCTGTCGAGTCAGGGCGGCCAGCCGCAAAGCCTTCGGAGTGAGCGGCTGCATTTCATATTCCAGCATGGAAACGAGATTTAAGTCGCTTACTAAGGTGCGCAGCTTCTCTGCTTGATAGCGGATAATCCCCGCATGCTTTCGCTGCAACGGCGGAATTTCTTGATGCTCCTCCAGCTCGCTGGCATAGCCGAGCACCATGGACAGCGGAGTGCGAATGTCATGGGAAATGCCAGCGATCCAGTTGGATCGCGCTTCATCCCTGCTTTTGAGCGAAGCATTTTTCTGATGCAGCAGCGATGAGGCGTGGTTGACAGACTGGGCCAGGTCAGCGAGCATTCCTTTAGGCTCAAGCTGCACCTCCTGATCCGCAGCAAGCGCCTGTATGCCCTGCGTCAGCGGGCGGATGGAAAGCAGGAGCCGGGAACCGATCAGCAGGGCGGCAATCAGAACCAGCACTAGGTTCCCTATGAGTAGGAGCAGGGCGCGCAGCGGCAAATTTTTGACCCAGTCGGTCGGCAGTATATGCTGGTATTTGACAAGGCTGTCCTTCGGATAGCCGATCACGATAAGTCCGTCTGCATGCTCCCACACAAATACGGGATAATCCATCAAGTAGCTCATGGAAAGCTTGGCGACATCCGTCAAGCTATAATGGGCAGGGAGCTCTTCGGGCAAGCTGTGCCCCCACGTGACCTGTCCTGCCGAGCTAATCAGCATCGCCCACACCTGCTGGCTATCCAGCCGTGCCGCTGTTTCGGCCTCAAGAACATACCCATTATTCGCAGCCTTCAGCCCTTCAGCCGTATGCCGCACAACTGCGGCTGGCGAACTTCCCTCGACCGTCCCTGTACTAACCCAGATGAGCAGCAGCAAAAAGTTAAGCATGAGCAAAGAGAGCGAGATGAGCATCGTCGCCCCAATAAAACGCTTTAAAATACGAACGGTGCCTCCCATTATATCTCCTCCTTGACCAGCAGCTTGTATCCCAAGCCGCGAACAGTCAGCAGATGCTCAGGATTGGAGGGCAGCTCTTCTATTTTTTCACGAATGCGGCGAATATGAACCATTAAGGTATTTTCATACCCATAATAATCATCGCTCCAAGCTGCTTGGCAAAGGGCATCATTGGTCACAATACGGTTCCGGTTTTCGTAAAACTTGGTTAGCAGGACAAGCTCCTTGGCGGTTAAAGAATCGTCATCGCTGGACGTCCGCACAACGCCGCTTTCCAGATCAATGACATGGGGGCCCAATTGAAAAATAGGGCGCTGCTCCTGACGGAATGGTGCATATACTCGCCGTAAAATCGCGCTCAAACGAAGCAGCAGCTCGCGCGGCAAAAAAGGCTTTACCATATAATCGTCGGCGCCCAGCCCAAGACCGAGCAAACGATCCTCATCCTCTCCTCTAGCGGATAGATAAAACACAGGAACGCTTGAGAACTGCCGCAGCGACTTGAGCAGGGAGAACCCATCCCCGTCAGGCAGCATAATATCCAAAAGGACGAGGTCCGGCTTAGCCGACCGTACGGTACGCAGTGCCTCTGCACAGGTAGCCGCCTGAAATATGCGGGTAAAGCCTTCTTTGCGTAAAAAACCTTCGACCATTTCCCTCAAATCGCTCTCATCGTCGACGATGAGCAGCTTTTTATGTTTTAAGTCTTCCATATTGTTCATCACCTATTTTCAGTATACCTTGCTTTTGCTGGTTTTGGAGCGTGACAGGCCGCCATTGGCCTGATTTAAGGCTGGCGTAAGGTTAGCTTCAGTTTACAGCAAGGCGGCATCGTTATGCTTGATTGACAATATCAAGAATGGAGTGAATGACGATGCAAGCGATTGTATCTACCCGCGGCCTGTCCAAACGGTACGGCAGCAGCTATTCCGTCGAAAAGCTCGACTTAATGGTGGAAGAGGGAGAGATTTATGGCTTTCTTGGACCGAACGGAGCGGGGAAATCGACGACATTAAAAATGATTCTTGGGCTCGCCCAGCCGACGGAGGGCAGCGTAACGGTATTCGGCAAGGAGCTGGCCAAGCACCGCCGCCTTATTTTAAGCCAAACGGGCTCTCTGATTGAATCTCCTTCCTACTACGGCCATCTGACGGGCCTTGAAAACATGCGCGTCGTCCAGCGGCTGCGGAATGTGCCCGGCAGCCATGTGAGGGAAGCGCTGAGAATTGTCCGGCTGGAGCAGCAGCAGCATAAAAAAGTATCGCAGTATTCCTTGGGCATGAAGCAGCGCTTAGGCATTGCGATGGCGCTGCTGGCTTCGCCTAAGCTGCTCGTGCTGGATGAGCCGACGAATGGGCTCGATCCGGCAGGTATTGGTGAAATTCGCGAGTTGATTAAATCTTTGCCGCAGCGCTTGGGTATGACGGTGCTAATCTCCAGCCATCTATTGTCGGAAATCGAACAGATCGCCACCTCGGTAGGCATTATCCATCAAGGCAAAATGCTGTTCCAAGGCAAGCTGGATCAGCTGCGAAATGAAAGCCAGCCGACGATTGCCTTTAAGACGAGCCAAAATCCGATGGCGCATTCGCTGCTCGCTGCCCAAGGCTTTACGCCGATTTTACAAGATGGCTTCCTGCGGCTGCGCCATCTGGCGGATGCCCAGATAGCGCAAATCAATAGGGAGCTGCTTGCCGAAGATATTGACGTGCTGCGCATCGAAGAGCATAAGAAAAGCTTGGAGAGCCTGTTTCTCGAATTGACGGGGAAGGAGCGCAGCCTATGATTCGCTCGATTTGGCTGGAAGGCTACAAGCTGCGCCGAAGATACGTCGGGTTGACGGTACTGCTGGTGATGGGGGTGGAAATGGGGTGGGCGTTTATGGCAACAAGCATGTCCATCGCCCGTAATCCTGATCAGGCCAGCTGGGAGCCGCTTATTGCGATGACGGCATCCTTGAACGGTCTGTTTGCCCCTATTCTTGCAGCAATCTGCGTATCGCGGATTTGTGATATGGAGCATAAAGGCAATACGTGGAAGCTGCTGCTTTCCATGTCTGTCAAGCGGGAGAGGTTATATGCTGCCAAATATGGCTGTGTGGCGCTTATTTTGCTGCTTGCCTGTTTTGTGCAAGTATTGGCGCTAATCGGCTTCGGCAAAATAAATGGTTTTGAGGAAGCGGTGCCTATTATGCTGCTCGGACGCTTGCTTGCTGGAACGATGGCTGCCCACTTGGCCGTCATTGCCCTGCAGCAGTGGCTATCCATGGCGCTTAAAAATCAGGCTTTCGCGCTATGTCTCGGTATGCTTGGCGGGTTCATTGGCATGGCTGCTGATCTGTTTCCGAGTGCGATAAGGCCATTGTTCATTTGGTCGTATTATTCGGGACTTAGTCCGGTTGCCCAAAGCTATACGGATAATCAGCTTGAATTTATAGCGCGTGATTTAGGGGCGGGGCTTCCGATGCTGGGGCTGCTGCTATTCATGGGACTGTTAATCTATGGAGCAGGCCGGTTGCATATATCCAGACAGGAGGTGTAGAGAATGTTGATGCTAAAAAGGGCAGTTCCCGCTGAATGGCTGAAGCTTCGCCATTCGCATCTATGGATCGTATTGATAGCGCTGCCGATCGTCAGCGTTCTGATGGGCTGCGGTAATTTTTATATGAATCAGGGTGTCCTGCAAAATGGCTGGTATAGCTTATGGTCGCAAGCCGGGCTGTTTTATGGCGAGTTTTTCTTGCCGGTGCTGATCGCTATTTGTTGTGCTTATCTGTGCAGATTGGAGCATTCAGGAAAAAACTGGAACATGCTGCTGACAGCGCCGATTCCGGTTGCCAGCATTTTTTGGGCCAAGCTTTTTACAGCAGGCATGCTGACGGCTTTTGTACAAGTGGTGTTTGTCCTGCTGTATATAATAGGGGGCACGATGGTTGGTTTAAGCCTCTCCGAATTGCCGGGAGAATTATACGGCTGGCTGGTGAGGGGATGGCTGGCTGCTGTTACGATCAGCAGCTTCCAATTGCTGCTGTCCATGCGAATACGCAGCTTTGCCGTCCCCGTAGGAATTGGGCTAGGGGCAGCTTTTCTGGGGCTGGGCATGTATGTAGCGAAGGCCGGGCTGTTTTTTCCGCATTCGCTGCTGACGATTGGGATGGGCGTGCTTAGCCCGGAGAGTTTGCCGCCTCAGCAGCAGCTAACGGTTGTGATTGTGAATTTGTTTTATATAGCTGCATTCAGTGCCGGCGCCATTTACCGAATGAGAACGGCTGACGTTTCGGCATAAAGCCCATCGCCATCGGCCCCATGAACAGCATTAGGCATCATTCGTCAAAATAAGCACAATATTGAAATTTTAAATATACGCAGGTACAAGGATATGGTAGCCTAGGAGGGAAGCGTTACCAATGATGAACGACGAATGTTGAATGAACAAAGGAGCTGAACGTTTATGCTGCAACTTGACTTGACTGGAAAGACCGCGCTCGTAACCGGAGCAACTGGGGATTTGGGGCGCGTGATGGTTAGAACGCTCGCAGATTGCGGGGCGGATATCGTCATTCATTATCGGAGCAATGAGGACAAGGCGCTGGAGCTGAAGCAGGAGGTTGAGGCCTTGGGCAGACGTGCGATTACGGTTCAGGCAGATATTACGAAGCAAGGCGATGTGGATAAACTGCAAGCGGAAGCAGCGGCAAGCCTTGGACATGTGGACATCGTCGTGGCGAATGCCGTTATTCAGTACCAATGGGAAAGCGTGCTGAAGCAGCCGGTTGAGGACTATGAAAGCCAGTTTGAATCCTGCGTCATGCAAAGCGTCTATTTGGCCAAAGCATTCGTTCCGGCAATGGTGGAGCGCGGCGGCGGCCGTTTTATCGGTATTAATACGGAATGCGCCATGCAAAATGCGCCCGGCCAATCGGCCTACGTAGCAGGCAAAAGAGGCATGGACGGCGTATACCGCGTGCTTGCCAAAGAGGTTGGCGAGAGCGGCATTACGGTCAATCAAGTGGCGCCGGGCTGGACGATCAGCGATCGGGACCGTGCTGCAGGCAGCGAGCGCAATGAAGGCTATGAGAAAAATGTGCCGCTGAAGCGGCGGGGAAGCGATCAGGAAATTGCCAACACAGTCGCTTTTCTGGCCTCCGAGCTGTCCAGCTTCATTACGGGGGCGTATGTGCCGGTCAATGGCGGAAATGTTATGCCAGCCATCTAATTAAGCTACATAAATCGATAGGGGGGAGTTCTCTTGTCCGAGTCTACGATTAGCAAACGACTTGTTGAGCTTGGTATTGTACTGCCAGCGGCAAGCGAGCCTGCGGCTAAATACGCTAACTTTGTAAATGTGAATGGACTGCTGTTTGTTTCGGGCAAAGGGCCTTCTGGGAACCCGAAAGGCAAGCTGGGCAAAGACTTCTCTACGGAGGAAGGCTATGAATTTGCCCGGCAGGCGGGGCTGGAGGTGCTCGCTGTGCTGGAGCAAGCATTGGGCTCTCTCGATAAAGTAAAACGGGTCGTAAAAATTCAAGGCTTCGTCAATGCGACAGCTGAATTTGAAGAGCATCACAAGGTGCTCAATGGCTGCTCGGACTTAATGATGGATGTGTTCGGGGAAAAAGGAAGCCATGCCCGCTCCGTCCTCGGAGCCGTTTCAGTAAGAAATAATCTCCCGATTATTGTAGATTCCATTTTTGAAGTAGAGGAGTAGGGCTGCGCTAAAGCTCCTGTGCTGAAGATACCGCTGTTCCTTTCATGAAAAAAGCCGGAGCGCCCGCTCGTACGCGGGGCTTCGGCTTTTCCCTTTATTATTGCTGCCTATTACTTGGCAGCTGGCTTCACATACATGCGGCTCGTCTCTTCCCAGATGCCGTTTGGCTCCAGGCTGACCAGGCCGATTTCGTCTGCTGGCAAATCGACATTCGGTGCGTTGACGAGGTTAAGCTGCGGCTCAGGGCAGAAGAACTGACCGGAGGCGTTGCTGTTCCACACCATCCACTGTTTATAGGCGGTTCCTGCATCATAGACCAAAGTCACTTGCTCGCGCGCATCCGTGAGCTCCATCTGATTGCGGCCATTGCGCGTCTCCACCGTATAGTGATTGTCCAGTGGCTCAAAATAAGGGGAAGCGCCCGTCGTCTTGAGCTTCTCCTCGTTGGCGCTAAGCGGCAAAAACTGTCCGGTTGGCAGCATGCGCTCGTTCAGCTCCCAGCGTTTTCCTGCTGTCAGCGTGAAGCTGTAGTCTTCGGAAGAGCTTTGTGGGGCAAAAGGCGCATTGATCGCTGTATGGAAGCCGATTAGGCAAGGCATAGCGTCGTTCCCGCGGTTATGTACGGAAATATGCTGGAAGAGTCCTTGATCGCTCAATGAATAACGCAGCGTAATCGCAAAACGATGCGGCAAATACGTATAAACCGGATGCTGCTCATCCACTGCGATTTGAAGGAGCACGAAGCTTTCGGTTTTCAGTGTGCCGTAGTCCAGCACTTCCCATGCAGCCGTATGTACGAAGCCATGTAAATGGTTTCCTGTTCTTGGCTCATTGATTGGGAACGTATACGTCTTGCCGTTCATTGTGAACGTGCCATCTTGATAACGGTTCGGAGGGAACAGCACGGGAATGCCGTGAGTGCCGGGACTTGCTTTAAATGCGGCCATTTCACTCTCAGCTGGCTCATGCAAAAAATGATAGCCCTTCTCTACATCGCGGAACGCAATCAGGTTAGCCCCTACTGCGGGCAAAACCGCAGCCTCGTAGGCGCCCCATTTTAGCCAAACGGCTGGTTCTCCATGAAATGCTTGCTCAAGCGCTTGTCCTTGCTTGCTCATAATAGCCTCCTTAAATTTGGCGAATATTTGGCGATTCATGCTCCAGATTAGAATAACAGGATCAAAGTAAACACACAACCGCCGTATTCCGTTAAACACGGTATACGGCGGTTGTGTGTGAATGAACGGCGACTGCGTGCGCATATGGACGTCGTTTATTAGCGTGCTGTGCGGTATGTGCCTGTTAACCGATTACTGCGCTTGCCCTAAGAGCTGCTTGATGACGGTTTGCTTGCGTCTAGGGATAGGGACGTTCTTGGAGTCGGATGCATCGGTTCCGAAATAAGCAATGCCGTCCGTGATCGCCTTCACCTTGCGAATGTTAATGTAGCAATTGGAGCTGACTTGATAAAAGTGGCTGTCATCAATCAGCTTGCGAATCTGGTCCCCGGTCATTCTTTTCTTTATATTGTAGTTTCTGCCGTGGAAGCTGACGAGCTCGGGCATGCCGACCTTGAAAAAAAGGACGTCCGACTCAATTTCAAAATCCTCGTAAATGTTGCGTTCACCGTTCAATCCAGTATTCATCATTCCATAAGCCCCCTTCAAGAAATGAGAATGAAAACGGAAAATTGTTAGCGCTTACATTATATCATGGGCAGAAGACATTGGAAAGCGTTTTTTCGAAAACGGTTGTCTGCTTATTTTCATTGTGCTATGGTCACTATAAATATAAAAATTACGCTTACATAATGAGAGTACGAGAGGATGAATACGATTGAAAGCAAATAAGCTCGCAGGGATCGTCTATATCGGCTGCTATGGCAGTGCTTCGGAGCCGTGTATTTATGTAGCGACACAGGATAGCGAATCCGGCTTGCTGAATGTGATTCAGCAGGTAACAGGCATTGAAAATGCGTCATTTTTGAATGTGAATGAAGCACGGGACCGGTTGTATGCGGTCAGTGAAACGGCGGAGGCGAACGGCGTGCCGGGCGGGGAGGTTGCTGCTTATGCGATTGACCCTGAAACCGGCAAGCTGAGCGAGTTGAACCGCCAGTCTACCCATGGCGAGCATCCTTGTTATGTCAGCTCGGATGGCCATTCGGTATTCGTAGCTAATTATACAGGGGGAAATGCAGCGGTGCTGCCGCTTGCAGAGGATGGTTCTTTGCAGCCAGCGGCGGCAGTTGTCGGCAGCAAGGGGGAGCTGGGGCCAAATGCAAGCCGTCAGGATGCGCCGCATGCCCATGCGATTTTGCCGCTCGGCGGGCCATCGCCTTATGTTTACATAACGGATCTCGGCACGGATTCCATCCTTCTTTACCGCCACAATCCACAGGGAGCGGAGCCGCTTCAGCTTGCGTCCTCCTACCAGCTGAATGCTGGAGCAGGGCCGCGGCATTTGGCGCTGCATGAGCAGCTGCCAATCGTCTATGTGATGAATGAGCTGGATTCGACAGTGTCGGTGCTGCGAAAAAATGGAGAGGATGCAGGCTCTTTGGAGCTGGTGCAGACCATTAGCGCGCTGCCTGAAGGGTTTAATGCGTACAACGATGCGGCGCATATAGCGCTGGCACCGTCGGGCAAGTTTTTGTACAGCTCCAATCGCGGCCATGACAGCATTGCGGTATTTGCAGTGAATGCGGCTGATGGCAGCCTAACGCTGGTGCAGCATATTTCCTGCGGCGGAGAAGGCCCGCGCAATTTTGCGCTTGCTCCTGATGGCAGCAGGCTGCTCGTGGCGAACCAGAAGACCAATCACCTTTTGAGCTATCAGGTTGATGCAGGCAGCGGCAGATTGACGCCTGAGGGCGAGCTTTTACAAATTTCGAGTCCTGTGTTCGTCTGGATCGGTTAAGCACAGCACAATCAGTGAGAGAAGGCTAATGGCATGTCCAATGTAGACACATTAAGCAAACCGGTTAAAACGATGGATACGAAAAATAAAGCGTTATTTGGCATATTATTCGCAATTAGCGGCGTCCACCTGCTGAATGATTCGATGCAGTCGGTCGTCGCGGCCCTATTCCCGATTTTTGAACAATCGCTCGGTCTAACGTTCGGGCAAATCGGCTGGATTACGTTTACGCTGTATATGACCTCATCCGTGCTGCAGCCGGTTATTGGCATTTTATCGGATAAAAAGCCTGCACCGTGGATGCTTATCGCCGGCATGTGCTGCAGTATGGCAGGGATGGCGGGACTCGCTTATGCGCCAAATTTCTGGACGCTATTGCTCGCTGTTGTGTTCGTTGGCTTTGGTTCAGCGGTATTCCATCCCGAGGGCTCGCGGGTTGTTTATTTTGCTGCGGGCGGCAGACGAGGTCTGGCGCAGTCGATCTATCAGGTCGGCGGCAATTTTGGACAAGCGCTAGCGCCGCTCATGACGATTTTTATATTCGTCCCGCTTGGGCAGCGAGGCGCCGTATGGGGGACGCTGCTGGCGCTGGCAGGCATTATCCTGCTGCTGCGCATCGTGCCTTGGTACGCAGCGGAGCTGGCAGCGAAAGGACTCGCTGATCGCAAGGCGAAACAGAGCGGCGCAGCAGCAAATGCGGATACACTCAGCACGAAAGCGGTAGCCATTGCGCTTGGGCTGCTGCTAGTTATGGTGTTTGCCCGCTCCTGGTACGCAGCTGGGCTCACAAGCTTTTACCAATTTTATTTGCAGCGGGATTATGGATTGTCGATTGGCGCCGCGCAGGTGCCGCTCTTTCTGTTCATGGCGGCGGGCGTCGCTGGAACGTTCCTCGGCGGCATGCTGTCCGACCGCTTCGGGCGCAAGCGGATGCTGCTATTCTCGATTGCGGGAGCAGCGCCGCTGACCGTCATTTTGCCGCATTTGCCGATTTTCTGGGTATATCCCGTCATTACGCTGCTGGGACTCATTCTCCAATCGAGCTTCTCGGTCAGCGTCGTCTATGCGCAGGAGCTAATGCCAGGCAAAGTCGGCATGGCATCCGGGCTAATTACCGGGCTCGCCTTCGGCATGGGCGGCTTGGGAGCAATCGTGCTTGGCACAGCAGCCGACCATTACAGCATTGCTCAGGTGATGTACGCCTCCAGCGTGCTGCCGCTGCTCGGCCTGTTCGGCATATTGCTGCCGAAGGATCGGCGGAATTAGGATGTGAATGAGGAAGTCTCCAAAACCGTGGATTAGAGCGGTTTTGGAGACTTTTTTATCGAGTACAAATAAAAGGAATGTAAGACTGCTGATTTACCTCACAGCGTTCAACCGCGCCTTACTCCAAACATTAAAAATATTGCGAAATGATTTATGCCCCTTGAACAATTGAAATGGATATTGAAAATAACCAAACGAAATGTTATTATGTCTATAAAATAATAGTTTCGATGTGGGTGGTGTTTGTTTTGTCGCAAAATGATTTGTTCTGGTCAGCAGAGCTTGCCGACCTAAAGAAAGGCTTTGTATTCGTTCAAGACGAGGGCCGATATAGCTGTCTCGTGTGTGGAGCAGCCTTTGAGGATGGAGAAGTGTTTCGAGTACCGGATAGCGATAAATGGTATGAAGCCCGCAAATATGCAGCATATCATGTTCATCATAGCCATGGGTCGATGCTCGACTACTTGCTCGGTCTGGATAAGAAGGCGAGCGGTCTGACCGATTTGCAAAAGCAGCTCATCCGCCAGTTTGCCTCGGGCATGTCCGATGCGGAAATCGTCAAAAGCTCGGGAGGCGGCAGCGCATCGACGATTCGCAATCATCGGTTTGTGCTGAAGGAGAAAGCGAAGCAGGCGAAGCTGCTACTTGCTGCTATTGAGCTGATGGAGAGCGGAGTGTCCGCAGATACGCCGCGTTTTATGCCGATTCACCGCACAGCGACGAGGGTCGATGAACGGTATGCAATTACGGAGGATGAGTACGAGTCGATTATGAAGCAATATTTTCCACAGGGGCCGGATGGCCCGCTTGCTTCATTCCCACGTAAGGAGAAGCGCAAGGTGGCGATTTTGCGCCATATTTCAGCAGACTTTGAAGCATCGCGCAAGTACACGGAGAAGGAAATAAATGAGCAGCTCAAACGTTATTGGGAAGCGGACTATGTGACGCTTCGCCGCTATTTGATCGAATATGGCTTTCTTGACCGCACGGATGATTGCAGCGAATATTGGGTTAAGAACTGACTGAGACAAGGCAGCTTTATGGATGGGGACGAATAGAACGAATAGACAAATTTGAGGAGGAGCAGCGATGAATAAAGAAGAGCGCAAGCAGCTGACGGCACAGTATATGGAGCAGGAACGGGTGATGGGCGTCTATCAAATTACGAATACGCAAAACGGACGCAAGTTTATTGGCTCGACCTCCAATATGGATGGGGCATTAAATCGGGTGCGGTTTGAACTGGACTTTGGCACGCACAAAAATGATGAGCTGCAAATGGACTGGAATGAGCAGGGAGCGGCGCAGTTCGAATTTGATATTTTGGAGAAAATGAAGCTCGAAGAGAAGGTGCTGTACGATTATAAGGATGTGTTCCCAGCGGAGCAGGGAGGCACGTCAGCCGAGCAAATGCGCAAATATAAAAAAGCGGCTGAAGAGCTGGAACAGAAGTGGCTGGAAAAGCTGCTGGCCGAAGGCGTCGATTGTTATAATGAGCCGGAATAGGCTAAGCGCGGCAGGCTAGGTAAACGAGCATGAAGCAAGCTTCATATGAGCGTTTCGAAAAAAGAGAGCAGGATCATCCTCCCGGAAAGGGACGAATGGTCCTGTTTTTGCATGCTTGCTGCTTTGCAGCATGCTGCTGCATGCAGGTAGGATGCTTGCCCAATCGATAAACTGAATCGGCTCATAGACAATTTCTATTAGCAAGTAAATTGACGGTAAGAGATGGGAAGTGATAGAGTGTTGTTTATATTAAAACCAATTAAGTTAATGAGAATTATCGGGAATTGGACACGAGGTGAAGGGCGGGAACGAATGGAGGAGCGGCGCAGTGCTTCACTGGAAGCGTAATCTTTATATTTTATGGTTTGGGCTGTTTTTCAATCACATGGCATATACGCTCTCGGTGCCATTTTTCCCGTTGTTTTTGCAGCATGATTTGGGTGTAGACAAAGGTTTGGAGGCTTGGTCCGGCGTATCCATTGCGATCAGCTTTCTGGTCAGCGGTTTATGTGCGCCCTTCTGGGGTTCGCTTGCCGATAAATATGGCAGCAAGCTGATGCTCGTCCGTTCAGGCGTAGGCCTTGGGGCCGCGCATGTGGCGAACTATTTTGTCCATGATCCTTATACGTTTATCATTGTGAGGATTTTTCAAGGGGTAATGGCGGGTTTTACGCCTGCCTCCCTCGCTTTGGTCGGGACGAACACGCCGGAAAAGCATGTCGGGTACGCACTCGGCGTCATCTCCACATCGACCGCTGCTGGCGGCATTGTAGGTCCGCTTGTCGGAGGCGTGCTGAGCCAGTGGATTGGCCTGCGTGAATGCTTCATTGCATCAGGCATCATTACGCTGATTTCAGCGGCCGTTGTTCTAGGTGTAAAAGAAGTGCATGAGCGCCGCACCGAGGCACGGCCGAGCGTGCTTCAGGATTTGAAGCAGGCAGCGCTTAATTCCAAATTATTTCGCGTCTATGGGCTGATTTTGCTGGTGTCCACCTCGGTCATGATTTTGGAGCCATTGGTGACGCTCTATGTTGTGCAAATTGGCGGCAGCATAAGCAACGCTAAGCTCAGCTCGGGTATCGTATTTTCGGCGATAGGGGTTGCTACCGTCATTATGGGCCCTTATTGGGGGAGGCTAGGCGGGCGAATCGGTTATGGCAAGGTGCTGCTTATTGGGCTAATTGGCGGCGGCATTGGCAATTTGCTTCAACTGACCATGCAGCATCTGGTCGGCTTTGGCATTTTGCGTTTTGGCTACGGTTTGTTTTTCGCTGCTGTGTATCCAGCGCTGAATGCGCTCGTTATCCAATATGCCGATAAGGATTTTCGGGGTAGAGCGGTTAGCCTGAGCCAAACTGCCAGTCAATTTGGCATTGTAGTCGGCCCGCTGCTGGGCGGATTTCTCGGCGGATGGGCCGGTATTCCATTTGTATTTTTATTAACGGGCATTACTTTGCTGGGAGCAGCATGGGGAATAAGGGAGGCTAGTCATGACAAAACGACAATTGAAGCTAGGGGCTAATTTAAACGGGGTAGGGAATAGCATTTCTTTTTGGCGTCATCCAGATGTGCCGATTAATGCGAGCGTAAGCTTGGATTTTTATAAAAAGCAGGCGCAAATAGCCGAGCAAGGCAAATTTGATCTGCTGTTTATTGCGGACGGCTTGTTTATTAACGAGAAGTCCAATCCGCATTTTTTAAATCGGTTTGAGCCATTGACGCTGTTGTCAGCGCTCGCGGGAGCAACCTCGCATATCGGCCTCGTTGCGACGTTATCGACCTCCTACAGCGAGCCGTTTACGGTCGCTAGACAGTTCGCCTCCATTGACCAATTGAGCGGAGGCAGAGCGGGCTGGAATGTGGTCACTTCGCCGCTGGAAGGCTCGGCACTCAATTTTGGCAAGGGCGAGCATCCAAATCATGCGCTGCGCTACGAAATAGCCGAAGAGCATTTGGAAGTAGTCAAAGGGCTGTGGGATTCATGGGAAGACGACGCTTTTGTCGGCGATAAAGCAGCTGGGGTATTTTTTGACAAGGAGAAGCTGCATACGCTGCATCATAAAGGAGCTTTTTTCTCGGTGCAGGGCCCGCTTAATGTGGCGCGTTCCCGGCAGGGCTATCCGGTTGTGTTCCAGGCTGGCTCCTCGGAAGCGGGCAAGGATTTAGCAGCGAGGTCGGCTGATGCGATTTATTCGGCACACGAGACGTTCGAGGAAGCGCGGGCATTTTATCAGGATGTGAAAGGAAGGGCGGCAGCATTGGGACGGGAGTCTGGCGAGCTGCTGATTTTCCCGGGGCTCGGGCCAATTGTCGGCAGAACCGAAGCGGAGGCAGAGCAGAAGTATCAGGAAATAGCTGAGCTTGTGGAAATTGAACAAGCGCTGCTTTACTTGGGGCGTTACTTTGATCATTTTGATTTTTCCCAGTTTCCGCTGGATGAGCCGTTCCCCGACATTGGCAATATCGGCAGCAACAGCTTCCGCAGCACAACGGACAAAATCAAGCAGGAGGCAAAAGAGCAGGGACTTACGCTGCGCCAGGTTGCGCTTCGGGCATCGACGCCCCGCACCTCGTTTATCGGTACGCCGGAGAAAATTGCAGACCAAATTCAGCAATGGTTTGAAGGGGAGGCGGCCGATGGCTTTAACGTTCGAACGGTCGTTCCAGACGGCTTGGCAGATTTCGTAGAGCTGGTCGTTCCGATTTTGCAGGAGCGCGGGCTATTCCGCACCGAATACGAAAACGACACGCTGCGCGGCAATTTAGGGCTTGAAGTGCCGAGTAATCGGTATGCGGTAAAGCATTAAGACCTTAGCATCAACTAACGACAAAAAAACGGCCGAGATTAGATCTCGGCCGTTTTTGTTGTTAAAGCAGTGAAAAGAGATAGCAGTGAAAAATTAGAAGCTTGCTGCAATTTCTTTCGCTTTAACGATTGCTTGTGCTTTAATCGCTTGGCCTTGATCTTGCGATACAGCCATGCCTTCAACAAACAGCGGCTCAAAGGAAGGAATTCCGTAGAACAGCGAGATTTTTTTCAGGTAGCTAAAGCCGCTTTCCATTGCAGCTCCAGGGCCTTCGGAATAAACGCCGCCGCTAGCTTGGATGTGCAAGCCTTTTTTATCAGTAAGCAGGCCTACAGGACCTTCAGCAGTGTATTTGAACGTTTTGCCAGCAACGGAAACCGCATCAATGTACGCTTTCAGAACTGGAGGGAACGAGAAGTTCCACATTGGGGAAACGAAAACATATTTATCAGCTGCAACGAACTGATCAACGAGTTCGCCCAGACGCGCTACTTTTGCTTGCTCAGCAGCAGAAAGCTGGTCGAAAGCAGTGCCGGATTGAAGCTTGCCCCAGCCGCTGAATACTTCAGCGTCGATAGCAGGGATATCAAGATTGAAAAGGTCAAGACGAACAACTTCATCAGAAGGATTAGCTTCACGATAAGCGTTAACGAATTCTTCACCTACAGCAAGGCTGAAAGATGTGGAGTGATCATGCGGGTGTGCAGTAATGTACAATACAGTAGACATAATTATAACTTCCCTTCAAATTTAAATGGTACTTCTCCATTATAACTTTTTTTAAGTTAATTTCAATAAGTAATTTATTAATTTTAAAGTTAGACTATTTTCTAGATGGACGCTTGTGGACTTAAGTAAGTCTGCCCTAGCGTGGAGTTATTTATTTATGAAATTTCAGCTTGAAGGCAAGCTTATAATTGACAGCAGAAACGCCAAAACCACAGCCCCGTTCCGACTATGGTTTTGGATTCCGCTATTTGAAAATGATTACTTTGTATTTACTGTGCGAGCAATTTATCCAACAAGCGAATGATCATCGCAACGGACTCTGCGCGGGAAGCCGATTCATTCGGCTTGAACAAGCCGTTGCCTTTGCCACTTACAATACCCGCAGCTGCAAAAGCACTAATTTGTTCAGAGGCCCAATTCGCAGTTGCATCCGAGAATGGATTGGATATATTAGGAGCATAGTTCGTCAACCGAGCAAGCATTGCAACGATCTCAGCGCGGGAAATTTCTTGATTAGGATGGAAAGAGCCATCACTGTATCCCGTAATTATCCCTTTAGCCTGTAAGGCTGCAATCGCTGCTGAGGCCCAATGCCCTTGTGTGTCAGAGAAGGAGGAGCTGCTCGCATCCGCAAGTCCGAAAGCTTTCGCAAGCATTGTAGCGAACTCAGCGCGAGTTACCTTTGCATTGGGATGATAAGAGCCATCACTGTACCCTGTTACAATGCCCATCTTAGCGGCACGCTCGACTGCTGTTGCACTCCATGAAGCTGCTGGAACGTCCGTAAAGCTTACGCTAGGAGCAGATTGTCCTTTTTCTACGATAGCTTTAACTACGTCTACATCTACCTTGTCGTTGAAGACCAGCGTCGAAGGCGTTGGTGTCTGTGCCGGCGTTGGCGTTGGTACTGGCGTCGACGTCGGTACTGGCGTTGGTGTTGTTACTGGTGTCCATGTAGATGGCGACGTTGGCGTTGGCGTCGGAGTCGGTGTTGGTGTCGGTGTTGGTGTCGGTGTTGGTGTCGAAGGCTCATTATCCGTTGTTTTCACAACGGAAAACTCATCTAGGATATTCCCTGCACTCGTACGTGCTTCCACACGAATCTTATCATCGGTAATTTCAATAGCGGAATATACAGGAACGTCTTCATCAAATATAAAATTCAAATAATTATACTGGGTGCCATCATAGAATTTCCAGCCCGAAGCACCGCCATCCAGGTATACAGTACCTTCATTTGTAGCTTTATTCGGCTTGCCCTCCAGCATGGGATAGGTGCGGGCATACACATGATCGTGGCCAACTAGAACCAAATCAACTTTCTTTTCTTCCAAAATAGGCGCAAAATACGTTTGGGTATATTCCACAAGGGATTCTCGGCCATTTTCCGTATGGTAGGCAGGACGGTGGAACATAGCAATCGTCCACTTTTTATCATTTTGATCCAAGTCTTCTTTCAACCATGCTGCTTGTTCAATCATTTGTTCCTCTGTGCCTTCTGAGTTCAATACGACGAAATGAGTATCATCGACCTCATAAGAATAAGCATATTGCAGTTGGGATGCGGGTCCGTTCTTTGGAAAATTCGCACCTTTAGTAAATACTTCCTTTCCTTCGCTCTTCACATCATGATTACCCAATGTTAGAGCTGTTGGAAGGGTTGCTGCATAGACCGAAGAAGCTTGCCAGAACTTCTGCCATTCTTCAAATGCGCCGCCTACATCAACCATATCTCCGCCATGCATAATAAACTGCGTTGATGGATATTGTGTCAAAGCGCTAGTCATTAGTTCTTGATAAGCCTGTATGCCTTGTGATTGATTCGTATGTGAATCCGTAATAAACAAGAAGGAGGTCGGGGTGGACTTGTTCTGGTCTATAGTAGAATATTCATGCCACTCCGACCAATTGCCCTCATAGCCTACACGATATTTATAAGCAGTGTCTGCTTTCAAGCCTTCAATCAGGACATTGTGAAAGCGAATCTCGCCCTTCGTTCCATTTTCCTTCATGCTCAGCACTTGAAGCTCGCTTTCAGCTTGCTTTTGTTGTACATGGTTGAAATCGGGGTTTTCTCCTGCTCCCCATTCACTAGCTTCGATGTATTGAATATAAGTAGAAGTTTGATCTGGCTTTGTTTGCCAAGCGGCGCTCAGTTGTGAAGACATATCCTCTGTCACATAGGTCTGTACATATTGCGGTTCATTCGTCCCATACTGCTCAACAACTTCGTAATGGACAACCTTACTGTTCTTATCCCCGATGACAGCTTGAACCTGATAGGTTCCAAGTGCCAGTGTAGTCAGGTCTGTCGTTAATTGGCCTTTAGCATCTGTTTTACCGAGGCTGCTGCTCAGTAATTGACTGCTAACATCGGCTTCAGAGATATAGCCTGTTGTTTGGCCATCTGCGAGAATAACTTCGAATAATCCATCCTCGGCTTCAGCTGAAGCATAGAAGCGTTCTCCAGCTTTTGCAACCATTAAGACATCAGAAGAAGTATCATCATCCTCATATACACTAGACGTTACCGTGTTAACTGTAACAACCGAGCTTTGCTTTAATAATCCAGTGAAAACAATATCCGCACCTTCATAAGGTTTGCCATCACGGTCTAATACGGTAAAAGTAGACGATGTGCCCAAACCTACTCCCGCCATTGCTAGCTGATATGGAAATGCGATTGTATAGTGGAGGGGGGAAGCTAGCGGCGAGCTAGTCTGAACTCCGCCCGCTGTAAGATTAGGATTACTCATGGTTATGGTTTTGTAATTTTCACCACGCTCTAAAATGGCATGAGAGCTCACTCTAAAGTTAACCGTAACGACACCATGGGCTGCGGCTGTTAGGTTATCAAGTGCTACCTGAACCATTCCGTGATCATTGTCGATATTTGAGTCTAAGGCAACTCCAGCCGCCTGAGTAATGCTTTCAACTTGAAGAGTGCTTGCATCATAATTTAATGCGAATTTTGCCGATTGTGCATTTAAGTAGTCTTTGATGCTGACTTGAACAGGGTAAATTTCATTACTGACTGCTTCTTCGGCAGAAGTCATGAATAGACGTTCACCTGCATTTATCGTAAAAGCATATGTTTTGCTTGCTGGGTTGCCGGCCTTATCCTTCACGTCAACAACAAGCTCGTGATAACCGCCATCCACATTTTCTCCTGGATAGGTTAATAAACCAGTGTCAGAAGAATAGCTTGCTCCATCTGTAATATCCGTTCCATCCAAAAGAACCGATAACGTGTCTAAATCTAGACCTGTTCCGTTATCGGTTAGCTCAACCTTTAATTCATCAAGCGGAGCGTTTAATACGTCATTCTCCACAGGGGCTATAGGTTTAATGGCAGGTACGTCTTTATCCTCATCCGAATCCTCATAGATAAAGGTAATATCATCTACCCAAATCGAGCCTTTATTTTTTTTGCTCATATTCGATTGTTTCAATTGGAAAAACAATTCAAGGACAATTGGACCTGGCTTGCCCTGCGGAACAGCAGCCTCAATATATTTCCAACCAGACCAGTTGATACCCGTTTGATTTGCGTCATAGAACTCTGCCTGGAAAGAGGAGCCGCCTTGATCTCTAAATTTTGTTGTTAGCAAATGTCCTTCATTGTTTCCATAAACCCACATGCCTACTTTAGTAGGATAACCTGTTAAGGGGATGTTTCCTGTTTTATATCCTACTTCGATTTGAGACGGGTTATCCACTATCCCGATCATATCGTAATCAATTCTAGCCGAATATTGTCCATTTCTTACATGCTTCTTGTTATCCTCCAGGTGCAGCGTAGCCTCATACATCCGTTTCGGATTAAATTTCACATCTGAGATTCCATCTTCAAAATCCTCTACTATGACAGAAGGCGTAATCACATCTGCTGCATAGACATGATCATTTTGAACAAAACCGGGACTTAATCCTCCTGCCAGCAACGTTACCAATGATAAGGTTACTATTGCCTTGCGCCATGCTCTGATTTTCATTACTTTTCCTACTCCCCTTAATAAAATGATTGTCCAACGAGTAATATAACAGTGCTATGTAAATTTAAAACTCATTAACTATTAAGAAATTATATTGATTTAGGTTGAAAAATTAATAATTCTTTTGATAATTAGAACTTGGATATGTATAGGTTTGGTTTTTCATGATGGACGTTATCTATTGTAATGATAATTGTGATCGAACCCAGTGATCGGTGCAGGGGCTGCTTAAAATGTGAAAAATCCACAACCGAAGCGGTTGTGGATTTACATGGTGATGGCGAACCGTGGTAATGTAAAACCACAATTCGCCGGAATATAATCGTGAAGATCACTTCGTTTCAAATGATATCGTCAAACGAGTAACAAAGAATGCATGAATGAACCTGATTTAAGAATATTACTATAAGTTCTTATCGGGATGTCCAAGCGCCGTCCACTGCAATGACAGCGCCATTGATGAACTTCGACTCGTCTGACGCGAGGAAAAGAGCTGTATTCGCAATATCGTCCGCTTTGCCACCATGGAAAGGGCCAAGATTGCCAAATGTAGAGTTCCAAGTGGATCAAGCGTGCCCAGATTAGCCGTCATTCCGGTTGCAATGGAACCCGGTGCGTTTACGTTCGCGTGGATTTTACCGTTTTCGCGGCTATAGAAAGTAACTGATTTAAGCGATATCCTGCTCGAATCAGTTATGCTAACCTTTCTTTGTGGAGATAATAGTTACTTCTTAAATATCAAACATATAACTGAGTAATGGTCTTATGGATAAAAGTTATTTTCAAGCTCTTTAAATCGGCTGTCCGCTCTTAACCTTCGCAAAAAAAGCACTAATCGCATAATAAGCGGCTCCGCGAACGGCAGACTGATCCTGCAATTCGGCGAACAAAATTTGCAGCTTCTCGCGGTGATAGCTGAGTGTGCGGCGGGCGATAGAGGCGTGAATCGCTTCCTCCAGCCAAGCTTGTGCGCGGCTCATGCGGTTGCCGATGATCACAACGTTTGGATTAAACACATTCACAATGTTGGAAATGCCTACGCCCAAATATTCGCCAATGGCATAAAATAACGCCTGCACCTCGCGGTTTCCTGCCTCTGCGGCAGCAATCAGCTCCTCAAGCGATTCAAAGCCAAGCGGCTCGGCCTGCTCCAGCAGCGCATTTTCGGAAGCATAAAGCTCCCAACATCCCTGATTGCCGCAGCGGCACGGCTTGCCGCCATATTCAATCGACAAATGTCCCAGCTCGCCGGAAAAGCCGGAAGCCCCTTTATAGAGCTCCTTGTTTAAAATAATGCCGGTCCCGATGCCGATGCCGACACTGACGTAAATTTGGTTGGCGATGCCGCGCCCCGCGCCGTATTTCTGCTCGCCCTGAGCGCCGGCATTCGCTTCATTGTCGATGGTCACAGGCAGCCCAAAGCGCGCTTCCAGCATCTGCTGCAGCTCAACCTGCTGCCATTCGAGGTTAGGCGCGAACAGAAGTGCACCTTTGTCATCGACGATACCCGGCGCGCCAACACCGATGCCGATCAGGCCATAATGGCTGCTCGGAGCTTGTGAAGCCAGCTCCTCAATAAAGGCGATGAGCTGGCTCAGGGCAAATTCCTGCTCGCGCTTTTTGAAGGTAAGCTGCCGCTCGCTAATGACAGTCCCTTGCAGATCGGTTAACACGCCGCGCATATAGTTGACGCCAAGGTCAATGCCGATGGCATGTCCGGCTTGTCCATTAAACAGCAGCATGACGGGCTTGCGTCCGCCGCTGGACTCGCCGGGGCCATTTTCAAAAACGAGATGATTGTCGATCAGATCCTGCACAAGGCTGGATACGGTCGCTTTATTAAGTCCGGTCCGTTCAGATATTTGAGCGCGAGAGAGGGGGGCATGCTTAATAACGGCCTCCAGCACAATCGCGGTATTCATTTTTTTGATAAGCGCCAAGTCGCCGGTCGTCTTCAGTTTCAACAGTTTGCCTCCGTCCATCTAAAAATCCATGTAGTGTATTGTATCACAGGCGTAAAAGGTATGACCGCCCAGCAGTCGAAAAAACTCCTGTCATGATGAAATGCAAGCGGAATCCTTAGTAAGGATTAATAGGACTATTTTAGCACAAAAAAACTTAGTTTAGTCAATAGACAAACTAAGTTTGATCGTGTTATGCTGTTGGGGAGCGTTTACATCATCAGATTTGAAACTAAGATTTATCCCAAACCATAATCAGGAGGTTTTATAAAAATGAGCTATTTTTCTAACATTGGCAAAATTCAATTTGAGGGCAAAGGTTCGGACAATCCGTTTGCATTCAAACACTATAACCCGGAGCAAGTCATTCTTGGCAAAACAATGGAAGAGCACCTGCGCTTCGCTGTTGCTTACTGGCACACTTTTAACGCTAACGGTACAGATCCTTTCGGTTCGGCAACAATGTTCCGCGAGTGGGATAAGCTTGACGGTCTTGACCGTGCAAAAGCGCGCGTAGAAGCTAACTTTGAATTCATGGATAAGCTGAACATTCCGTTCTACTGCTTCCATGATGTAGACATCGCTCCAGAAGGCGCTACGCTGCAAGAAACGAACAAAAACCTCGATGTTATCGTAGGCCTGTTGAAAGAAAACATGAAAACTTCCGGCAAAAAATTGCTATGGAACACCGTTAACATGTTCTCGCACCCGCGTTTCGTTCATGGCGCTGGCACAACCTGCAACGCTGATGTTTATGCCTATGCTGGCGCACAGCTGAAAAAAGGCCTTGAAGTCGGTAAAGAGCTTGGCGCTGAAAACTATGTTTTCTGGGGCGGCCGCGAAGGCTACGAAACCTTGCTAAACACAGATATGGGCTTCGAGCTGGATAACCTTGCACGCCTGTACGAAATGGCGCTTGCTTATGCGAAAGAAATTGGCTTCGACGCGCAATTCCTGATCGAGCCTAAACCGAAAGAGCCAACGAAGCACCAATATGATTTTGATGCAGCAACAACGATTTCGTTCCTGCGCAAATACAACCTGCACAACGACTTCAAGCTGAACCTTGAAGCGAACCATGCGACACTTGCAGGCCACACGTTCGAGCACGAAATCCGTACAGCAGCTATCAACGGCATGCTCGGCTCCCTTGATGCGAACCAAGGCGATTTGCTGCTGGGTTGGGATACTGATGAATTCCCGACAGATCTTTATTCCACTACACTGACCATGTTTGAAGTGCTGAAAGCTGGCGGCATCGGCCGTGGCGGCGTTAACTTTGATGCGAAAGTTCGTCGTGCATCTTTCGAAGCGGACGATCTGTTCCTAGGCCACATTGCGGGTATGGACACGTTTGCATGGGGCCTGAAAGCAGCTGCGAAGCTGACGGAAGAAAAAATTCTGGATGGCATCGTAGACAACCGTTACCGTACGTTCAAAGAAGGCATCGGCGCTGACATCGTTTCCGGCAAAGCGACTTTGGCTTCGCTTGAGCAATACGCGCTGCAAAACAACCCGATCCGTCTGGAGTCCGGTCGTCAAGAGCGCATTAGACTGCAACTGAGCGAAGTTATTTTCAGCGTTTAAGTCGGGAGGACTTCGGCTATGAGCTATGTCATTGGAATAGATTTAGGTACGAGCGCCGTCAAGGCGCTCCTCATTAATAAAGAAGGCACGGTTGCGGGCGAAGCTTCCCGCAGCTATCCGCTTTATCATGAGCATACGGGCTGGAGCGAGCAGACGCCTGATGATTGGGTCGATGCAACGCTTGAAGCGCTTGGCGAGCTGGCTGCTGCCATTGGGCCAGAAGCAAGCGCGCAAATTGAGGGCATCAGCTTCTCCGGTCAAATGCACGGGCTTGTGCTGCTGAACGGTGCTGGCAATCCCGTGCGCAATGCCATTCTCTGGAATGATACTCGTACAACGGCGCAATGCCGTGAAATCGAGCGTACGCTTGGCGACAAGCTGCTCGGCATTACGCGCAACCCAGCACTGGAAGGCTTTACATTGCCGAAAATTCTTTGGGTGCGCGAGCATGAGCCTGCTGCTTTCGAACAGGCAGAGCTGTTCCTGCTGCCTAAAGATTATGTGCGCTATCGCCTGACAGGCGAGCAACACATGGATTATTCCGATGCAGCGGGCACGTTGCTGCTGGATGTAGCAGCGAAGCGCTGGAGTGAAGAGGTGCTGGCCGCATTTGAGCTGCCGGCAAGCTTCTGTCCGCCGCTCGCCGAGTCGCATGGCCAGACGGGTACGCTGCTTGCTGAATTGGCACAGCGCACAGGACTGCCAGCAACGGTAAAGGTGTTCGCTGGCGGAGCTGACAATGCTTGCGGCGCCATCGGCGCTGGCATTTTGAGCGAAGGCTTGACGCTATGCAGCATCGGCACGTCCGGCGTTATTTTGTCCTATGAAAATGACAAAAATAAGGATTTTGCCGGCAAGGTGCATTTTTTCAATCACGGGAAGGAAGATTCCTTCTACGCAATGGGCGTGACGCTGGCGGCAGGCTACAGCCTGAGCTGGTTTAAGAATACGTTTGCGCCAAGCGAATCCTTTGATGAGCTGCTTGCAGGTATCGGAGAAGTGCAGCCGGGAGCAGGCGGTCTATTGTTTACGCCTTATCTTGTTGGCGAGCGTACGCCGCATCCGGATTCGCTTATTCGCGCCAGCTTTATCGGCGTGGATGGCTCGCATGAGCGGGTTCATTTTGCCCGTGCCGTGATGGAGGGCATTACGTTCTCGCTGCATGAATCGGTCGATATGTTCCGTGCGGCTGGCAAGACGGTCGATACGATTGTATCGATTGGCGGAGGAGCGCAAAACCCGGTTTGGCTGCAAATGCAGGCGGACATTTTTGACGCGAAGGTAGTAGCGCTCGAAAACGAGCAGGGGCCTGGCCTCGGCGCAGCTATGCTTGCTGCTTATGGCAGCGGCTGGTTTGAAAGCCTGGAGGCTTGTGCAGCGAAGTTCGTAAAGCATGCCGAGCAATATTTGCCGCAGCCTGAAGCGGTTGAAGCTTATAAAGGGTTGTTCCGCATTTATCAGCAGGTTTATGTCCAAACGCGCAGTTTGAACGAAGCGTTAGCCGCTTACCGCGGTTAACGAGGTTACCCGCAAGAACACATATGGCTGCCGTTTCTTCTGTGTTTCAGGAGAAGCGGCTTTTTTTGTGGAATGAATATGAGAAATGTGAATAAATACAAATTCCACTTCAGTTAATCCATTTTCTATACATATTTTTAATAATATAATGAAGTAAATAAAGTAATTATTCAATTTGAGAAATCCAAAATTGCTTTGTCGGTATTATTTTATGGCTTCGTAAGGATTGCAAAACCATTGAAATATGGGAGTTTACAACAGATGTTGTGCCGTAGTTAGTTTTAGGAAAGGAAGGTATAGGGGTGAGTATTTATTACACTTCAAGCAAAGAGGATATCACTAAGGATGCACTCCAAGAGTTATTTCTTTCGGTAGAATGGGAATCTGGCAAGTATCCAAACGAGCTTTTACAAGCAATCGGAGGGTCGCATTCAATTGTTACCGCTTGGGAAGGAGGAAAGCTTGTCGGTTTAATAAATGCTTTGTCAGATGGTGTTCTAACGGTATATTTTCATTATATGCTTATTAATCCGAGTTATCAGAGTAGAGGTATAGGTAAGGAAATGATGAATATAATGCTTGATAGATATAAAGGGTGTAAAACAAAAGTATTAATTTCGTATCCTCATGCAGTGGATTTCTATAATGAATTTGGCTTTAATACAGAGGATGGAGCTACACCAATGTTTATCTCAGAGTTAATATGATTGAACTAACGGGACACGTTGGTTTAATGGCAGCAGCGGCTGTCTAAGACTTTATTTCTCAAGTCTAGGTCGCCGCTGCTTATTTTAATAGGCAGGTCTAATGTAGTGTAGTGCTTATAAAAATTCAGTGGGCCCATCACCGTAAACTGGAAGTTCCTTAGTTTCCAATTTACAAGGCAATGGGCTATTTATGTTCTATACTAAGGCAGTGTACGATACGTCGTTTATAAGACATCGTCATCAGCTAACTCATCCGCTTGGCGTTCGTAATCTTCTAAATTAGCTGGGATCTTTAATCTTACTTTATCGCCATCAAGGATTACTCCCATTTTGCTCGCGTGCTTGAACGGATCATAATACTTTATAAAAGTCTTTCTAAGCTCCACATTAGACTCAGAGGTTAACTGGTACTAATATATTTTAGCATGTTGCTCAAAAGTAATAAAAGCCAATATATTGTACTAACGTATCCGTTAGCGGAATGACATTTCTTAATCAGCGAGAGCACGTTTTATGATCGCTTTTGCTTCAGCAACCAACTTTTCATCTTTATAATCAATTGCCTGCATCATGATCAAAATGGGAATGTATATGGCTATTAATCGAGCTAATATCTTCGTTTCTTCATCGACATCCCCATATTCTTTGAAAAAGTCTGAACGTGCATCCGGAGGCAAAAAGCTATACGCGACATTCAAGTCGCAAGCAGGATGTCCGATATTGATATCGCCCCAGTCGATAATCCCTGAAACTATTCCATTCTCGTCTACCAGCATATTTTTAAAATGAAGGTCTCCATGGAGGAATACGTTTTTGGGGTTCACTTTTTCAGTCCCAAGCTGTTCCAAATAGTTCGATAATTCACGATACTCTTCTTCACTAAAATGAAGGGCAAGGTTGGAAATGAATCTATGCAACTTTTCTTTACGCATTGCAATATCAATCAAATTTCTGTGGTCATGTTGAACTCCATTTTCTTGGGCAATTTGCACAGGGAATGCATGTAAGCTTTTTAAAAATTGCGCGAGCGTTGTTGCTGATAACGCACGTTGCTTGTCAGTTAATCCGATTGGAAACTTTCCTGATAAATAGGGGTAACCTAGGAAAGGCGCAGGATAATTATAATCCCCTTCCCCAAAAAATAGTGGTATCGAATATGCAATGGAACAATAATCTTTAAGCTTAGGTAGTACCTTTCCTTCCATCCTTATACTATTAATTGCAACTTCTCTTCTTGGAAAGCGAAATACATATTCGGCCCCAACAAGAAAAACAGTATTATCCCAGCCGTATCCTAGTTTTTGTACGCTTTGTGAAGCTAACTGTGGAAACTGACTGCTTATTAATTTATGAGCTAATTCTTCGGATACTTCCCATTCCGCATCCCATTGATTCGTACTTCCCATACCCATTTATCGACTCCCTCACGAAAATAGAAAATAGGCTCGACTAGCCTGTTCCATTTACAACATCGTATCATTAATTTGTTCTTCTGTTCGAGAACAACCTTACCGCCTGTTCCTCTATCCTTCCCGTTAGTTCAATAAAAAGGACGCTCCCGCACCTTCGCTTGGGCTACGTCCTCCTCATTATATCCATTTCCAATTACTAATTAAAGAACGTACGCGGGTAGCATGTAGTGCTTAAACAGGGGACTTATCTTAGCCTAAGCACTAAGAAAATACTTTATAATCACGGAATATTTAGCCTGTATCTGCTCACCTGCCCAATCACTGCTTGAAGCTGCTCCAAATTGCTTCCGGCTTTACCCCCAGCTCGCCGGCGATCAGCTCGGCTGTGAGCCGCTGGGGCTTTTTTATTTTGCCATTGCGGATTTTAGAAATGGTCGTCAAGGAAATGAGCGTCGAGCGGGCAAGCGATGTAGCGGAAATATTTTTGTTCAGCATCAGCATTCTCAGCTTGTAGGAAGGGTCCTCCTCCGGCGCTTGCTGGTTAAGCTCGGTGAGCATGATCAAGTAGCTGTTAAACGCCCTGTTGCCCGAATAAAACGGCTTAATCAATGCTTTAGCCGTGTTTTTGTCTTCTCCAATCTGCATATGCAGCTCCAAATGCTCGATTTTGCCGATGCTTCTGGCCCGTTCCATGATGCGGCGCAGCGGCGCGCGGTGCTCCTCGGCAACCAAATCAAAGATGCTGCGATTCAAGAAACTAGCTGAGCCCTGGGCAAGCGGAGCGAAATAACGCTTCAGCGAAAAAATGCGGAATTGTTCAGAGATGCCGATGGCCATCATAATTTTATGATCGACAGCGAATTCATCGCCCCAGCGCTCGGCAGAAACATCCTTGCAGACGAGCATGTAATACGTTTGCTCTTCCATTTGAAATTTGCGGCAGCTCAGCCGAACGGTTGCCGTCATCGTAGAGCGCGTCGTCAGCTCGCAATCGAACGTCAGTTGATCATCTTCAATAAGCTTTGCCATCAGCTGCCCGAAGGGCTGCGAATCCTTTACAAAATCCTCCGGGTTGACCTCTAGAAGCTCATGCTTTCGATAGCCGGACAGCCCGGTGAAGGCTTTGTTAATATCGCGAATATACCAGCGGTTAAAATCATATTCCACAATCATCATCGGGTCGGCTAGCTGGTAAAAGATCGTATGCATGCTAATAATGCCTCCTTCAATCAGTGGTATATCTCAAGGTTATGTTTGATTACATTAAGAGTTATTAAAAGTGACATATCTCGTATTTTAAATTATGCAGAAAAAAACTCGAAATGACAACACCCTTTAGTCATACTTCGTTAACAAATTGGGGCAGACTACAAATAGAGTCAACGCCCGAAAGGAGAAATAACCGATGAATTCGGCATTATTGTTTGATTTCGCAGATATTACGAGCGCTGGAATGGCCTTTGATACGCTGGAGCAGCTTGGCTATGATCCGGTTCTGCATGAAGGAGGCAGGCTGCATATTCATATGGAGGGCAATGATCTCATCTCTGCTCTGGAAATTATGCAGGTGCATGGCGGGCGGCTTATTCAGGAAGCTGCCATTGATGCGAACGCTTACACAGATACCACTTATTCGCTTGATGGCATCACCATCCCCGCGCATATTGTAAATGAGGATTGGAACGAGGAGCTGTAGCCAGCATTTTCGGCAAAAGAAAAAGCGCGGCTTAGGAGCTGCGAGGAAATTAGTACCCGGTTTGTTGACAAAACCGCCACGGTTGTGGGAGTTTTGTCAACAAATTAGCGGTACTTTATTTCGTCGCAGTCTTTTAGCTGTCTGAGACAGCCAGTGCCGCGCTTTTTCCTGCGTTATAGCCTGTTGAGAAGGCCGCAGTAATGTTATAACCACCTGTGTAGCCATGAATATCGAGAACTTCGCCGCAAAAATAAAGGCCAGCGCTTTGCTTGGAGCCCATCGTCTTCGGATCGATTTCCTTCAGATGGACCCCGCCGCCGGTGACGAAAGCTTCCTCAATGGACAGCGTGCCATTTACTTTTACGGGGAAAGCTTTGATTTGCTTAGCGAGCGCAAGAAACGGCCCCTTGGGAAGATTGTCATACGTAATATCGCCGCTGATGCCATTTTGCTGAAGCAGAAAATCCAGCAGCCGCTCCTGCAAATAGCCGCGAAGCACATTTTTAATCGCTTTTTTCGACTCCAGCTTCGCCATTTGCATCATTTCCTGATAAACCTCGGCTTCGGAGCGTCCCGGCAGCAAGTCGATGGTGAGGAGCACAGTAGCACCCTCCCTTGCTCCGCTTCCTGAATGCTCTATCGATTCTAAAGGGCCTGCGTCACCTATACTGCCATTTGCTGTGCTGGAACCTTCAGCAGTGCCAGAAGCGCGCTGCTCTTTGCTAGCCGCCTGTTTGAGCGCTTTGACGACGAACTGGCTGCATCTAAGGGCGGTTGGGCCGGATATGCCGAAGTGGGTGAAGATCATATCGCCTTCATGGGTAATCAATTTTTTGCCTTTCGCATTCCATACCGTAAGCTCTACCTCGCGCAGGGAAATGCCTTGCAGTGTTTTGCTGCGTATCCAGGGCTCGGATGATGTGAGAGGCACTTCTGTCGGATACAGCTCAGTAATCGTGTGCCCGCCGCTGACCGCCCAAGGGTAGCCGTCTCCAGTTGAACCGGTATGGGGGACGGATTTGCCTCCCGTAGCGATGATGACGGCTTTCGCTGCGAGCTTTTCACCATTTTGCAGCAGCAGCCCTTTTACCGCACCATCCTTGTAAAGAACTTCGCGTACCGGCGTATTCGTTCGAATGTCGACACCTTGCTCGCGGACTTTGCGAATGAGCGCATCGACGACCGTTTTGGCTTTGTCCGATACCGGGAACATCCGGCCGCGGTCCTCCTCCTTCAAGGCAATGCCCATCCCTTCGAAAAAGGCGATAATATCGCGATTGCCGAACGCATTTAGCGCACTAAATAAAAACTTCCCGTTTCCGGGTATATGTTGGATGAGCTGATCCATCTCTTTTGCGTTCGTTACATTACAGCGTCCGCCTCCGGAAATGCCGAGCTTGCGCCCCAGCTTGTCCCCTTTATCAACAAGAAGAACAGAGGCTCCGTGCGCGCTTGCAGCTACTGCTGCCATTAGGCCGGAAGGGCCTCCGCCAACAATTATAATATCGTACATGATTCACTCAGCCTTTCTTTCTACAATCTTGTTCATTGTACCATTCTTTCGACAAAATATTGAGTTATAATAGAACATAATTCATCAGCTGGAGGTGCCTTGGATGATTCGTATGGAATGGACGTTTCAAGGTTGTGGGGATACCGAACTATACGTAAGGGAGTGGAAGCCTGATAAGGAGCGTCCAAAAGGCGTTTTATGTCTAATACATGGAATGGGCGAGCATGGTGAACGATATAGCGCCTACGCGGCGAAGCTCGTTGCGGCTCGATATGTTGTAATCGCTCTCGATCAGCAAGGCCACGGCCGTTCATCCGGCCCCAGAGGGCATCTGCCTTCTGTAGATGATGCGGCAGCCCATGCCGCCATGCTGGTGGAGCAGGCAGCGCAGCGCTATCCAGAGCTGCCAATCTTTCTTTATGGGCACAGCATGGGAGGAAATATCGCGATGAATTGCGCGCTGCGGCTCCAGCCCGCAGTGAAGGCGCTCGTGCTTTCCAGCCCATGGCTAAGACTGGCCTTTACACCACCCCGTGCCCAGCTTTGGCTGGGGAAGCGGCTGGCTGCCTTTTGGCCAGGGCTGCCGCAATCAACGGGATTGGGAAGCGGGAAGCTGTATCGGCGAGGCTATGAGGAGGCCGTCCATATTGAAGGAGATCCGCTGTGCCATACCCGAATTACGGTTAAAACCTTCCTGAGCCTCCATGATTCAGGCGAATGGGCGATAGCCAATTGCGGACAGCTGCATGTGCCGCTGCTGCTCATTCATGGCGCAGCAGACAAAATCACCTCTCATAATGCGAGCGAGCAGGTGGCACAGCGGCTTGGCGAGGCATGTACCTTTGTTTCTTGGCCTGACGGCTATCATGAACTGCATAATGATCTTGAAGCTCAACGTTTTATTGAAGTGGTGACGAACTGGCTGGATATGCATACAGATGAATATAAGGATCACGCAATTTAATCTAGTAAGCGATTAGGGGGGGAGACCTGTCGTTCGTGTTGAAAGAATTGCTGTTACAATTCGTTATTTCACTTATTCCTGTATTTTCCTTTCAGCTCTGGCATTATAAGCAGCGCAAGGAAAACCATATTCGAATGTTTATAACGGCTGCAAGCGCTATCGCAATGGTTGCGTGCATGTCGGTTTCGACGGATTTTAATGGATATGAGCTGAATTTCCGCTTCGTTCCGTTTATTTTGGGTTCTTTATACGGAGGGGTGTATGGAGCCCTCGTTCTTGATCTGCTTTATATTTTCCTTAGAGTACCCGCGCTTGACACTGATGCGGAGAAAATGGTTTTTGTCTTTTTCATGCTTGTTCATGTACCTATTATATTGCTCTCAGCCAAGCGATTCAGCAAAAAGCCCTTGCATCGAAAGCGGCTCATAGGGGTTAAATCGATAACGCCGATCTCCGTCTACATATCATTAATGTTTGTCTTGTTTATGATGCATGAGGGCTTTTACTGGTCGACTGAACTTGTGGCCGTATTTATTTCACTTATAATTGGCTCGATCGTTGCCATTTGGTTGTCTATTTTTATTGTGGAGAAATTTGTTGAAAATTCGCGGCTGCAGCTGGAGCTCAAAAATGTTTCGTCCAGCTATCGGCTAGAAGTAGAAAAACAGCAGCAGTTCATAGATGAAATGCTGCTGGCGATTTTGTTCACAGATGAGCATGGCATCATCACGCATTTGAATGCGAAGGGCAAGGAGCTTTTCCAGCTGCAGTTTGAGGCAAGCGAAGATTTGTTTACCGGAAACGTACATCTGGATGCCTTTTTTGCTGCTAAAGAGGATGGTGCCTATATCAAGCTGCTTGAGGATGCGCTCGCTGGTGCCAAGAGCAGCACAGGGCCGCACACGGAAGACGGAAAAACGCTGCTTAAGACGGCATTCGCCATCCGCAGGCAGGAGGACCAATCGATTGCGGGAGCCGCCCTTATTGTCCAAGATGTAACAGAGCTCACGCTGCTGCGCGATGAGCTGGGACGAATGGAACGACTTAGTTTAATTGGGCAAATGGCTGCCAGCATTACGCATGAGATTCGCAATCCGATGGCGGTAATACGTGGCTTTATGCAGCTGATGCGGGAGCGCAGCCGGTTGAATGAACAGCAATATTACCAGATCGTTATGGAGGAGCTGGACCGGGCGAATACGATAATAAGCGACTTTTTGTCATTGGCGCAAAATCGTTCCGTCCCGATGGAAAAGCATTCTTTGCAAACGATCATTCAAGAAATATTGCCACTGCTTCAAGCGGACGCCAATCTTAGAGGACAGGTTGTGCAAACGGAGCTTGCCGATGATTTGCCCTCCTTCCTTATGTCTGACAAGGAAATTAAGCAGCTGCTGATTAATCTTGTGCGCAACGGCATGGAGGCGATGGGGGAGAAAGGCATTTTGCATATATTTACTTGCTACCTCCCTCTGGAAAATAAAGTGGTGCTGCGCATTCGCGATAATGGCGTGGGTATTCCTGCTGAGCAGATGAGCCAGTTGTTTAAGCCGTTTTTTACGACGAAGTCCAAGGGAACCGGACTAGGGCTGCCGCTTTGCCTCAGCATTGCCGAAAGGCATAATGGCAAGCTGGAGGTGGAGTCCGAGGAAGGCGAAGGAACGACTTTTATTTTAACCTTTATGCTGGGAGAAACGGATGTTTTGCCAGCACTCTAATGCTCAAATAACATAATGGAAACTAAACCTGCACATACTACCTTTGCCTGTCAGTCATCAAAAGACGGATGAAGGAGGAGAACATATGGAGCGCAATCAAGCGAAGTCTGAACAATCCCTGCAGCAGGAGCAGCAAAATGCTGAAAATGCCAAGAAACGCAAAGGGACGTCCGAAGCAGAAGCTGGTTTCGACAAGAAGCTGGACGGCCCGAATCGTCCGTCTATTTAATGAGGCGAGCTTTGAGCGCAGCCTGCTTGCTTGCAGCCTGCGGTCACCCGCAGCCTGTGGGCAGGAGGAGTGCGGAATCATAGAGCAGCAGTTGCGACATGGACGGCTGTTGCTTTATTTTCCTGCCCGGCGTTATAATAGTAACTAAATTTAGGTTATCAAAAAGGAGTGTATTTCAGTGTCCATGTCATTTGAGAGATACATGTTGGATATGGTTCAACCGATGCGTGATGATTTGACGCGTCTTGGCATTCAAGAGCTTCGCACACCGGAGGATGTGGAACAAAATCTTCCCGATGCAAAAGGAACGGCGCTTGTAGTCGTAAACTCCGTATGCGGCTGTGCAGCTGGCCAGTGCCGCCCGGGCGTAGCGGAAGCGCTGCAGCATGATATTACACCAGACCATTTGTTTACTGTATTTGCTGGACAGGATAAAGAAGCAACGGCTAAAGCGCGCGAGTTTTTCGCACCGTACCCGCCTTCTTCCCCATCCATCGCGCTAATGAAGGACGGAGAGCTTGTTCATTTCATTGAGCGCCACCAAATCGAGAACCGTTCCGCGTCGGATATTGCAGCCGATCTGGCTGATGCGTTCGATCGGTTCTGCCGCTAAGGGCAGGAGGAACTATGAGCTTACAAGCAGATATTATTAAAAGGCTTGGCGTTAAGCCGGTCATTGATGTAGATCAGGAAATCCGCACCCGCGTTGATTTTCTCAAAAAATATGTATTGGACTCCCATACGACTGGCCTGTTGATCGCTATTAGTGGCGGCATTGACAGCGCAGTAGCAGCGGGCCTTTGCAAAAAAGCGACCGATGAGCTGACGGCTGAAACCGGTCGTGACTATATGACGCTTGGCGTGTACCAGCCGTACAGCGAGCAGTCGGATATTTCCGACAGCTACGCGGTATCGGAGGCATTTGGTATTACGAAGACTGTGGAGACGAACATTGGCGAAGCGGTAGACGAAATCGCCATTGAAACGGAGCATGGTTTGAAAGGCATCGGCATCCATCGTCATATTAGCCGCGGCGGCAAAGGCAATGTGAAGGCGAGAACGCGCATGGTTGTCCAATACGCGCTCGCCTTTGACCTCAATTTGCTCGTTGTTGGTACGGATCATGCATCTGAAGCGATCACAGGCTTTTATACAAAATGGGGCGACGGAGCGGTTGATATTACGCCGCTCAGCTCGCTGAACAAACGCCAGGTACGCCAGCTTGCTTCGCATCTTGGCGTGCCGAAGAGCATTTTGGATAAAGCGCCATCCGCTGGGTTATGGGATGGGCAGACCGATGAGGATGAGCTTGGCATTACCTACAATGACAACAGCGATTATTTGGAAGGCAAGGAAATTGGCGCAGAGGCGAAGGAAAAGCTGGAGAAGCAATACCTGAAAACCGAGCACAAGCGCTCGCCTATTCCTGGCATATAGTTATAAACGTATTTTTAGAAGCTTGTCCGCTGCAAAAGCGGGCAAGCTTCTGTTATTATGGAGCAAATACGTCATAGGGGGAATAGGGCATGGAATATGCGTTAGTGACCGGAGCGGATCGCGGTCTGGGCCTTGGCTTTGTCAGGCAGCTGCTGTTGAAGGGATTTACCGTATTTGCCGGGCGTTATGCCTCGGATTGGCAAGGCTTGTCTGAGCTAAAACAGCAGTACGGCGAGCAGCTTCATATAATTGAATTAAACGTTGCGGAGGATGCTTCCGTCATGGAAGCATCGCGCCTTGTAGCTTTACATACCGATAAACTGGATATCGTCATCAACAATGCGGCCATACTTGGCGATATTGAGGCCAGCGTGGTGGATGAGCTCGATTTTGACGAAATGCTGAATGTATTTAATGTCAATACGCTAGGGGCGCTTCGGGTATCCAACGCTTTTGCCCAGTTGGTCCTGGCAAGCGGCAGCAAGCTTATCGTTAATATTTCCTCTGAAGCGGGCAGCATTGAAGACAGCACGCGTACGAGCTGGTTTGGCTACTGTATGTCGAAGGCAGCATTAAATATGCAATCCAAACTCGTTTACAACCGTATTAAAGAGGGCGGAGGCCATGTACTCGTGCTTCATCCAGGCCGGGTTCAAACCTATATGCAGGGCAAGCTTGATGCAGATGGGGATTTTACACCGGATCGTTCGGCGATTGCGCTTATTGAAATGATGGAACGCCAGCTTGTCGAAGTGAAGTCGGGGGCGAGACCGGAGCTTATGCTTTTGAATCCAGATGGCTCACAGCGGCCTTGGTAGCTCTTGCAGGCGAGATAGGGATAGGACATAGCAGCCGGGCAGGGCGCAGATCGAGTAATCATTGAAGGCAGGCGAAGCAATGATAGTAGGAATTGGCCATGATATAACGGATATGAACAGAATGCAGGCGATACTTGCCGGCAGCTCGGCGAGGAGATTTTTGCAGCGAATTTTGACAGAGCCGGAGCTTAAACTCGGAGAGGGTTATGAAGGGAAGCGAAAAGTTCAATTTGCGTCGGGCCGTTTTGCGGCGAAGGAGGCGGTAGTCAAAGCGTTTGGCTGTGGCATTGGCGGCATTATTGGCTTTGGCGATATTAATATTTTACGTTCGGAATCAGGGAAGCCGGAATGTGTATTGTCCGAAGGGGCATGGCACAGGCTGGGTTTATCTGCTGCCGCAATACGCATTCATATTACGATTACGCATGATCGGGAGCTGGCATCTGCCGTAGCCATTGTCGAACAGCTTGCCTAACGAGCTGCTTATTGTAGCAAAATAGTTGGTTATACAAAATTATGATACGAATTTTAATGTTGATGTCAACTTTGTCATTATCAGGGGGCTTGCTGCCGATAAAGATTAAGGAGACTGAATTCAAGCATCTTAGCTGCCGCTATCATTCGGCACGTTATATTATACAGCATGTGTTGGCAGCAGGCTTGCTCGCCGCCTATTCCGATGGCGGCGGACAAGCCTGCTCGTCTATTTTTTGCCAGCAAGCCAAGCGGCTAGTCCAGCGATTTCCTCGCTTGTGAGACGATCCTTGAAGGGCGGCATGGAGCCTTTGCCATTTTGGAGCTGCTTCACAATGTCTGCCTCGCTCATCCGGGCTCCAACCTTCTGCAGATTGGTCTCAGTACCCATGCGGCCCTGCAGGTCTGTGCCGTGGCAGCTGATGCAATTGGATTTATAGACAGAGGCGGTGCCATCAGGCGCATCCATATGCGGCGTTGCTTTCGTTCCTGGCTGTGAAGTGCCTCCGCAGGCAGCAAGCAAAACGGTAGTCAGGACTGCAAGCAGCAGCATGTTGCCCCAGACTGATAGAGAAATGCGTAACATAAGGGTTCCTCCCAAGTTATCCATTTTAGGAAATCATAGACTCAGTATAGCGGATTGCTTGCTGCAACTTCCATAGGATTTTGCCAAGGAGGGCGCTATAATAGAAAAGACTAACAAGAAAATACGACAAGAGATCGGTAGGCATAGGAGACATATGGAAATAACTGGCGAACATATGCTCAACCAACAGTTTAAGCAGTTAAAGGCTGATGTGATGGTGGCATCCTATTCGAAAAGCCCGGCAGGCTGGATAATGAGGCGGGCCGAGCCTGACTATTTCTGCTTATGCTACGTCGATAATGGTGAAGGTTGGCTGGAAATGAACGAGACCAAATATCAGGTCAGCGCCGGGCGGCTGTATTTGCTGCGTCCAGGCTGGGCACGAAGGTATGGCTCGCTGGGCGAAAATCATTTTATCCATTATTGGTGCCATTTCCGCGCGGAGATGGCTGCCGAATCCTATATCCATTTGGCTCATTTGCCGCTAGAGGTTGAAGTAAGGGACGCACAGGTCGTGAAGCAGCTGTTTACGAAGATGCTTGCGGCGCAGGAAGAGAGCGATCTCACGGGCGAATTGCGGACGAAGGCTGTGCTTTTCGAGCTGATTGCGCTGTTCATGGAAGACAGCCGGACGCAAAACACGACTTTGCTGCAGCTATCCGAGCATGAGCACTGGAATGAAGTGCTCGTCTATGATGAAGTGCTTAATTTTATTGAAGAAAATTTGAAACATCAAATTCCGATTGGTGTGCTGGCCAAGCTGGCAGACCTGTCGGCTGAAGGATTTCATGCTGCGTTTAAAAATAAAGTCGGCTGCTCGCTCGTTCAATACATCACGCAGCGGAGAATAGCGACAGCCAAGAAGCTGCTGCGCACGACGAATTTGCCGATTGCCGCAATTGCGGCGGAGGTCGGCATGCTCAATCATTATTTGTCCCGGCTGTTCAAGCAGCAGACGGGGATTACGCCTTCGGAATACCGCCGAATTATTTGCAGCAGCGCTTGGCAGGAGGCAGGGCAAACAGATCGAGAGGAGTACAGAAATACATGACAGCGGAAGCAAAACAACATTTCAGCAGAGAACTGCTACATTGGTACCGGAGAGGCAATCGCGATTTGCCATGGCGTAAAAGCCGCGATCCTTACCGGATATGGGTATCGGAAATTATGCTTCAACAAACGAGAGTCGATACCGTTATTCCTTATTATGAACGATTTATGGACAAATTCCCCTCGGTTCAGGCGCTTGCCGAAGCGCCCGAGCCTGAGGTGCTTAAGTGCTGGGAGGGGCTTGGTTATTACTCGCGGGCGCGGAATTTGCAAGCAGGAGCGCGTCAAGTGATGGAGCTGCATCAAGGGCAGGTGCCGGATGATAAAACAGCCGTCGCCGCCTTGAAAGGCGTTGGGCCTTATACGAGCGGGGCGATTATGAGCATCGCCTTTAATCGGCCTGAGCCAGCTGTAGATGGCAACGTCATGCGTGTGCTCTCCCGTTATTTTGCGCTGGAGGACGATATTGCAAAGCCAGCCACGCGGGTGAAAATCGAAAAGCTCGCCGCCGAGCTCATTCCTGAAGGGGCAGCAGGCGATTTCAATCAAGCTCTAATGGAGCTGGGAGCGCTCGTCTGTACGCCAAAGTCGCCTAGCTGCTTGCCATGCCCGGTTATGGAGCATTGCGAGGCAAGAATCGAAGGCCGCGAGACGGAGCTTCCTATTAAATCGAAGGCGAAGCCGCCGCGGGCGGAGGCGCGCATTGGCGTCATAGTCGAAGGCTCAGGCGAGCATGAAGGCAAGGTGCTTGTCCGGCAGCGTCCGGCAACTGGACTGCTTGCGCAAATGTGGGAGCTGCCGCATTTGCTCGTGCCGAAGGAACTGGAACCGCTGCTTCGTTTCGGAGAAGAGCAGCTGACGGAGCAAGCTCCGCTTGGCGGTCTGCTGACCGAGGCCGTCGCAGGCGATACGGGCTTGCTCATTCGTCCTCAGCGGCAGCTGATGGACGCCGATCATATTTTCAGCCACATCCACTGGAAAATGAGAGTTTATAAGGCGGATCTAGGTGCGATGAATGCAAGGCCTACGGCGCAACTGGCGCAAATGGCTGCTGAAGCTGCGGCTGTCTATACAGCTGCTGGAAAGCTGGCAGAACAGGCAGAACAGGCAGGGCAGACAGCTCTGATAGAGCAGACAGAGCAGCAGGGAGCGCTTCGCGAGCCGTATCGGTGGATTGGGCCGGAGCATATGGATGAGCTGGCCTTCCCGAATTTATTTTTGAAAATTTTAAGAGATTATTGGAATCAGGATTTGTAAAGCCGAAGGGAGAGCTTTGGAATGAGCGAAACGTTGAAGCAGCTGCTTGAGCACAAAATCGTTGCGATTCTTAGAGGAATTGAGGATCGCCATGCGGATGCGGCAGGACAAGCACTAATAGACGGCGGAATCCGCCTAATGGAAATTACGCTGAATACGCAAGGCGCTACAACGATGATCCATCGCTGGCGCACCAAGTTTGACGGACAAGCTATTGTCGGCGCAGGTACAGTGCTGGACCTTAAGATGGCGCAGGAGGCAGTAGCGGCAGGGGCACAGTTTATTATTTCGCCGAATCTCGACGAGGAGGTTATTGCTTACGGCGCGGAGCATGGCGTATCTGTGTGGCCTGGCGTCATGACACCTACCGAAATCGTCAAAGCTTGGAGGGCTGGAGCGGAAGCGGTCAAGCTGTTCCCAATGGGAACGCTGGGCACGAAATATTTGGCTGAAATTCGCGGCCCGTTAGACCATATTCCGATTATGGCGACAGGCGGAGCGGATTTGCATAACCTCGGCGAATATTTCGGCGCTGGGGCAAATGCCGTCGGTCTGGGCAGCAAGCTCGTTAACCTTGAATGGGTACGCGAAGGCAAGCTTGAACTTGTTACGGAGCGGGCGCGGCAGTTCGTTGATGCGGCAAGCAAGCTGTAATTCAGGCTCATCCTCAATACCCCAAACTAGCAATTGTATAATATAAGTTTTCTATCATCTAATGGGGGTAATGAATAAATAAAAGGGCCTGCGGCAACAAGGCCGCAGGCTGCAAGAGAGAATATATAATAAAGGGGGGTCATAAAGCTAGTATAATTGGATAAGATGAATATAACCTGAGCGATATATTACAGTTATATTACAAGAAGGAAATCGGTTACAAAAAAGGTGGGTGAGCATAATGCGTTTTTCCATTTGGAAACCGGCAGTTATCGCGGTGGCGGTGTTAGGCACGCTTTATTTTACAATGAAGCAGGAGTGGCTGCCTGTATTTGCAGCATCGGAGCAGCAGGGCCAAGGCAGCGGAACGATCAGTCAATTGGAGCAGGAATTGGCCGCACATTTTAAAAATAGAGAAGAGCATTTTACGCTTCAATATAACGGGGATAGCAGCAAGCTGTCGGCGGAGCTTAAATCTATTATTGACCGCGCGATGGCGAAGGATGATTATACGGCGTATATTTTGGAGTCTTATGTGTATACGACGCGCAGTCTCGGTACTCGTTCAACGATCAAGATGGAGGCGAGCTACCGGGAATCGAAGGAGCAGACGGCCGAGGTTGACCGCGTAGTCGCGCAGCAGCTTAAGAAGCTTATAACCTCAGGCATGAATGACCATTTGAAGGTGAAGGCTATTCATGACTGGATTGCGGGCAAGCTGAGATATGACCAGTCGCTGAGCCATTATACCGCTTATGAAGCGATCACGACTGGAAGCGCGGTATGCCAGGGCTATGCGCTGCTTGCCTACAAAATGCTGAGTGAAGCGGGCATTACGACGAAAATTGCCGAAGGTACAGTCGATACGGGCGATCATGCGTGGAATATGGTGAAGCTGGATGGGCATTGGTACCATCTTGATGTGACATGGGATGATCCGGTGGCGACTGATCCCGCAGCGCCGGCCGATACGATCCAATACAGCTATTATTTGAAAACAGACAAGGAAATGCGCCATGACCATCAATGGAAAAAGAGCTATCCAGCCGCGACTACTTCGTATTCCGCAGAGCTAGACAAGCTTGAGAAGAAAGGCGGCTCCGCCGCAGCTTCTTACAAAAAGCTTGGGCAGCAGCTTGGCTTCCAGTGGCTGAAGCCGGAAAACATCGTCGCCGACCGCGCGGCGCTGACCGAAAAAATCCGCGCTGGCGTAAAACGCGGAGCGACCAGCCTGGAGTTTCGCTATATGAAAGGCGATACGTTTTCCGCTGATCTCAAAAGCGCCGTAGCTGCGCTGCAAGTGCCGATTGGCTACTCTGCACGCTATGAGCCCTATTTGCATGATGGCTCGCAGCTGGTGAAATTGCAGCTGACCTATTGAATAATGTACGAGCCGCACAGTAAAGCATAAGCTTTACAGCGAAAAAATGCTCCCAATAGCAAAGCGAGTTAAATAGCAAAAAGACCTCCTGTCTCCCTTCAGCTTACTGAAGGCGAGCCAGGAGGTCTTTTGTTTATCGCGGCAAAAGAAAAGGTAATCTTATAGTAAGAGCGCTAACCGTTTACAGCTGGAACTTTATTTGCCCTGCTGGCGGGCGGCCGTCATTTGCTGCCAGACGGAGCCGGCCGCTTCCTCGCCACGCTCAATGCGCTCCAAGGCAATTTGCGCTTGCAGCTGAATCTCGAACTCGCTGTCCTGTGCTGCAATGCGCAGGGCAGGAATAGCCGATTCGTCGCCAACTTCATACAGGAAACGGGCGGCCCGCCAGCGCACAAGCTTGTTCGTGTCGCTGAGCGATTCGATCATCGGTGCAGTAGCGGCAGGATCGCCCCAATCGGAGAGCGTGTCTCCAGCCGTTCTTCGCACCGATACCGATTTGTCGCGAAGCGCCTGGAATAAATAAGGCATTGCCTCATCTGTGCGAAGGTCGCCCAAATAAACAACGGCGAGCCGCCTAATCGACACCGTGTCGTCGGTCAGCGCCTTGGCGAGGAGCGGCAGCAGCGCAGGCTCTGGCGTCAGGCGGTCAAGCGCGGCATAACGAATGCGCCAGTCCGGCGATTCCAGCCGCTCGGCAATTTCACCCGCGGTTAGCGGAGCCGGCCGTGCCGGAGCGGCTGCGGCATCACCGTCTGCTACGCCTTGCGCCTTGGCGGCAGCGATCAGCTCTACTAGCCGCTCCGCCGTATAGGCGGCTTCCAGCTCGCGGACGACATCGGCGGCGATTTCTTCAAGCTCGCCATAGCGGACGCCGAACTCCTCCAGCTTGCGCTCGCGAATCATCGAGGAGCCTGCCGCTTCGCTGACGGCGTTCGTGAACTGCTCGGGCAGCGCGGAGCGGGCTTCGCGCTCGCCATTTTTCACGCGTACCTGCATCGGAATGCCCCGATACATCTGTACGAGCACATGCGCCTCGCCGTAGCTGTTCTCGGTCAAGGCTGCTTGGCCAGCTCCGCTGTCGTCGCCGTGCAGCAGCGTTCTTGCTTCGGCGAGAATGAACGCCCAATCCGCACTCGATACGCGGTCGAGGGCAATAAAATCAGCGGTGCGGAAAATGCTGCGCACCCCTTCTATAGCAAGGAGGCTTTTCAGTGGCTCCGGTGCGCTTTCTGCTTCTTTTTTCGAAAAAGTTTGTCTTACGCCGCGCGGCAGCGATTCATCCATATTCAGTTTCATGGAGTTCGGGCTGGGCGTCGGTTCAATGGATAAAAGCTTCACATTTATCATCCTCCGTTCATACAATTCAAAGGTTATGGGTTTAGTTTACATGAATTTGCAGGAGGATGCGAATACAAGGTGCATTAGAAGTGTCAGGAAAGTTGCTTCGATCACTCTTAGTTGGTATCTTAAAGCTATACTCTATTTTCGTAACGCGTAGGAGGAAGCCAGGATGAAACCCAGAAGATTTGAGAATCAGCAGCAGGTTCAGCAGCATAACTCCTTTAAACAGTTTCAAAGATGGCGCTCAGAACGATCAAACAAGATGAAAATCAAAGATTATTCATATACCGTGCCGAATGTAGAGCCGGATTTGCAATATTTGCACCACAATCGCAAGCATCCTTCCGTCACATGGGTCGGACATTCGACTTTTCTAATCCAGATGGCGGGGCTCAACATTGTGACGGACCCGGTCTGGTCAGGGAATATGGCTTTTGAAAAAAGGCTTGCGCCCCCGGGCATTCCCATCAGCGATGTGCCCCCGATTGACGTCGTGCTCATTTCCCATTCGCACTATGACCATTTAAACATTAACTCGCTCCGCAAGCTGGGAGGCGTGAAGCAAATTCTCGTCCCTGCGGGACTTGCAGGAAAACTTAAGCTCAAGGGCTTTCGCCGCATTAAGGAGCTGCATTGGTGGGAATCGGTCCATATTCATGGCGTAAAATTCACCTTCGTGCCGTCTCAGCACTGGACGAGGCGCAATCCGTGGGATACGAACAGCTCGCATTGGGGCGGCTGGGTGATGGAGCCATATGCAACGCTGCCAAGCGGAAGCAGCGACCACTCGCACGCGCACTCGCACGCGCAAGTGCATCTGCACGGCATGGGCGGAAGTAGCAGTGTGGCGGAGCGTGAGCAGCCAGCAGCAGAAGCGGCATCGGAAGCAGCCAAAGCAGCAGACCGCCCGGGCCATTCCCACGGGCCGGGACATGCTGCCCGTCCTGTAACGGGAATTGCGCCCACCGTCTATTTTGCAGGTGATAGCGGATATTTTCCCGGCTTTAAGGACATTGGGCGCAAATTCCATATCGATGTTGCGCTCATGCCGATAGGCGCCTATGAACCGGAATGGTTCATGGGGCCGCAGCATGTGACGCCGGAGGAATCGCTGCAGGCGTTCGAGGATGTGAACGCGAAGTATTTTGTGCCGATGCATTATGGTGCCTTCAAGCTGGCCGATGATACGCCGCGCGAAGCGCTGGACCGCCTTGAAGCTTGCCGGGAAAGCCGCTGTATTGAGGAAGAGCGGATAGTCGTGCTGCCTCATGGGGAATCTTGGCGGCTTGCAGGACAATAAATGCCAAACGCGGACAAGAGAAAGCCAAAACTGTGAAATGACTTCCTGCCCGTTTCATGCGTATACTTAGTAAGCAGGCAAATAGACAATGAACGACAATAATAAATAACAACGCATCGTTATTAGGAGGAGCACGTAATGAGTCAACCGATTCGTATAGGGATTATTGGGGCTGGGGCTATCGGCAAAGTGCATATGGAAACGTTTCAGAAGGTTGGGGCCGAAGCCGCAATTGTAACGGCAGTAACGGATGTATATTTGCCGCTTGCTGAGCAGCGCGCAGCAGAGTTTGGCATCGCGACGATTCACGAAAGCCCGCAGGCGCTCTTGGAAGATCCGGAGCTCGATGCAGTCATTATCGGCGTTCCGAACCAATTTCACGCGCCTTTAGCCATTGAGGCATTGAAGCAGGGCAAGCATGTGCTGCTTGAGAAGCCGATGGCAATCGATTCCGAGGCGGCCCGCACGATTTATGAAGCGTCGCAGGCTGCTGGCAAAGTACTTATGATGGCGCATCAAATGCGCTGGCTCGGCATTAACCGTGCGATTAAAGCGCGTGTGGAAAATGGCGATCTCGGCTCCATCTACAATGTAAAAACCGGCTGGTTCCGCAAAAAAGGCATTCCAGGCTGGGGTTCATGGTTTACCCGCAAGGATCAGGCAGGTGGCGGCCCGCTTATCGATATTGGCGTGCATATGCTTGATTTGTCGCTATATTTGATGGGCAACCCGCGTCCGGTATCGGTATATGGCTCGACGTATGCCGAGTTTGGCCCGAAGCGCCGCGGAATCGGCACTTGGGGTACGCCGAATTGGGACGGCTATTATGATGTTGAGGATTTGGCGACAGCGCTGATCAAGTTTGAAAATGGCGCCACCTTGTCGCTGGACGTAAGCTGGGCAGCCCATTCGGCTTCGCTAAGCGAGGAGCCATTTATCCATCTGATGGGTACGGAAGGCGGAGCGGCGCTTGTGGGCACGAACGGCTGCTTCGTTACCCATGAGGATGATAAAGTAGTGGAATCAGAAATCGCGCCATTTGATGGAGAAGAGGACCGCGTGCTGCTAAGCAGGCATTTCATCGACTGCATTAACGAAGGCAAGCAGCCGATTGCTTCGGCACTAAGTGGATATACGAACAGCCGGATATTGGATGCGATCTACGAATCTTCCCGTACCGGCAATGAAGTAAAACTGCACTGGGACTAAGCTGGGAGCAGGGATAGCAGCGCAGAAGGCCTTATGCGGCCTTGCTGGCGCAAAGCACATTAGGAGCACGGTCCCGAAGGCCGCCGTTTGAAACGGCAGCTTCACCGGGGCCTGTTCGCGCGCAAAAATGCAGCGAATTGACAATTCGAGGTTCGTTTGCGGGCATACTGTGCTATAATAATGCAAGATAATGAGAATGAATGTGAAGGACGGGATTGCGAACCATGATTAGTACTACTGGCATAACGCTTCGATTTGGGAAGCGGGCGCTTTTTGAAGATGTTAGCATTAAGTTTACGCCGGGCAACTGCTACGGCCTTATTGGCGCGAACGGCGCAGGTAAATCGACGTTTTTGAAAATTATGTCCGGAGAAGTAGAGCAATCAAGCGGTGAGGTTCATATTACACCGGGCGAGCGTCTTGCTGTACTGAGACAGAACCATTTCGAATATGACGAGTTTGCTGTTATTGAAACGGTTATGATGGGCCACAAGAAGCTTTATGATGTAATGAAAGAGAAAGATGCGCTGTATGCGAAAGCTGATTTTACCGATGAAGACGGCATGCGCGCAGGCGAGCTGGAAGCTGAATTCGCCGACATGAACGGCTGGGAAGCCGAGTCGCAAGCGGCAGAAATGCTGAACGGCCTTGGCATCACGCCTGATCTGCATGACAAGTCGATGTCGGAGCTGAGCGGTAACGAGAAGGTACGTGTATTGCTAGCCCAAGCATTGTTCGGCGAACCGAACATTTTGCTGCTCGATGAGCCTACCAACCACTTGGACATTGAGTCGATCCGCTGGTTAGAAGATTTCCTTGCAAAATATGAAGGAACTGTCGTCGTGGTCAGTCATGACCGTCACTTCCTGAACACGGTATGTACGCATATCGCCGATATCGATTTCGGTAAAATCCAGATGTATGTCGGCAACTACGACTTCTGGTACGAGTCCAGCCAGCTGGCGCTTTCCTTGATGCGCGGCGAGAACAAGAAGAAGGAAGACAAAATTAAAGAGCTGCAAGCGTTCATTCAGCGTTTCAGCGCGAACAAATCGAAATCCAAGCAGGCGACTTCCCGTAAGAAGCTGCTTGATAAAATCTCCCTCGATGACATTCGTCCTTCGAACCGGAAATATCCGTTTATCAACTTCAAGGGCGAACGCGAAGCAGGCAAATCGCTGCTGCTCGTAGAAGGCTTGACGAAGTCGGTAGATGGCGTTAAGGTGCTGGATAACTTGACGATTGCCGTTAATAAAGGCGACAAAATCGCTTTTGTCGGCCCGAACGAACAGCCGAAGACGCTGTTGTTCCAAGTGCTGATGGGCGAGGTTGAAGCGGATGCTGGTACTTACCAGTGGGGCGTTACAACAACACAAGGCTATTTCCCGAAAGACAACTCGTCGTACTTTGACGGTGTTGATCTGAACTTGGTCGAGTGGCTGCGCCAGTATTCCAAAGATCCGGATGAAACATTCATTCGCGGCTTCCTCGGACGCATGCTGTTCTCTGGCGACGATGCGATTAAGAAAGCAAGCGTATTGTCCGGAGGAGAGAAAGTCCGCTGCATGCTGTCCAAAATCATGCTCAGCGGCTCGAACGTATTCCTGATGGATGAGCCGACGAATCACTTGGATCTCGAATCCATTACAGCGCTCAATAACGGCTTGATCGATACGGATTGCACGGTTCTATTCACTTCGCATGACCATCAGTTCGTTCAAACGATTGCCAACCGTATTATGGAAATTACGCCTAACGGACTGATTGATCGCATGATGACGTATGATGAGTATCTTGAAAGCGAAGAGGTTAAAGCGCTTCGGGAAAAAATGTACGCAGAATAATAGAGCTGGATTCAGCTTGCAATAGAGAAAGGCTGCCCCTCGTCTGTATGGACGATAGGGCAGCCTTTTTTGTGTTTGATGCAGCGGCTTCAATAGCAATAGTAGTAATAGTAATAGCAATAGTATTGGCAATACAATAACAGTTACAGTCGCGAATTCTCCTATGGTTAGGGCGAATCTGATTTAATCAGACATTTGGAAAAACGTATAAAGCTCGGTATCAGGCTATTCTTTAAGCTGGTTCCATTCCATCAGCTGATGCTGCAAATGGACAATTAGCTTGTCGACGTCCTGTAGAAAAGTGTCTCTGGCTTCCGTTTCCATGCTTTCGAGCGCCTTCGCCAGCGGCGGCGCGCCCGCAGCCTCCAGCGTCATCATTAATTGCTGAAGCTGGGCTAGCACAGGAGGCATCCCATCGACATCTGCTTCTGCTTCGGTAGAGGCGAGTGTCACTACGGCATTAGCAGGAACAGTTGCTTCGGGGACATTAGCAGCAGGCGGTTGCGCGGCCGAAACCGAAACAGCTGCGATATGAGCAGAAGCCGCATCAGCAGCAAGCAACGCTGTTTGATTAGGCAGATTGTCCAATACGCCGACCTGGTGCTGTTCTTGCTCTTGTACAAGCTGCTGCTGCATAGGCTGCTGCCCAGATTGCTGCCCAGATTGCTGCTCCGCTTGCAAGGGAGCAGCTTTCTTTTTCGCTTCTGCTGGCTGGGCTGGCTTAGCTCGCTCGGCTTTGTTGTTCTGGCGAATAGACCACGTTTCGAGCAGCGCGGGGCCGTTCTTGAACAGCAGCTTCTCCTTCGTGCTAGCGGAAATGTCTGCGTCTTTAAATAGCTTGGCGATTTTCTTAACATCGCTTACTGGCATTTCGTCACGCGCAAAAATAAGCGCGAGCGGGTCGCGCAGCTCCATCGGCAAGTCTTTAATCGGCAGCAGCTGATCTTCCGTCAGCATATCCTTGCGGATTGCTGTGCCGCTGACGATCCGTTTCTTGACCGCGCTGCTGAATTTGAGCAGCTCGCATTTATTTTTAATATACGATTCCGGCTTGCTGAGCTTGCTCGCCAGAAATTTCACCGAGCTGCTGAACTTCTCATTGTTCAGCAGCTTGTGAAACGCCTCCGCCTCTTCAATCGGCGAGAAGCCTTCGCGCGTCAAATTTTCGGCAATTTGCTCCAAATAAATATCCATTTCATTGGTCATCGTCGAGACGATGCAAGGAATCGTCGGCTTCCCGAGCGCGATGCAAGCTTTATATCTGCGGTTGCCATATATAATTTTGTAACGTCCGTTATCCGTTTTTCTGACTTTGATTGGCGACAGCAAGCCGAGCTCCGAGATGCTGGTTACGAGCTCCTGCAGCGACTGCTCGTCAAATTGGTAACGGGGCTGGTCCGTATCTTCATCAATCAGATTAATATCCATTTGTATAATGTCCATATCTACTCTCCTATCTATCCACCAGGCTTCCATGCCAGCATGGCAGGGCTAATGGGCCAACCTTCATTATATAACAAGGAGGGCCTTCGGGGAAATGAAGGCCCTAGAAATGACGGTATTATATGCTTCTATTTCACTGCGAAACGAGCGCCGCATATGGAAGGAAGGAAACATTTATTTACGCTTGTTCCGTTTTAAAACGGCTAATGAGTGCGTTTAGCTCCTCAGAGAGCTGACGCAGCGATTCCGCCGATGAGCTGATCTCATTCATCGAGGCCAGCTGCAGCCCGGAAGCATCGGCAACCTGTTCAAAACGGGAGGCCGACCCGCGAGAGATGCTCTCCATATCCTCGATGGAGGCCGCAACCTCCTGCGATCCGGCGGATAGCTGTTCGGATGCGGCAGATACCTCGTGCAGGCGCTCATTAATTGTGCCAATGCCGGAATGGATGGAGGAGAACGATGCTCCAGCCTCCTGTACAACGCTTAGTCCTGCGACTACTTCCGTATTGCTCGTTTCCATCTGCCTGGACAGCTCCGAGGTATGGCGGACAATTTCAGCAATGAGCGTCGCCACATGCTCGGAGGATTCCTGGGATTGTGTGGCAAGCTTCCTCACCTCGGAGGCAACGACGGCGAAGCCGCGCCCTTCCTCGCCTGCACGGGCAGCCTCGATTCCAGCATTAAGGGCAAGCAAATTGGTCTGTGCGGCAATGCCTTTCATAATCGAAATAATCTCGACAATTTTACCGGAATGCTGTTCAAGCTGTGCAGACGTTTCAGTCATTTTGGAAGTGGCGGCATGAATGGTGTCCATCCGCTCAATGACAGCGGAAATCGCTTCTTCGCCATTTTTAGCGCTGCTTGTCGTCGCTTCCGAAACGGATGCGACGATGGCAGCGGAATGGGCAATATGCTGCATGCTAGAAGTTATCGCTTCCATCGCATGCGTGACTTCCCCAGCGCGTACAACCTGTGCGGCAGCGCCTTCCGACGTTTGCTGAATGCTGTCTGTAATCGTAACGCCTGCTTCCTTCGTCGCAAGGGAATGGGAAGAAACGGCTTCGGCAGCTGTAAGCAGCCGGTCCGAGCTGCTGCGAATGCCGCTAATGACCATCCGCGTATCTTCTACAAACGTCTTGAAAGCAGCAGCCAGCTGCCCAACCTCATCCTTGCGGTTCAGGTCAATGGCAACCGTAAGGTCGCCGCTGCCGACACGTGCAATCAGCTTTTTGAGCTGGACGAGCGGCCCTGTCAAATATCGGGCGAGCAAATAAACGAGCAGCAGACTGAGCGCAAAAATCGCCAGTGCCATCCATATCATCGTATTGCGGTTTTGTTCCATTAGCTCGAACACCTTAGTCGCATCAAGATCAGCGCCGACGAGGCCGAGCAGCTTGCCATCGGCAGACATAATCGGCACATAAGCAGATAAAGTAGAACCATAATCATCTTGCGTCAGCTCGCCAATGCTCGGCTTCATTTCTCGAAAGGTTGTAATCATGCCAACATAGGGAGTCTCTTCGACCGAGCCAAAGGGGGAAAAATCATCCTCTGCGACATCCTGAGGGGCGCCATCGACGACGTAAAAGTAGACCGGCTGTCCGCCCTCTTCGCGCATGCCGAGCGTATATAAATATTTTAAGCCGTTCGCTTCACGCATATCGTTAAGCTGGGCACGAAGCTCATTGTAATAATCAGTTTGCTCCATGCCTGCACTGAGCTTATCATATTGCTGCGTATCAACAAGGCTGGCTGCCCGCTCCGCTACGGATTGCGCTTGCATTCCCATCGAGTTCTCTACTAAATGGGCGGAAGCACGATAGAGCGTAACACCAAGCACCGAGCCAATAATAAGCAAAATAATCGAGAAAAACATAAAAATACGCATAAACAAGCTATTCATCAATGAAAGCAGCCTCCCTGGCATCTTTTGCAGCAATAGTTCGTAAGTTTTACTACCTATATGTATCGGCAAAAATAGAAGGCGTTATTAGGGCGGGCAGAGGGCCAATCACAAACAAACAGAAATATGCTATAATCGCACCATAAGAATCATTCAAAGAAAGTGGAGCATACCTTATGTTTGCGATAGAGAGAATCAAAAAAATTAAACAAATTTTATTAAAAGACAAGCGTGTTGACGTTGTGGAGCTGAGCGAACGTTTCTCGGTAACCGAGGTAACGATTCGCCGGGATCTCGACAAGCTGGAGCAGCAAGGTTTTTTGGTGAAAATATATGGCGGTGCCGTGCTGAATGAGGAAGATCAGCCGGGCATGCCGACACTGGCAGTAGAAGACAAGCTGCAGGGCGAGAAGCGGCTTATTGGGCAAATTGCCTCGCGGCATATTGAGAACGGCGAAGCGATTTTTATCGGGACGGGTACAACTTGTTTGGAAATTGCCAAGCATTTGAAGGAGAAGAAAGTGACGGTCGTCACGAATGATCTGCTCGTCGCCTTAGCGCTTAAAGATACGCCAGGCGTGAAGGTTATGCTGACAGGCGGCGATTTAATTGCAGGCACCTCTACGCTCATAGGCGGGTTTGCGCTGCAGACGCTGAGCGGCATTTATGTGAAGAAGGCGTTTATAGGCGTGAAGGGAGCTCATTTCCAGGCGGGCTATACGGTAGACAGCTATGAGGAAGCGATGATGATTCAGGGCGTGCAGCGCATGGCAGGCGAAATCATTATAGCTGCGGATTATACGAAATTTGATGCGCCAGGCTTTGCGAAGCTGGGAGAGCTGACGATGGCGGGCAAAGTAATCACAAACAAACAGCTGCCGGCCGAATACAAAAAATATTATTTTGAACATGCAATCAAGCTGTATACGACGTTTGAGCTGGAGTAGTCCTGCGGGGGAGAGAACGAAGTTGAGCGAATTATTGACGCTGCGAAATATTAGAAAGCGCTTTAATGAAATGACGGTGCTGGACGGCATCCATTTGTCGATTGAAAGCGGCCAGGTTCACGCGATTATTGGAGAAAATGGGGCGGGCAAATCGACGCTGATGAAAATATTAGCCGGACTTTTTCCGCCGGATTCTGGAGAAATTGCGCTTGGCGGAGAGCTTGTCAGCATCAGCAGCCCGAATGAGGCGCAGGAGCTTGGCATTGCAGCGATTCATCAGGAGCTGCGGCTGTTTCAGGATTTGAGCATTGCGGAAAATATTTTTATGCGCCGCGAGCCCTTGAAGCCGCTGTTATGGCCGAAGCTGATTGACTGGGACCGGCTGCATGAGCAGACCGCGAGCTATTTGCAGCAATTTGGCATGGCTGTCGATTCCCGGGCGCGCGTGAATTCGCTATCCATCGGCGATCAACGTTTCGTCGAGCTGATCAGGGCGCTGTCCCAGCAGGCCCGGATCATTATTATGGATGAGCCGACGGCCGCACTGAACAATCAGGAATGCGAGCGGCTGTTCGAGGCTATTCGTCATTTGAAACAGCTGGGGGTAGCGGTCCTGTACATTTCCCACCGCATGGAGGATCTCCAGCATATTGCCGATCAGGCTACGCTGCTGCGTGATGGTGCGGTAATCCGGACCTGGCGCATGAACGAGGCGGCAAGCATGCCGGAAATTATGGAGGCGATGGCGGGCAAGGAGCTGCATAACCGCTATCCGAAGCTGAAGGTACAGCTCGGCGGCGAGCTGCTGCGAACGGAAGGACTCAGCCTAGCAGGCAGGCTGAATAATGTCAATTTGAGCTTGCGCAGGGGCGAGATTTTGGCGATTGCCGGGCTTGGCGGCGCAGGGAGGCGAACGCTCGCCAAGGTGCTTTTTGGCATAGAGGGGCCATATGAGGGTGCGATTCATTTGAATGGGCGTACCTTTAAGGCGATGACGCCGCATAAGGCGAAGGCAAATGGCATTTGCTATGTGACGGGCCTCCATTCAGAGGAAGGGCTGATCTTAAATGCGCCGATTGCTGAAAATATTACGCTGACGAATCTCCCGCGCGTGTCGCGAGCCGGATTTATTCGCAGCGGACAGGAAGCCGCTTATGCGAGAGATTTGATGGACCGCCTGGAAATTACCGGCGAAGAGACAGAGCGGCCGATGCACCTCAGCGGCGGCAAACAGAAGAAGGTCATTTTAGCCAAGTGGCTGTTCAGCAATGCCCGTATTTTCATTATTGAAGAGCCAACGGCAGGCATCGACGTCGTCTCCAAAATCGACATCTACAACATTATGAACGAGTTGGTGCTGTCCGGCAAATCAATCATTATGCTGTCCTCCGATATCCCGGAAATGCTCGGCATGTCCGATAGAATTGCCGTCATGCACGGCGGCTCCATCCGCCATACGATGTTAAGAGAGGAAGCGACGCTTGAGCGTATTCTGCATTATGCTTCAGGCGGCGAGGCCGTTCAGGAGGGTTAGCAGAGATTATATAAGGATATAGTAGTTTGTAGTTTTATTCGTTTAGCTATAAGTATCCCTGGGGGCAGATATTACTGGATGGGAAGGTAACTTAATAATGCAAATAACATTACCAAAAGCTTCTCAACTGCCGAAGGATTTTAAATATCCGGATGCTTTCTTAAAAACAGTTAGACTTCATTTAGTGGATTTTGATATATGGAATGTCATGAATGGGGAACAGGTTCTTCAAAGATTAAAGGGATTGCAAGAGAGATACCCAAATAGAATATTAATCCCCTTTGCCCGGAGAATGGATAATGATGATCTTGCTTGTTTTGAAGTAGGAAAAACGGAAGAAATACAGATTGTCCATGATTTTTCATCCCCTGGTTACGAGCAGCGAAAGTCCTACATGACATTTTGGGATTGGTTTAAAGATGCAATAGATGAAATGATTGATTTCGAATAACAATAAACAATATGAACTGAAGATAAAGATCATAGAATTAACGGATTTTATGACGGTTGGAGTGGATTGTTAATGGTCACTTGGACAACAGGTTATGATAAGGCTGATATTGAAAATGTTAAGATTGTTGAGGAGAAACTTGCTATACATTTTCCTCAAGACTATCTGAATTATGCAGTCAAATACCAAGGTGGCCGTCCATCTCCTTCAAATATTAGGGTGGATGGAAAAGGCAGTGTGCAATTTATTAGCTTATTGACGTTTTTGGCCTTTGATGAGCTTGATATTCTTGATAAATATAATTCAGTGAAAAAACATTTTCCAACTGGCTTAGTTCCGTTTGGACTAGGGGCGGATGAGCATCTTTTTTGCTTTGATTATCGTGCAGGCAGTACACCCTCGGTATTATTATGTAAGTCCTATTCCGATATTAGAATAGAAGTAATGCATATTTGGAACTCATTTAGTGATTTGATCTACAAATTCTGTTAGTTCTAATCGCTTTAAGACAAAGGGAAGGAAAGAGGCTATTGTGGAAAAAGAAGGTTATGTTTCATTATGGCTGGGGAAGATGTGTTCAGCGGAGCAGCTTAAGGAACTGCTTGAAATCAATTATGCAAGTGATGGAGATTCGGTTCCTTCCGCCTTTGCGGGGCATTTTGGCATTGAGAGGTATGATGATGGTTTCAGGGAAGCTGAATTTTTCGCGGAGGAAGGCCGGGGTGGCGATGCAGCGAATTTGCTAGCAGGTTTCTCCTATGAGGAGGATTTGATTCCGAAGTTTGCAGCTTTGCTAGAAGGAAGCACTTTGGATGAATGTAATACCGTCATTATGCTGTACAACTTTAAGTATGAAGGCAAGCAGGAGAACTATCAGGACACTTTAGCACAATTGAACTTTATCGGAAGCGTGCCGTATCAGACATAATACTCACATAAGCCCAATGAATAGCCACATACTCGTTGAAAAAAGAGAGATCAGCCTGCTTCTTCAAGCCAAGCTAATCTCTCTTTTTTATTGCCGATAAAGTTACTTCCGCAGCTCACTATACTGCCGATGAATACGGTTTTCGGGGTTCCGATCGACCGTATACAATACGGCGAGGAACAACCATTCCAGCGGCTTCATTAGCAGATAGACGACATCGGCTGACCACGGTCGATTGATGTGCCTACTGAGCGGATAGCCGTATTTGTCATAGCAGCGGCGGATGATTTTGTGCGTTCGCGGCGCGTACTCTTCAATAATATTTTCAAAAGCATTCGCAACCAGCAGCTGGCGGTTGACGACAATTCTGGAGCCGTGCCGAAGCCCGGCGCGCAGCGGCTTGACGATTTTGCGATGCCCCCTCACCGAGACTGTGCATAAATAATGACCATCTCCCGGCACGATAACTGGCGGAGGCACTGGCAATTGCGAATAATGAAAGCTGCTCGTCTCGAGAAATACACGGATGAAGCTATCTGGACGCTGCCCGAACAGCACAAGCACCAGCTGGACGATTAACATAACCGGGAAAAAGGCAATCGACCAGAGCAGCGGCAGCCGGGAATATTTTTGACGAAAATAGTCCATGAACCGCAGCCATTTGCTGCTGTACACATGCTCTTCTTGCTGGGCGCGGTGCATAAACGCATTGGTGGAATGTTTAAGCTCAGCTACGTACAGTCCGATTAAGCAAGCGAAACCTAAATGCAGCAAAATGATAGGAGTCGCTCCAGCGGAATCGTCGCCGTAACGTCCGAAGCCGATATGCGAGAAATAGACGATAGCGAAGATGACATTGGCAATGAGGAGGACAGAGGCTGCTGCAAAAAGAATCGGCGATAAAGCGCCCCTAGCCAATTTTAACGCTCCATAAGCGAAGCAACTCAAAATAAAGCTGCATATAACGGTCACTACATAATCATTGGACAAAGTAGCGTAGCCATCCAGAAAGTTCCCCGTCAGCTCACTCTGCCGCAGCGGCAATCCTCCTGCTATACCGTAGCTATTGGACAGAAAGCCTAGACCTAGAAACCCCACCATTGCGATGAAGCACAGCACCTCCATTATGATCACATGCACCTTTTTAACGGCTGTACGCTCATCTACGATCCAGCTGCGAATCATTAATACGAAGGAACTTACCGGGAAAAGAAAAATAGCAGTAAACACGAGCAGATAAAAAAGCAAACGCTTCTCTCCTTCATTGAGGCGGACAACGATGTAGTTAATCCCCTTTGTATGTATCCTCATATCCTCTCATATTTACCCAATTCAGGTCTAGCAGACGCGAAAAAATTTCCGAAAAAAACCGATTTCAAAAAAAGGAATTGCGCGCAACATGTCGAAATGATAAATCAACGAACATGAATAATCACAAAAGAAAGTAAATAAACATCTAAAGCGTCACAAAAAAGCTATTTCATGTTTGCTTTAAATAAGCTGATGAATAGGAGCAAGCCGATGGAGCCATATGTTTTAGAATTGAAAGCGATTACAAAAATCTTCCCCGGCGTTAAAGCGCTGAGCGATGTTTTGTTTCAGTTGGGACCCGGCGAAATTCATGCGCTAATGGGTGAAAATGGAGCAGGCAAATCCACCTTCATTAAAATCATTACCGGCGTGCACGCGCCCGATGAAGGCGAGATGTACGTGAATGGGCAGAAGGTGAAGTTTCAAAATCCGAATGACGCGAAGCGCCTCGGCATCGCTGCGATTTACCAGCATGTCACCTGTTATCCGGATCTTAGCGTGACGGAAAATATTTTTATGGGGCATGAAAAGGTGCAAAAAGGCACGCGTCGCATCCGCTGGAGCGAGATGCACAAGGAAGCGCAAAAGCTGCTGGATGACCTTGGCGCAAAATTTAGCCCGCGTACACTGATGGGCTCGCTCAGCGTAGCGGAGCAGCAAATCGTCGAAATTGCGAAAGCGCTATCCGCCGATGCGAAAATCATCATTATGGATGAGCCGACAGCGGCGCTCACGAAGCGGGAGAGCGAGGAGCTGTACCGAATTACGGAGCGGCTTCGCGATCGGGGAGCTTCGATTATTTTCATCTCCCATCGCTTCGAGGATATGTATCGCCTGGCGAGCAAGGTGACCGTGTTCCGCGATGGCAAATATATCGGCAGCTGGCAGGTCGATGAAATTGACAATAAAGATTTAATCGTGGCGATGGTAGGCCGGGAAATTACCCAGCTGTTTCCGAAGACGGCGGCAAAGCTGGGGGAGGAAGTGCTCCGTGCAGAGGGGCTGGGCAGAACAGGCTATTTTGCGGATATTTCTTTTTCGCTGCGGCGCGGAGAAATATTAGGCTTTACCGGACTTGTAGGCGCAGGACGCACAGAGGTATTTCAAAGCCTGTTCGGCATTGAAGCGTATGACAAAGGGAATGTGTTCGTGAAGGGCGAGCCGGTGCGAATAGACAATCCGCAGCAGGCGATGAAGCTTGGCATTGGCTACTTGCCGGAGGATCGGCAAAAGCAGGGGCTGGTGCTGGACTGGGAAATTTCGCGCAATATTACGCTAACCGCATTGGAGCGCTTCGTCAGCAAGGGCTCGCTTGATACGGGAAAGGAAGAGGCGGAAGCGGTCAGGCTGGCGCAAAAAATGAACGTCAAGGCGCCAAGCATTTACAATCTGGTCAGCTCGCTATCTGGCGGCAACCAGCAGAAGGTTGTATTTGCCAAGCTGCTGACGGCTGATCTTGATATTCTCATTCTCGACGAGCCGACAAAAGGCGTAGATGTTGGGGCGAAATCAGCCATTTATGAAATTATTAGCACCTTGGCGGGGCAAGGCTACGGCATCATTATGATTTCCTCGGAAATGCCCGAAATTATCGGGATGTGCGACCGGGTCGCCGTTATGCGCGAAGGCCGAATGACGGCGATGCTCGGCAAGGATGAGGTGACGCAGGAAAATATTTTGCAGGCGGCGATGGAAAGTCGCAGCCCGGGTGTTGTGCTGGCGTAGCGGTGGCGAGCTAAAGCAAGAACAGTCCGCTGCTGAGACGGGACGATTCGCAAGCGTTATTTTTGAACGGGGAATATTCCATTATGAACGAAAAGGGTGGGACGGCAATGGCCGAGACAAAAATGGCTGCCAAGGGGCTAGTAAACAAGCCAGCAGAGAAGCAGTCGCTGAGCGCTGTGGTCGCGAAGTTTCGCGAGCTGGGATTGCTGGGGTTTATTATTGTGCTGTCACTTATCGTGCAGCTGCGCAATCCAAGCTTTTTAACGCTGGAAAATATGAACGACATGATTACGAATACGGCGATTTTGAGCATTTTGGCGGCGGGCATGATGCTCGTCATCATTACGAGAGGCATTGACCTGTCAATTGGAGCGACGCTTGCGCTGTCGGGCATGATTGCTGCCCTGACGGTAAATGCATTCCCGGAGGTCAATCCGCTGCTTGCGATTGTGCTTGGAACGGCTGTCGGGCTAGTGTGCGGCGTCGTACTCGGGTTTCTCATTGCAAAAATGGGCATTCTTCCGATTATCGCCACACTCGGCATGATGAACGTGTTCCGCGGGCTGACCTTTATGGCCAGCGGCGGCAAATGGGTAAGCGCCCATCAAATGCCGGTCAGCTTCAAAGCGATTGCCACAGGCTCGATTTTCGGCATCAATACGCTGATCGTCATAGCGGTCGTCATTTACATCGTATTTTATTATTTCATCAATCACACCCGTACCGGCAGGCAGATTTACGCGGTGGGCAGCAATCCGGAATCGGCGAAAATCAGCGGCATTCGCAATGATCGTATTTTATGGCTCGTTTATTCGATTATGGGCGGTTTATCTGGTCTAGCCGGTGTGCTATGGGTATCCAAGTTCGCTTCTGCACAAGGCGACACAGCTATGGGATATGAGCTAAGCGTAATTGCGGCCTGTGTACTTGGCGGGGTTAGCATTGCGGGCGGATCGGGAAAAGTGTCCGGCGTTATTCTAGGCTCGATCTTGCTTGGCATTCTTAATAATGCGCTGCCGCTTATTAATGTATCGCCTTTTTGGCAGACGGGCATTCAAGGCTCGATTATATTGATCGCCGTTATTACGAATGCGCTCGTTAAACGGGGCGTTGACCGCAATAACCTCATGAGGAGGAACATTTAACGATGGAAACACGAGTCATTTCGGGCAGCCGGGCCTTTTCATGGAAGCGCTTTTTTATGCAATGGGAATGGATGCTGGTGCTGATATTTATTGCCGTAAACATTATGAATATAAATTTGTCCGAGTATTATTGGAGCTTTGACAGCCTGCGGGATGCGACGATGACGTTTCTTGATAAAGCGTTTATCGTTCTGCCGATGGTGCTCATCATCATTCTTGGGGACATTGATATTTCTGTAGCGTCGATTGTCGCGTTATCCTCCGTCATCATGGCGGACTTATATAACTCGGGAGTTCCCATGCCGCTGGCAATGCTGATTTGCCTCGGCGTCGGCGTCGTATGCGGGTTCATTAACGGGCTGTTAATCGTCAAGTTCAAGGAGCTTTCCTCGGTTATCGTGACGCTGGCAACGATGATTATTTATCGGGGCATCGCTTATATTTTGCTGGAGGATCAAGCGGCAGGCAAGTTTCCAGAGTGGTTCAGCTTTCTTGGCTGGGGCTACGTTGGCCCGATTCCTTTTATCCTCATTGTGTTCGCCATATGCGCGGCGGCGTTCATCGTGCTGCTGCATCGTACGACCTTCGGGCGGCGCATCTATGCGATGGGCAACAATTTGACAGCAAGCCGCTTCTCGGGTATTCGCGTCGATCGGATGAAAATTATCGTCTTCACCTTGGCGGGCCTGATGGCGGCAGTTACGGCGCTGTTCCTCACCTCGCGCATGGGCAGCACGAGACCGAATGTAGCGACAGGCTATGAGCTGGATGTTATTGCGATGGTTGTTCTTGGCGGCATCAGCACAGCGGGCGGCAAAGGGCGGATGATTGGCGCGATTTTGGCCGTGTTCCTGATCGGCTTCCTGCGCTACGGCCTTGGGCTCGTCAATGTGCCTGCGCAAATGCTGCTCATTATTCTCGGTCTGCTGCTCATCGTAGCGGTTATGCTGCCGAAGCTTAAGCTGTCTTCTCCTGCAAAGAAGCAGAGCCGCTAAGCGCAACCCACGGTAAACGGCTGCATCTTTAACTGGAGCGGGCAGCAGAGAGAGAAAAGCGTTTCGTTTGCGGCAGCCTGCCCGGCTCATCCGGGAAAGACGCAGCTTTTTATATACAAATGATAAAAGGGAGGCAATACAGATGAAAAAGGTTTTAGCGACATTTTTGACAGTAATCATGATGTTAACGGTTTTAGCTGCATGCAGCACTTCAACGAACAAGCCAGCAGGGGAGTCCAGCGGCGATACCGGTGCGAGCGGCGGCAAGAAGAAATTTGCCATCATCTTTAAAAATACGGGCAACCCTTATGGCGAGAAAGAAATGGAAGGCTTTAAGCAGGCGATTGAAGAGCTGGGGCATGAGGCGATTTTGAAGGCGCCGGATCAGCCGACTGCAGAAGCGCAAATTCAAATGATCGAGGAGCTCATCTCGCAAAAGGTTGCGTCTATCGCCATCGTCGGCAATGATCCCGACGCCTTGCAGCCTGCACTGAAAAAAGCGATGGATCAAGGCATCAAGGTGCTGTCGCTTGATTCCGCAGTTAATGGGGAAAGCCGGATGGTGCACATTAACCAAGCAGACCCTGAGCGTATTGGGCGTGTGCAGATACAGGCCATTTCCGATATGATCGGCGGTAAAGGGCAAATTGCAGTTCTCAGTGCAACTTCGCAGGCGACGAACCAGAACACATGGATCGAATGGATGAAGAAAGAGCTGGAGGATCCGAAATATAAAGACATCGAGCTAGTGAAGGTCGCATATGGCGACGATCTGCGGGACAAAAGCGTATCGGAAACAGAGGCGCTGCTCAAATCGTATCCAGACCTAAAAGGAATCATTGCGCCAACGACAGTAGGGATTGCAGCGGCAGGCAAAGTGCTTACCGACAAAGGGCTGACGGGCAAAGTTCATTTGACGGGCCTGGGCCTGCCAAGCGAAATGGCGGAATACATTGAAAGCGGCGTAAGTGAATGGATGTACTTGTGGAATCCGCTTGATGTGGGCTACTTGTCTGGCTATGCGGCTGACGCACTGGTGAATGGCACCATTAAAGGCGAGGTAGGCGACAAATTTACAGCAGGACGCCTCGGTGATAAAGAAGTGATCGTTGACGTCGGCGGCACGCAAATTATGCTCGGCGATCCATTCAAATTTGACGCGGCGAACATTGCAGAGTGGAAGGAAGTCTACTAAATAAGGGCGGGTTAAAAAGGAGGAAGCAGCATGGCACTCAGCAATAAATATGCCTGGAGCTGGCAGGTGAAGGAGGAATGCTTGGAGGAATATGTCAGGATGCATCTTGATCCGTGGCCGGAAATCATGGATGAGCATCGCAGTGCCGGCATCTCCAACTATTCTATTTTTCAAAATGGCACGCAGTTTTTCTATTGCTTTGAGTGCGATGATGTGGCAGCGGCCTTCGCCTATATTGCCGAAAGCGATGCCTGCAACCGCTGGAATGCCCTTACGTCCAAAATGGTTCAAGGATCATTTCATTTGGAGCAAGCCGAGCCGATAAAACCGCTTCGCGAAATTTTTTTTCTGAAATAGCGTTTTAAAGCGATCCGCCTCAGCCCTTGCCGTTATGCGATTTTCCAGGTAAAGTGTTGCCCTGCTGCATAAAAGTACGCATAAGGTCAACACTGTTTCTCTAGACCCACTCTGGTTTAGTCGGGTATGATACCTTTACTTGGAGATCATTAGGAAATGAGGTAAGGACGCTTTGGATCAGTATGAAAAAATCAAGCAGGGCGAGAAGGGTGCTTGGCTTAGCATTGCCACCTATTTGACGCTTACCGCACTAAAGCTTGGAGGCGGCTATTATTTTGCTTCTGGAGCGCTCGTTGCGGATGGCTTTAACAATTTAACGGATATCGTGGCATCGCTTGCGGTTCTTATCGGTTTGCGAATTTCACAGAAGCCGCCGGATAAAGATCATCCGTATGGACATTTTCGGGCAGAGACGATTGCCGCGCTGATTGCGTCCTTTATTATGGCAACGGTCGGCATTCAAGTACTGATTACAGCGGTCGGTTCGCTTTGGTCCGGCAAAGAAGCTGCGCCTTCCCTTAATTCGGCGTGGATTGCCCTATTTTCTGCAGTCGTCATGCTGAGCGTTTATTATTACAATCGGAGACTGGCGAAGCGGATTAACAATCAGGCGCTGATGGCGGCGGCAAAAGATAATTTATCCGATGCGCTCGTCAGTACAGGAGCAGCGATTGGCATTATCGGCGCGCAGTTCGGCCTGCCTTGGCTTGATCCAGTAGCGGCAATTGTGGTCGGTCTTATCATTTGCAAGACGGCTTGGGAAATTTTCTACAGCTCGACCCATGCACTGACGGACGGCTTCGACGAGAAGGAGCTGACGACGCTTAGAGCGACGATTGAACGTACGAAAGGGGTTAAATCCATTAAGGATATTAAAGCCCGCGTTCATGGCAGCAACGTGCTGGTTGACGTCATTGTACAGGTGGATCCAGAGCTCACGCTGATCGAAAGCCATATCATATGTGATGATATTGAGCATCGAATGGAGCGCAAGCATAATATTATGAGCGTGCATGTCCATGTGGAGCCTCATGAGCTGGAGCCTGCCCAACGCGAGCCAAATGTCGAGTGAGATGTCGAATAAAAGGGATGTAATTGTTCCCAAGGTAAAATAAACCAATTTAACTAATACTTTAGTCTCAAATGATTATCGCGACTATAGTCTCGTTTTCTGAACTGGGCTAAACAAGCAATAAAGCGAGTAACAGCAGTAGCTACAGCGCTTTATATGAAGGGGCCATTCGCAAATGCGAAGGCCTCTTCGTTTTTTAATGCGAATTTTTAATGCTTCCAATTTACCAATTTGGTAAATTGGCAAATAGGAAAAAAGGTTGATGCTGGCAACAAGAAGGCGACCCTACAATGGTTGAAGCACCATTTATTTATTTTCAAACAACCAAGGAGGCGTACAGCTTGAAACACACCATGAAAAAAAGGATGATCACCGCCGCTTTCACCGCATCCCTACTGCTCGGTTCTGTCTCGGCTTCAATTCCCACAGTGATGGCTGCTCAGAGCGCAACCGTAGATGCAGGCGTGAACTTCCGCAGCGCACCAGCGGCATCAGCTCCCGTTATTCGCATGCTTAAAAAAGGAGAACAGGTAACGATTCTGGATGCTTCCAATGCGTATTGGTATAAGCTGCAGGATTCTTCTGGACGGACAGGCTATGCTTCGCCTTCCTATTTTTCAATGTCATCCGCAGCGAATCCAAACTCGGCAACAGGCACGATTCAGAAGTCGGTATCCTTTCGGACGGGCGCTTCTCTGTCGGCTAGCCGTATCCGGTTTTTGCAGGCAGGTGAGCAGGTAGCGATTGTATCCCAGCCAAACGGCAGTTGGTATGAAATAAAAGATTCTTCTGGACAAGCTGGCTTTGTCAGCTCGCAATCCCAATATATTAGCGTCACAGGAAACGTTTCATCAGGCAGCAACGGCAGTGGCGGCGGTTCAGGCAGTTCAGGTGGATCACCTGGCACCTCAGCACCATCGACCGGTTCTGTGGAAAGCGTCATTGCGGCGGGGCTTAAATATTTAGGTACGCCTTATGAATACGGCTCAAGCCGCAGCACGACATCCACATTTGATTGCTCGGATTTTGTAAGGCAAGCTTTTCTGGATGGGGTAGGCATTAAGCTGCCGGCTGATTCGAGGGGACAAGGAGAGTATGTGGCGCAGCGAGGGAAAGCGGTGTCGGACTGGCGACAGCTTAAGCGTGGCGATCTTATGTTTTTTATGTCTTATAAGGGAAGTAAAGCTTCTGCCTATGCAGGCACGAACAAAGCATCAGCAACGATTACGCATGACGGCATTTATTTAGGAGACGGCAAAATTTTGCATACATATTCCAATGAGGCTGGCGGCGTAACGATAAGCAGCATAGCAGGCACCCATTGGGAATATCGGTTCCTGTATGGAGGCAGCGCGCTGTAGGCCGGGCAAGGGACAACCACCAATTTTGAAACATCTGCTATAAAAAAAGACAGCCTCCAGCATTCATCGCAAAGCGACGATGATGCTGGAGGCTGCTCATTGAGCAAGCTTGAGGTTTATGCTGTAAAGTCTTTCTGCGGCGCGATTGGCGTTTGCGGCCGTTTCCCTGGTTTGGGCAAATTGCCGAACAGCACCCAGGAGAAAGGCAAAAACCGTGCGGCTAATGAAACGATAATCCAAGAGCCGACGAGCGCAGCTACATAGCCGCCCACATACCAGCTGTGCAGCAGCAAGGAATTGCCTGTCACAGGCGGGTATTCGCGGTAGTAGAACAGGATGAGCGGGTGAACCAAGTAAATGCCGAACGATAAAGCGCCAAGCTTAGAAAGCAGCGAAACTAGCCAAGGCGCTGCCTTGCGGTAAAGCAGAAAGCCAAGCTGAAGCAGCACGAGCGCCGAGAAGAAAGTATGCATATTCCATAAAAACTCATACAGCAGCGAGTGGTAGTTCTCAATTTTAAGTCTTGTATCATACCATATGCTTACATGCCATAGTCCTGCGGCAAGCCATAGGCACCATAATGCAAGCCATGCCGCAACTCGCGTTTTGCTCGCATTTTGTTTGTTTATAATGATCCAATGCTTAATTTTAGGAAAATAAATACCGATTGCTGCCCCCATCAAATAGTAGGAGAAGTAGGAAAGCGAGTAGCTGCCCTTATTCGGTATCGGCGTCGTCAGCGCGTATTTATTAATGAGAACGAAGGCCCATTGAATGGAAAAGCCAGCGGGTATCGCCCATTTGACTAGAGCCGGGAACTTCTTCAGCAGCCATAGAAACAACGGAAGAAGCAAATAAAACTGGATGCTGATAAATACAAAATACAAATGCGTATAGGCGTTGCCCGTCAACACCTTGTCCCAGAAGCTGCTTAGCGTTTGATCAAGCGGCCTGTTTGGATAGTAGTTGTAATGCAGCAGGGTGAAATAAATAATGGAAAAAACCAAATAAGGAATAATGATATACAGCGCTCTGCGTTTATAAAAGGAGCCAATCAGCTTGGCGTCCAGCGGCCTCGTATAATAATTATAAAATAGCACAAAGCTGCTTAGAAAAATAAAGGTCGGCGTGCCGAACTTCATAAATATATTAAAAAAGTTATACAGGAAATAGTAGCCGGAATTGACCATTTTCAGCGTAGCGTAGGAGGTCGAGTGGACCGATAATACGCCTAATATGGCCATTGCACGAACAATCTGCAGCTCGGGAATCGCTTCCCGGCGCTGCAAGGATGCTGTAGACATGTATCATTTCTTCCTTTCTGTGAGGCTATTCGCGCGGATGTCTGCGAGCTACACCGCTTTCGATAGCAGCATGGATGACGCGTTTTCGCACCTCTTCGACGACTTTGGCATTGAAAACGCTTGGGATAATATACATCGGGCTGAGCTCGTCATCGCTAATGACAGAAGCAATTGCTTCAGCGGCAGCCAGCTTCATTTCTTCATTGACGGTAGTTGCACGGCTATCGAGCGCCCCGCGGAAAATGCCCGGAAAGCACAGCACGTTGTTAATTTGATTCGGATAGTCGGATCGGCCTGTTGCAAACACAGCAACGATATCCTCGACCAGCTCGGGACGAATTTCAGGCTCGGGATTCGCCATAGCAAATACGATCGGCTCTGCATTCATCGATTCAATATGCGCTCTGGTCAAAATTCCGCCCGCCGATACGCCAATAAATACATCTGCACCAGCAAGCGCCTCGGACAAATGGCCCGACTTCTTCTCTGCATTTGTATGTTCGGCGTACCACTGCCACATGCCATTGTCATAATGGCGGTCAGCGGTTAAAATCCCTTCACGGTCGACCCCAATAATATGTTTTGCGCCGCCGGCAAGCAGCATCTTGGTGCAAGCCGTACCCGCTGCTCCAATACCACATATAACGAAGCGCGTATTAGAAATGTTTCTCCCCGTCAGCTTGAGCGCGTTCAGCATAGCGGCGAACAGGACGACGGCTGTACCGTGCTGATCATCGTGAAACACAGGGATATCAAGCTCTTCACGCAATCGGCGTTCGATCTCAAAGCAGCGCGGAGCGGAAATATCTTCTAGATTAATGCCGCCGAAACCCGGCGCTAATTGTTTGACGGCTTGAATAATCTGTTCCGTATCTTGGGTATCGAGGCAAATGGGAAACGCATCAACGTCTGCAAATTGCTTGAACAGCATCGCCTTGCCCTCCATGACAGGCATTGCGGCATATGGCCCGATATTGCCAAGCCCGAGCACGGCACTGCCATCTGAGACGACAGCGACGGTGTTGCGTTTAATCGTGAGCGTAAATGCTTTGGACGGATCCTGTTCAATCGCTTGGCATACTCTTGCGACGTCTGGCGTATAAACGCGCGAGAGATCGTCACGGTTCTGTATGGGCGTTTTTGGCTGAACCGTAATTTTGCCACCAAGGTGGAGCAGAAAGGTACGATCGGAAATGTGCTGAAGGCGGATGCCGGGCAGCGTGCCAAGAGCCGAGGAAATACGATCGGCTGTGCCTGCTTCGGTCATCTTGACGGTTAAGTCCCGTACGGTCGTTGTTTTATCGGTATGAATGACGTCAATCGCAATAATATCGCCGCCAGCAGTTTCAATAGCCGTCGCGGCCTTGCCGAACTGTGCTTGCTGAATATCGATTTCCACCCGTAAAATAATCGTTTTACCGTCCATGCTGCGTTCCTTCATTCGCTTTCCACTCCTTATCGATTGGCCGATGAGTCTGACAAAAACGCCGTCACTGCATTAAACGCAGGACGGCATTCGGGCAGCTCTTCGGGTCGTATTGTTGGTTGCGCTTCGTTAGCAAGCTTTCTCGGAATTGGCCTGAGGTATACGGTTCCTGAATCATGGCAAACCACTTATCTACCATTGCAGCAGAATCAAGCATTTCACCAAAGCCATTGCGGATAAAATATTCGCAGTTTTCTTCTTCCTGTCCCGGAATCGGTTCATAGAAGAGCATCGGCATTCCTTTGCTCATGCCTTCGGTACAGGTCATCCCGCCAGGCTTCGTCACGAGCAGATCGGCAATGTCCATCAGCTTGCTGATCTCGTTCGTAAACCCGAGCACTTGAATGTTCGGATGCTGAAACTTCGTACTCGAGAGCATTTTCTCCCTTACCTTCTCATTGCTGCCTACGCAGAATATCAACTGTATGTTGTCGCGCCACTTGGTCATATATTCAAGGAGATTGTCTTCATACATCAATCCCCACCCGCCACCCATTATAAGCACGGTAGGCATCGGCTTTAAGTTGAACTTTTGCAGCAGCTCCTGCTTGTCGTAGGTTGTCCAGAAGTTCGGATGTACCGGAATGCCGGTCACTTCTATCTTCATGGGTATTACGCCGCGCTCCATCAGCTTGTTTCTCACAAGCGGGGTAGATACCAGGTATTTGCTGACTTCCGGATTGACCCATGCGCCATGAGCATCGTAATCGGTAATAAGCGTGTAAAGCGGAATATGTAGTCCAAGACGCTTTAGCCTGCCTACAACTGCATTGGGAACAGGATGCGTACATACGATAAGATCCGGCTTCAACTGGGAAATAACCTGCGACGTTTGTGTATAGAACATGCGATGAAGAGCAAGCTGCGTAAAGCGGTTAAGCGATTTCTTGTAATTGCTGCGATACATCAGGCCGACCATTTTTGGCTGTTTGCTTACGGTTTTGCGATAAGCAGACATAATCCATGGCCCGACAACCGGATTAAGAAATTTGCCCAGCTCGATAACGCGGGTTTGAATCTCGGGGTTAATTTGGCGCAATCCCGCCGCTAAAGCATATGCGGCTTGCGTATGTCCCGAGCCGAAGCCCTCGGAGAGCAGCAGCACTCTTTTCTTACGCATAATGTCACCTACTTTTCTAATTCCATAATACGTCGCCAAGGTTGGGAACACAAGTCATTCCAGGTTATTAAAATGCAAGCAGCCACCCCTGTTGCGTTCATTAGCAGCTTGCTCAATATGCTGATGCAGCAACCTGTCGCAAGCAGAGGGGTTCAGAGCTTGCCTGCCGGTGCTATTGTCCATTATGATTAGAATGGCATTAACCGGAAGCAGATTATTCATTATGATCGTTTCATTTAAAATATAAGCCGTTATAAGTATTACTCTTATAACGGGCATAATAAGTAGGAGGCATGCTTAATGGAAGAAGCAAGAAGCACGTTTGAAGTCGGAGCCATTGTAAAAGCGGAAGTAAGATCGGGATTATATGTAGGAGAAGTAATGGAATTGCATGGGCCCCGTGCCTTGTTCAAGGTGCTGGCTGTCCTTAAGCATCCACAGCAAGGTGACCTGCATCATCCGTATGAGCCGGATGTACCGCTATTTCATGAGCGGCCGGCACTGGCCTATACAGAGAAGACGATGATTCCGCTGCGCCAGCTGCAGACCTTTAGCGGCCATGTGCCGGATTACCGCGAATCGCTGCATGCGGCTTTGGAAGCCGAAGCAGCTACGCTTGACCGGTTAAAGCGCTGGTCCGAGCAGGGGCTTGCTTTGCTTGAGCAGCTTGGAAAGCAATACAAGTAGCCGTTGATGCAGCCTCTGGATTGGGCTGCGCCAATCGGATAAAACAAATGGCAGTCGTTCACTTGGGACGGCTGCCATTTGTTTTATTTATGACTAGTCTTGCGCCTGCCTGCTTTCCCAGCGTAAAGCTAGTTGATGAAGACAGCTTGAAGCGTACTGCGGTAAGTAACCTGCAAGCCAAGCTCCTCGGAGAGGACCGCTAGCGGCAAATAGGTTTTTTGCTCTTTGCCGTTCTTTTGCAAATAAGCGGCAGGACTGTTCAGTTTTTTCTTCACGCCATCAACGAGTATGGTTGACGATCCAATCGTAAACGCTACCGTATGTTTATTGTAGGAAACGGTTGCCGTTTGGCTCGTTTTGTTCCAGACAAGCTTCGCTCCAATGGCATCTGTAATGTCGCGCATCGGTACGAAGGTGCGATTGCTCTTCATGGTAGCAGGGGATGCAGCTGGCAGTTCCTTGCCGCGTACAACTACCGAGACGGGCACATTCGCTGGGCGAGTGCGAACATTCAAATATTTATTCCATATTGTGGTAGAATAAGTGTGACCCATAGCGGCGTACCCAAGGCGAGTCGGGTGGACATCGCTGTTGGCGATTGACGTATATTCCAGCTCCTTGCCGACAAAAGGCTTGCTGACTTCAGTGATGGAAATATCGATGCCCTCCGCTTTTATAGCGGCAACAATCGTTTTTAGCTTTTCATTTAGCTGGCTCAGCGCCAGCAATTCAAATTCGCGCAGGCGTGCTGCATCTGGAGGCAGAGGAAAGCTTAGGCTGCCAACCGTAATCGTTGCCGGAATCGGCATATATTGATCGGCGATCACGAGTTTCGCTTTTGGCGCGATTGACGTTACTGCCTGCAGCCCTGCAGTCAGTCCCGTTTCATATTGAGTCAGTGCAGCCTGCAGCAGCTGTGCCTTCTCCTCATCTGTCGTTGTGGAAGTGATTTGTGCAGCTACACCAAGCAGATCATTGCCGCCAATCGTCATGACGATCAGATCGGCGCCGCGGATGCTGCTTCCGATTTTTGCGGCATCGCCAATAATGCTAGCGGCGCGCGGATCTTTCAGGCCAGGCTGCACATCGCTCACAGTGGCGCTTTTGCCATCTTTAACCGCTCCAAGCAAGTGGCTAAAGCCTGTTGACGTCAGCCCAAGCAGGCCATAATTGACATATTCCGCGCGAAGCCCCTGGAATAGTGCCTGCTCATATACGTGCTCCACATAGCCATAGGGCACAGATTTTGCATCAAAGCCAAACTCATAACCGGCCGTAAGCGAATCTCCAAGCGCTACGATCTGATAGGATGCAGCCGCATCTTCTTCTGCAGCGGCAGCTGTTTTCAAGCCGGGTGAAGCCATTAATAAACCGATAATTATAAATAGAAACGACACTTTCCTCCACTTTCCAGACAACATACACACTTCCTTTTGATAAAATAGTAGCAGCGGGTTTTCATTCATTTGCATAATTGTGTATAAAGTTTGCAGTAAGAACACGAACATTGCCGTTCTGCTCCCAATTATGAAAATATTAAATTGATTCCGTTTTGGCCTGATGTTAAAATACTGTAATAATCGCAAGTGGCGGAATACAGCCCGGAATATGGTCAACCTCAAACGATCCCCGCAGCGCTGCTTAATTTTATTCAACATAACACGAACGTTTCCCTGCGAGTGCAGCTAAAAAGTTTGTGTACACCTATTCGGCGCGCTGCCGGATACAGTCGTTTGAGTAATTATGCAAAGTGATAAGCAAAGCGGATAGGCTCTGCTACCCGCTTTGCTATCAAGCAACAAGCCTGTTTGATGAAGCATTACTGCTTGTTCTCACAGCGATCGGCTTGGTTCCGTTATGCACGCCCCAAAAATCTTCTGATAGAAAGGTTGCACACAATGAAAGAGAAAATTTTTGGATTACCGCCGAAACAAGGTCTGTATGATCCTCAATTTGAGAAAGATGCATGCGGCATGGGATTCGTGGCGAACATCAAAGGAAGAAAGTCGCACAAGATTATTCGCCAGGCGCTGACGTTGCTGGAGAATATGGAGCATCGCGGCGGTCAAGGCAGCGAACCAAACACGGGAGATGGAGCAGGCATTATGCTTCAAATTCCACATGCGTTTTTTGCAAATGAGCTGAAACGCATGGAAGTGGAGCTGCCAAGCGAAGGCGAATATGCCGTAGGTATGGTGTTTCTGCCGCAGGATGAGAACGTTCGCCGTTCGCTGGAGAACGATCTTGAAACTATTATTCGTGAAGAAGGCCAGTCGCTTATCGCTTGGCGTACCGTGCCGACGAATGATGCAAAGCTCGGTCAATCTGCTAAGTCGGTTAAGCCTTTTGTCCGCCAAGTATTTATTGGCAAGAACGAAAGCTTGAAGGACGTCTTGGCATTCGAGCGCAAGCTGTATGTCATTCGCAAACGTGCGGAAATCGCCATTCGCTTCTCGGGCAAAGAAGGCGGAGAAATGTTCTATTTCCCGAGCTTGTCCACGAAGAAAATCGTCTACAAAGGCATGCTTACGACTGAACAGGTTGGCTCCTTCTATGTGGAGCTTAATGATGAGTCTGTCGTTACAGCGATGGCGCTTGTCCATTCCCGTTTCAGTACGAACACTTTCCCAAGCTGGGAACGTGCCCATCCGTTCCATTATTTAATTCACAACGGCGAGATTAATACGCTCCGCGGCAATGTGAACTGGATGCATGCGCGCCAAACGCTGTTCGAGACGGAATTGTTCGGCAGCGATATGGACAAAATTAAACCGATTATTAATCCAGATGGCTCGGATACTGCGATGTTTGACAATACGCTGGAATTCCTATACTTGTCCGGCCGTTCATTGCCGCATGCGGCAATGATGATGGTTCCTGAACCATGGTCCAACCACGAAGGCATGGATGATGACAAGAAAGCTTTCTACGAATACCACAGCACATTAATGGAGCCTTGGGATGGACCGGCTGCAATGGCCTTTACAGATGGCGTGCAGATCGGCGCTTTCTTGGACCGCAACGGTTTGCGTCCAGCTCGTTATTATGTGACGAAGGATGACCATATCATTTTGGGCTCCGAGGCGGGTACCGTTGTCATTCCGCCAGAGGACATTTTATACAAAGACCGTCTGCGTCCAGGCATGATGCTGCTGATCGATACGAAGGAAGGCCGCATCATTTCCGATGAGGAAGTGAAGAAGCAAATTGCGACAGAGCACCCTTATCGCGAGTGGCTGAACGAGCATTTGATCGATCTTGAAGATTTGCCGGATGCGCCTGAATTGCCTGAGCTTGATCATGCGACGGTACAGCAGCGCCAGCAATCTTTCGGTTATACGTTTGAGGATTTGCGCAAAGTGCTTGAGCCTATGGCAAGCAGCGGCATGGAGCCGATTGCTTCAATGGGCTATGACGCTCCGCTTGCTGTATTGTCGGATCGTCCGCAGCGTTTGTACAACTATTTCAAACAGCTGTTTGCGCAAGTAACGAACCCGCCAATCGATTCGATTCGTGAGGAAATCATTACTGCAGTAGGCACGACAATCGGACCTGAGCGCAATCTATTGAATCCGGAGCCGGAAAGTGCGCGCCACATTAAGCTGGAGACACCGCTCCTTTCCAACGAACAGTTTGCGAAGCTTCGCCATGTTCGCCGTCCGGGCTTCAAGTCGATTACGCTGCCGATCTTCTTCACGGCAAGTGAAGGGGAAGAGGGACTGCGCGCAGCACTGAAGCAAATGTGCGAAGCAGCAGACCGCGTTATCGACAAAGGGCATAACATTCTTATTTTATCCGACCGCGGTATCGATAAGGAAAATGCAGCGATTCCGGCATTGCTTGCCGTATCCGCATTGCATCACCATTTGATTCGTCAAGGCACGCGGACTAAAGTAGCAATTTTGCTTGAATCCGGCGATCCGCGCGAGGTTCATCACTTTGCGCTGCTGCTCGGCTACGGCGTGAGTGCGGTTAACCCGTATTTGGCATTTGAGACGCTTGATGATATGATTCGCCAAGGCTTGCTGAGAAATATTTCGCATGAGAAAGCGGTCAAAAACTTCATTAAAGCTGCTACTAAAGGCGTTACGAAAGTATTGTCCAAAATGGGTATTTCCACGATTCAATCGTACCGTGGCGCTCAAATTTTCGAGGCGCTTGGCTTGAAAGAGGAACTCATAAATGAATATTTCACTTGGACACCTTCGCGTATCGGCGGTATTGGGCTTGATGTAATTGCAGAAGAAACGCTGAAATATCACAACTTGGCTTACGCTGACCAAGAAGGCCGTGTAACGGAGCTTGAGTCTGGCGGCGAATACCAATGGCGTAAAGACGGCGAGGACCACCTGTTTAGTCCGCAGACGATCCACACTCTGCAAATGGCGGCTCGCTCCAATGATTATAAGCTGTACAAAAAATTCTCCAATCTTGTTCAAGGCGAGGACAAGAAGCATATGATGCTTCGTTCATTGCTAAGGTTCAAGGATGGCAGAACGGCGATTCCAATCGAAGAGGTTGAACCGCTGGAATCGATTATGAAACGCTTCAAGACCGGCGCTATGTCCTTCGGCTCGATCAGCAAGGAAGCGCACGAAAGCCTAGCGATTGCGATGAACCGCCTTGGCGGACGTTCGAATACGGGAGAAGGCGGCGAGGATCCAGCGCGCTTCATTCCGGATGAGAACGGCGATTCCCGCCGCAGTGCAATCAAGCAGGTGGCATCGGGACGTTTCGGCGTAACGAGCAACTATTTGGTCAATGCGGATGAAATTCAAATCAAGATGGCGCAAGGCGCGAAGCCAGGAGAAGGCGGACAGCTGCCAGGACGTAAAGTATACCCTTGGGTTGCTGAGGTTCGGGGCTCCACGCCGGGCGTAGGCTTGATCTCGCCGCCGCCTCATCATGATATTTATTCCATCGAGGATTTGGCTGAGCTTGTTCATGATTTGAAAAATGCTAACCCGCGCGCGCGCATTAACGTAAAACTCGTATCCGAGGTTGGCGTTGGTACGATTGCAGCAGGTGTTGCTAAAGGCCGTGCCGATATTATTATGGTCAGCGGTTATGATGGAGGAACGGGAGCATCTCCGATGAACTCGATTCGACATGCCGGACTGCCGTGGGAGCTTGGTTTGGCTGAGACGCACCAGACGCTGATGATCAACAATCTGCGTGATCGCGTTACGCTTGAAACCGATGGCAAAATGATGAACGGACGCGATGTTGCGATCGCTGTTTTGCTCGGCGCTGAAGAATATGGCTTCTCGACAGCACCGCTTGTCGTACTTGGCTGTGTAATGATGCGCGTTTGCCAGTTGGATACGTGTCCGGTCGGCGTAGCCACGCAAAATCCAGAGCTGCGCGCGAAATTTATGGGCGATCCGAGCCATGTAGTCAACTACTTGCGTTTCGTTGGTGAAGAGCTGCGCGAAATTATGGCTGAGCTTGGTTTCCGTACGATTCAGGAAATGGTTGGCCGTGTAGATATTCTTGAAGCGAAGCATCTGGCTGAGCATTACAAAGCGAAAGGTCTTGACCTGACGCCGCTGTTGTATCAACCGGAAGTATCTCAGGATGCTATTCGTTACTGTGCACAAGAGCAAAACCACGGTTTGGATTTGTCGCTTGATGTTCAGGAACTGGTACCAGCTGCGAAAGCCGCTTTGGAAAATGGGGAGCAAGTACGCGGCACATTCCCAATTTTGAATACGAATCGCGTTGTTGGAACAGTGCTTGGCAGTGAAGTAACTCGTCGTTATGGCGCGAAGGGCTTGCCAGAGGATACAATTTCCTTCCACTTCGTTGGTTCAGCAGGCCAAAGCTTTGGCGCTTTCGTTCCGCAAGGGATTACGCTATCGCTGGAAGGCGATTCGAATGACTACGTAGGTAAAGGACTTTCAGGGGGCAAGGTTATTGTTGCACCTTCGTCGAAAGCAACCTTTGCCGCTGAGGAAAATGTCATTATCGGCAACACGGCACTATACGGAGCAACTAGCGGCGAAGCTTATATTCGCGGTATTGCTGGGGAGCGTTTCGCGGTTCGCAACAGCGGAGTGAGCGTTGTTGTTGAAGGCGTAGGCGACCATGGCTGCGAATATATGACGGGCGGCAGAGTCGTCATTCTTGGTCAGACTGGCCGTAACTTTGCAGCCGGGATGTCCGGCGGCGTTGCTTACATCTACGATGAGCAAGGCGACTTCTACAAGCATTGCAATATCGAAATGGTATTGCTTGAGCGTCTTGAAGAGGAAGCGGATATTGCTGAATTACGCGGCTTGATTGAACGCCATGTTGCCTATACAGATAGCGCCATTGGCGGACGTGTATTGAATGACTGGGATCTATCGCTTGAGAAATTCGTAAAAGTCATTCCGAAAGATTACAAAAAAATGCTGGAGTATATCCGCAAAGCTGAAGATTCCGGTTTGAAGGAAGATGCAGCGCTGCTGTCAGCATTTGAAGCTAGCATGAAAGAGCTTGCCCGTACAGGCGGCTGATCCATGTTGCCCAATAGATAAATGAAAAACGGCTCTCCGATAAGGAGAGCCGTTTTTCATTGCTTTTTTTATGCTGCGCCACTACTAGAAAGTGCTTAGTCGGCAGGTTTTATTATTTGCTTTTTCGTACAAGCACTGTTCACTAATTTAGGAAAAATGAAAAGTATTTCAAAAATCACAAAATATTTACCTTAAATCTACGTAATTCGACAAAAAAACAACAAAAAAAGAACAATCGTGCTCCCACCTTACGACAAATTCCCAGTAAGGTATTGGGTATAATAACAGTATTGTTCAAACTATACATAAGGCAGGAGTCGGATACGAAGATGGCAGAGAAAAATTCAGGCCGTATTGAACTAGATGTAAAGGATATACTTAGGCAAATGGGAATTCCTCCAGAGAAATGGCCGCCGCTAGTGAATTCACCATCCAAATAAATAGTCTAATTCATCATTCTCTCCGCTCGTACAAAAGCAATAAACCGTTTCGTTTCTTCCACTGTCAACTTACGCCCATCAATACTCAAATTAAACTTCTCCAATATTTCATCATCAGATAATTCCAAATGCTCGGCAAAATTGCGAACATCGTCGCTAAGTACCGTTTGCGGATGAAGGGTGCGTCCAACCAGAAAATCAACGGATACTTGGTATAGATCGGCAAATTTTTTCAATGTCTCGGAATCCGGTTCCCGGCGATTTTTCTCGTAATGAGATAAAGCAGCGCGTGAAATGCCTAGCTTTGCTGCGGTTTGCTCTTGTGTCCAGTGTCTGTCATCTCTCAATTGAGCAATTCTGCTGCCTATGTTCATATGACCCCTCCTAAAAGTTTGCGAAGCAAACTAACTTCGTAAGCATAGTCTTAGGTTTGCGTAGCAAACTGACTTCGTAAGCATTAACTTAGGTTTGCGTAGCAAACCATCTTTGTAAGCGTAAACTTGCTTACAACATATAAACGGCAGGTTTTGCTATGCAAAACCTAGTTTGTATACACACTTATTGGATTATAACTGCTACACCTATATTAATACGGAAACGTTAGATTTGCATTTGTTGCAACGAAATGTCGCAAAAAATATTGTTAGACGTTTTTTTTGCTTGACATGATACAATTTGTATCTTAAAGTGAAGGAAAAGCTTGATACATAACGTATCAAATTATTTCCAAGTCATTATCACTTTATACCTATAAGGAGAAATAAATGGACGGTAAAGAGGAAAACTCACGCAGCAAGGTGCGTTTAAAGCTGAGGCCAGGCATTAAAGCAGGATTACGGCTGCTCAATCGGCATGGCCATTTAATGAGTCCATCTACTGGAACGGTATTAGTGCTGAACTTAAGCCAGGAGGGTTTATGCTTTTGGTCCTCCTTAAGGCTCCCCGTACATCGGATGTACATGGTAGAAGTCCGCATGAAGCTTTCAGGCAAAAACATCCGGCTTCAGGGAAATGTCGTTTGGCGCAAACGAACGGATAATGTTTTCGAGTACGGTATGCATTTCCAGCCCCCACTGCTTATCAAATCCATTATTACCCGCCTATTAAACGAAGAATTACTCGCCCAACAGCCGCAGCAGCGGAAAATCCATCAGCTATATCGCAGTTTGAATGCAGGAAGCACTTTTGTCAAATGAGGAGGCTCTTCGGGTGAAACGATGGGTGAAACGCTCGCTTATAATCGTCAGCACCGTATGTCTGGTCGCTGGCTTGGGAACGGCCCTATACAGCTGGTATCTTTATGGTAAATTCAAAAAAACAGCTGCTGATATGTTCGAGCCCATCATATCTACACCATACGTCAGTTCAGATTCGGAGCTGCAAATATCCGGCATAGAAGAAGCAATTACTGCGGAGAAGCCGTTCACCGTATTAGTAATGGGTGTAGATGAAAGAACGAATGATCGGGGACGAACAGACACCATGATTGTTATGGGGGTGAATCCGCTCAAGCATTCGATCTTTATGTTCAACATTCCGCGTGATACGAGAACGGCTATTATTGGTCATGGCACGACGGATAAAATAAACCATGCTTACGCTTTTGGCGGGGTAGAAATGTCAAAGCAGACGGTAGAGCACTTTCTTGATTATCCGATTGATTATTATATTCGGGTCAATATGGAAGGTTTCTCAAAAATTATAGACGAGCTTGGCGGAGTAACCGTCAACAATCCTTATGCTTTTGATTTCAGTGGTTATACGTTTGAGCAAGGGCCTATTCAGTTGAATGGGGAGCAGGCGCTGCTTTATTCTCGCATGAGATATGAGGACCCGAAGGGGGACAGGGGCAGAAATGACCGCCAGCGCGCCGTCCTAAAGCAGCTCATTTCCAATGTATTTACCTTATATGGAGCTACGCAAATAAGCAATCTGCTTGCGGAGCTGGGTGACAATGTAAGAACGAATATATCTTTTGACGAGATGAAAACCTTTTTTAAAGAATATGGGACCGGAATCGAAAAGGTGGATAGCATTGAAATAAGCGGCAGCGGAACGATGATTGATAAAGTATGGTATTACATCGTCGGCGATCAGGAGCGGAATCGAATTCACGAGCTGCTGAAAAAACAAATGAGCATAGAAACGGATGCGGTCTAAAGCTTTCGGCTGTTATAAAAAAAGGATAAGGACCCTGACAAATCGTTGTCAGGGTTCGATGTTTCTGTAAGGCGACAAAATTTGAGTTTTCTGTTGACATTATTCGCTAAATACCATAAAATATAAACAAACAGATACATTACGTAACATTTTACATAAATAATGATACATTAAGTATACAAGGAGTGATTAGGTGATTCAGCCTCAGGAGCAGTTTTATTGCGTCGGATGCCAAAACATGATACCTACTGGGCAAGCGAATGTGTTGTTCCGAACCGGATTTTTCCGTGTAGTAAATCGGCTAGGTTGTTGTAGAGCCTGTGCTCAGGCCCAAGCTGGCCATACTAACAAGTTGGAGGCACAAATGCAAGGCGCAACAGGCGGAGTCATCCCGTTAACTGCTAAATCTGATTTTGATCCCTATCAAACGAGCTTTTATCCGGCATCCCAAAGCCTCCTGACTACAGAAGTTGTGTAGCAGGAGGCTTTTTCTAAGATTCTTGTACATATTCCAATCGTTTCCTTATTCGATTATACTAGGTAAGGTTAGTTGTAGTTAGATTAATGTTAGATCATTATTAGATCACTATTAGAAATGGGACAGGACATGCGGTCCACTGGAGAAGGAGGAAATAAAAATTGGAGCAGCCAATCGTACAAATGCTAAATGTAACGAAGCGCATCGGCAAACGGACGATCATTGATCATCTCAGTCTTGACTTGCCGGCTGGTGAAGTATTCGGCTTCCTCGGTCCCAATGGCGCCGGCAAAACGACAATGATCCGAATGATGGTCGGCCTCATTTCTATAACGGAAGGCGAGATCAAAATTGATGGTCACAGCATCTCAAAGCAATTTGAGAAAGCGATTCGCCATGTCGGCGCCATTGTCGAAAATCCCGAGATGTACAAATATATGACTGGTTATCAAAATTTGGTTCATTTTGCCCGGATGGTTCCGGGTGTTGAGCATTCGCGTATTCAGGAGGTGACGGAGCTCGTCGGCCTTGGCTCGCGCATTCATGATAAAGTGAATACCTATTCGCTTGGCATGAGGCAGCGGCTTGGTGTTGCGCAAGCGATTTTGCATCGGCCAAAGCTGCTCATTCTGGATGAGCCGACGAACGGACTTGATCCCATGGGCATTCGTGAGCTTCGCGATTATTTGCAAAGGCTGGCCAAGCAGGAGGGACTGGCGATATTCGTCTCCAGCCATTTGCTTGCCGAGATGGAGCTGATGTGCGACCGGGTAGCCATTATCCAGCAGGGCAAGCTAGTGGAGGTCGTCCAGGTCGAGAAGAACCGAGAGTCGGAACAGCATGCAACGCAGCGGGTCGTTTTTGAAGTAGACGATTTAGAGTCAGCGCTTGCTGTTGCGGCAAATGAGGGAATAGCGGGGGAACGGGCTGGCCACGCCATTGCCATTGGGGCGGATAAGGAAGCGGTCGCTAGCTTAAATGCAAAGCTCGTAGCGGCAGGCATTAAAGTATACGGCATTCAGGCACAGCATCAATCTTTAGAGGATCGGTTCCTCGAGAAGACGGGGGGCGGTCATATTGTATAACTTCAGCAAGCTGCTATTGAATGAAAATATGAAAATATACCTCCGCACAAGAACTTGGATTATGACGGGCCTGCTGCTGGCATTGGTTGTATTTATGACCGTACCCGTTTATTTTATGTCCAAAGACAGTGCGGTATCGATGTGGACACTTGTAAAATATGAATCAGCAGTAGGTTATTTGCTTATTGCCATGTTCACATCCGTCGTTGCGGCGGGGAGCGTTGCCGAGGAGTTCACGAGTGGAACGATCAAGCTGCTGCTTATTCGCCCGTGGATGAGATGGAAAATTTTATTGTCCAAATATATTTCAGTCGTGCTGTTCGCGCTGTTACAGGTTGTGCTGCTCTATGCATTTACTATTGCGTTCAATTTTTTGTTTTTTGACCATACGAATGTAACGGCTGCAGAAATTCACGGTTTATTCGTTGATGATGGCCAATTTGAAGGCTCAGCGGCAGTATATAATATGAAATATTATTTGATGCGCTTTATTGCCCTGCTTGTGACCTCGATGATAGCGTTTATGCTGTCAACGGTGTTCCGGAGCGGCGGGCTTGCTATCGGGCTATCCATTTTCCTCGTATTTTCCTCCATTTCCATCGGTCCATTTATCGGGCTGATGAATTATAAATGGGTGGATTACTTGTTTTTCGTCCAATTGGATTTGGTGCCTTATTTGACCGGAAACGTTGGCGACCGGACGCTCGGCTTCGCGATAAGCGTGCTTGCTGTGTATTATGCAATATTCGCAGCTCTCACCTGGTTTGTATTCTCTAAGCGTGACGTTGGCGCGTAGTGAAGCCTCATAAGCATGATGGGAGAAGGGAACTCTCCCCGGCTTAGTACTAGTTCGCAGAAAAAAGGAGCCTTGCCAGCCTGACTCCTGAATAAGGCGTACAGCTGGATTAGCAAGAAATAAGCAAAAGCAAGCAAAAAGTAAAGGGGCAGGCGATAACTCGCCTGCCCTGTTTTCGTGTGTTTAAATATCAGAATTTATAGTAAGCGGTTAGCCAGAAGCAGCGCTTGTTCATAAGTGACGCTTTTTGCACAGTATGTTCCTAAATGCTGTTAGCAGGCTGCTTCCCCTAATCCAATCCGATTGCTTGTTCTATGTGTTTTCAGCTGAGTGCTTCAAGCTGCTGCTTATATGCTTATATGTGGTTCATTGGCATACACTGGACGCTTGCTAGACGGCCTGACGGGCTTTATCCCGATTGCTGCCGTCTTTAGCGGCGTTATCTTTGCCTGCGCTGTCCGTTTCCGAAAGAGGGCGTGTGAGCGGGGCCTGACCCCGTTCCATATGGCAGCTGCCATTAAAGCTTCCGCCATCTTGAATAATTAAGGAATGGGCATTAATGTTTCCTGTAATTTGCCCGGTTGCAGTAATCGTGAGCCGCCCCTTTGTCGTAATATCCCCGAAAAGTTTGCCTGCTACAGTCAAATCCTTCGCCGTTATATTTGAACGAGCTACCCCGGATTCGCCAATGATGACATCTCCAACACATTCAATGTCTCCACGATATTCGCCTTCAATACGCAGGCCTGCTTCACATATGAGCTTGCCTTCCGCATGGGTACCCTGTCCAATCAGTGTATCCGTGGGGGATATTCGCTTGTTTTCCTTAAAAATAGACATAGAAAAACCTCCTTGTTAAACAGCTTAGGATGGTTGAAGCAAGTAGGGCAAAGGATTGACGGCCTCGTCGCCCTGCATAATTTGAAAGTGAAGATGAGGCCCCGTGCTTCTGCCTGTAGAGCCCAGCAGGCCGATTTTCTCGCCCCGCACGACCTGTTCTCCTTCCTTGGCTTCTATGCTTTGCATATGCATATAAACGCTGTTCAGCCCGTTATGATGGTCGATAATGATATAGTTGCCCTCAGAGCCTCCAGTACCGACTTCCTTAATCGTTCCATCCGCCGCGCTGAAAACAGGATCGCCTGCTTTGCCGCCAATATCAATGCCGGCATGAAAGACGGCCTTCCCTGTAAAAGGATCTTTGCGGTAGCCGAAGCTGGACGTCAGCCTCTTCGAATAGGTAGGCCAGCCTGACGGATAGGAATCAACCTGCTGCCTTCTTATCTGTGCTTGCCGCAGCGTCTGCGCCATCGTTTCCTCCAAAGAGTCGATCATCGCACTTAGCGATTGAACGTCAAACGAGGTAGAGGAAGCCAAAGCCCGAAAGGACATCCCGCTCGTTTGCAAGGAACCGCTCGTATCATAACCGGCTTGCTGTGCCAAAGCCTGCTCGCGCTTGTACAACTGTTCAGATTGTTGCCCAAGCTTGTGGCTGCTCGTGTCTATCCCAGAGTCAGAGCCGCCATATTTGTCGATGAACTGTTTGAGCTTGTTTTCCAGAGCGAGCAGCTCATCTACACGCATCTGCATGTCCTCGGTTTGTTGAGCAAGGCTTGCCAGCTGCTGCTGTAGGGCGAGAATCGTCTCATCCTTATTGGCGACGGTATGCTGATATTGCTGCGATTGTTCATCCTGCTGTGCCGCCTGCTCTAGAAGCTGCGCCTCAAGCTCATGCATCTCGAAGACCGATTTGATCTGGAGGGCGGCAAAGCAGCCCGACACGGCCAGTGCAGCTGCGGCAGGGGCCGCAATGACGGATCGCTTTGAGACATGAAACTGCTTGACGGTTTTGTCAGCGCCGCGCATGACTACAAATGACCACTTTGAATTAGACGATCGATTCAATAGAGGTTTCTCCTTCCGGCCGGTATGAGAATTTAGAACGTTCTAATGCAATTTATTCTGCCGCAGCGGGAAACATGTCAGAAAAATAGGAAAAGCGCCTCCTAGGGAACGTCTCAAAACGGGTTTATGCATAACGCATGCATAGATTCAACCGTTCAAAGACGAGGCCAGAAAGGCGCTTATTGGTGTGGCAATTGCTTATTTGGTTTCAATAGAAGCTAGTGCTTGCTGCATCGCAGGTGTGAAGCTGAATTCGCGTCCCTGCGATTGTTCTGGAGGCAGCGTCGCAAGTTGGGCGATACGCCGCTCCACTTCCGCTTTAAGCTCCAGCACACGCTTGTGGTAGCTTTCCGCATTTCCGGCATCACTGCTAATAGCCGCAACATATTCAACAATGGCATGATCATAAAACTCGATATCCCAACGGAATTTGCTAATGCCTTCTTCCAGCACTTGCAGCATCTCTGTTGTTTTGCCGTCCTTTTTGTCATTTTGATATTGGGCCATAATGAACGAACGGTTGTAAGGATCATGGGCTTTGCCGCTTGCAAGCGTCTGCAGCGCTTCATCTTTCATTGAAGCATTTTGCGTCTGCTCATAGGCCTGCATCAGCCATTCGTATTTGGTCAGGCTAAACACGGAATGATCAGGTGAAGTCTTAATGGCTTTATTGAGTGAAGGCAGCAACTGGCTGAGCTGCGCCTTCCCAGCAGCAGCCGTATTATACGTATCCTGAAACGTGCTGTTTGCGCCGTTCGCGCGCGCGGAGCCGACTAGCAGGACAATGGCCAGCACGCCGATGGCAGATGGATAGATCCATTTTACTGCGCTGCCCTGTACGGGTTGTTCTGCCCCTTGTTTAAACGCAAGCGATTTGCCAAATGGCGCAATCATAGCGCCCAAGCTAATGAATAGCAAAGCGCTCAAATAGACGTAGCTCATATCAAAGTCGATAGCGCTATGCAGCAGCAGCGTCGTTGCCAAAATAAAAAAGATCAAGTGGCTGCCCCGACGTTCAGGGTAACGGATGTACGAGCGAATGTATAAGTAATAGACATAAACGAGCAGCCCGATAAGCGCAGCAAATCCAATCCAGCCTACCTCAACGAGCGTTTGAATGAAGAAGCTGTGCGCCTGTCTGCTCCAATAAGGATTGTTTTGGTATTGCTCATATAGAGCCTGCCAGCTGCCTCCGCCAGCTCCGAGCAGCGGATAGTCTTTGGCAACCTTAAAGCCATCCTCATAGAAGGTCCAGCGTTCGAGAACGCTGTGCTGCTGCAAGTTGATGTTTTCGAATCGGGAAGCCATTTTCTCAGGCAGCAGATCACGGATGCCGTCGCTTGTAATAAGCAATACGGCTGCCAATAGTCCGACAACGACAATAGCAGCGGGAAAAGCAGCAAATGCCCATTTGCGCTGCGCAAGGCGTGCACTTTTCTTTTCGATCCAAGGGAACAGCTTCTTGTGAATAAGCATGATCAGTCCTGCATTAACAACGGCTGCCCCAGTAAGCAATGCCCAGCTTTGCAGCGGCAGCTTGTCGAACATCGAAATCGTCGTCGCCACTTTCGTTTCGGTCGGCTGTACAATTGCGGAAATCGCTTCTGTATTAGCCGTGATTTTGCCCAAAATAACGAGCGTCAGCAAAGCGGATAGACCAGCGTAGACGACATAAGCAAATTGCCTAGCCAGCTTCAGAAAAGGCAGAAGTACAATAAGCATCACTGGAATAATAACGAGGGCGCCCCTCGAATAAGCGAGAAAAAAGGAAATTAAAATCGGTACGAGCATAATAGAATTAGCTAGGCGCATATACCAGCGCTCACAGGTTGCGGCATAATAAGCGGCGATCAGAAAGATGGCAATTAGGAAGCCGGCGTATGTATTGGAATATTGAAAGACTGAGCTAAGCCGGTAGCCATCGTGGGCGAGCCACATTGCATCCTTGTAATATTGCTGGCCGAACAAGTTCAGCAGGCCGAAAAATACGATTAAATAGGCAGAGAGCATAACGCCATATTCCAGCCATTTTCGCATCTGTACTTTTCCAGCAGCATATAGACTGGTCAGAAACAGGGCAGCGAGCAGGAAGAAGACAAACGTCATAAATTTGGCATAATAGCTGGAGACGGCCTGCATTGATGAGAGCCAATAGATGGCCGGCAGCAGCAAAACTGCAATCGACAGCACGCTGCGATGGTTGTTCAGTTTCCAACCCGTAAGATAAGCGTACAAGGCGGTTGCGGCGAGTAGAACGTAGCCATAGATGGACGCGTTGTAAATGGGAGACTCGAAGGCATATTCGTAGCCGTTGAATAATCCCCTCTCGTATGGGAAAATAAGGACGAACAAAGCCAAGCCAAGTGTCAGTAACCCTTGCAACAGCGGCTGCTCTTTAGACAATTCCGCTGTGTTTTGTGTTGCTTTTTTCCTTGCACTCATTAATATGTACTCCTTGTATGCGTAGTAGATTTCCTCATAGTACTATTTTAACAAATGATGGGGGCTGATTCCATAATGACCACATTTTAATAGATTATAAACTAGTTATTTTAAAGTAGCTATATAGGAATAGAAGTGAGTATTACTCCAACGGTTCATTTCCAAAGGATAAATGTCTACGGTTTCGACACTAAAGTATTCAGAAAGTAAAAGAAGCTCTTTCTTTTGATGCCTATAGATAGAAAAATAATTATGACCAATCTCACTTGAATATTTATTTATAATGACATCCTCGTTAACGCCCGATTGATGTTTAATAATTAACTTGCCATAAGGTTTCAACATCCTTGCACAGTTTTTGTATATTTTACTAACTAGTTCATCATCAACAATGTATTGTAATACTCCAAATAGAAGAATGGCATCATATTTAATATCATCATTATAATTAGTAATGTCAGAAACAACTGTTTCCAAATTGGGTGTATCCGAGCGGAAACGCAGTAATTCCTCATGCTTCTCTACCCCTCTAATAAAAGAAGCGTGATCAGCCAATAGGTTGGTTAGCGTACATGTACCACAACCTAGATCCAGTATTTTTGACTGAGCTGGAACTTGTTTAATAATGAATTGATAGTCATATTCCAGCATTTGATCATTTTTTGTAAAATGCGTGGCTACTCTAGGGTCCTCAATTTTAGCTCTTGATTCCCAAAAATCATCGATTATCTTTTGATTCATTCGAGAGGCACCCCATTAATAATTTTCTTTTACCCATTTGACAGCAGACTCATAGTCAGAGGGGGTATCTATTTCAATGGACCTAACGAAAACCCCCTTGATGGGCAGAAGATTATTTACCATCTCGAATACATGACCCTTTGTTGCAGTTACATTTTCATGATTTAGCTGCAGTAAGCCAGTCCATTCAAAGCTGCCATTTTTTCGGGAAAATGATGTGACTTTCTTATCATTGTCGAATTCATCTAGCTCCACATATACAGGTTCCTCTGTGGATGGGATACAGTAGCCCAAGCACTCTTCATTGATAGATAGAAATTTTAAAAGATCCTCGGGATGTACAAGCAAATCACCATCCAAAGAAACAACCATTCCATTTGAATATTGGGCACCAAGGGATAAGCTTGCTCCTGTACCTGTATTAGTGTAATTATGATTGAAGATGAAGGTAACATCTTTTCGGATCTTTAATACCGTTTCTATCACTTGCTTAGCTTGAAAACCAACTACGATTCGTATATCTTTAAAATCTTTTAACAACTCTAATTGCCACTGAATAATCGGTTTATCCAATATTTTTACAAGTGCTTTAGTAGTACCCATACCTAGACGAGAGCCAACTCCGGCACAGCTTATAACAATTGTTTTAGAAACTGACATAATTTCACCTCATCGTAAATAGCATGTGTTGCACAGGCAAGCACGGAATCAGCAGGCGCATGCACACCACCATAACCAATTCCAATCGTTGCATTTTTTATCATTCCTGCATCATTGTTACCTTCGCCAATGGCTACGAAGGGCTTAGGAATATGCAAAGCTACCGTTTCTTTGTCCAATATGGATTCTATTCCGGTAACGAAGTCATTATTGCTGATTGCAATCGAAGTATAGCTTTTAACTCCAATACGATCACAAAGTGGCTTGACCCAAACATCCAGATTTCCTGTTACGATAAAACATTGTTCCTTATATTCTTGTATAAAAGCAAGAATTTGAGGATTTAAAGGAATAGAGTCAACAATTTCTCTGACCTTTGAAATTTTTATATTTTTGAATAAGTCAACTCGTTGTTGAAAACTAATATGGAACGGTATCATCCCGTTTATTGTTTTGTAGGTGAGCTCATTTACTTCCTCAAATATGCCTACTTCCTTAGCGATTTCCGGGAGCAACTCTTTTTGGGTAAGTGTACCGTCCAAATCAAATAAAAATTTCCAGTTCATAAAATGCTCCTTCTATTTATACAGTTAAAATTTTAGTTGCGAGTTCAAAGTTAAAAGGGAGTATGAATTCGGGAGCGTTTCGGACCGGCATATCCCCAGCTTTAATTTGTTCTATAGTCTTCATGCAGTCTTCTAAGGGGAGAGACGAAATACTTGAGATACCTATGCCATAAGACAATTGTTCTTGGCGGGGAACGACATTGTCCAATACATTTAGAACCATTCTCCCGCTTAATCCAGCTTCAATAGTTACAGAGGTTGTTGAGTTGGTAATGATAATATCGTTTGAATGAATCAAGTCTAAAATATTCGTATGAGAAGGAAAGATATTAACCCCTTTTTTCTCCAAATAGGACTCGAATTCAATCACGTTTGGCCAAAAAGGAAGCTTGATCCCTATACCTTCATCAAATAGCGGTTTCCAAAATTCATAAGTGAAGTCGTAGCCTTTTTTGAAATAATAGCCTATTGAGGACATTGCAAAAGCTACACGCAAATCTTCCCCGGCTACATAATGACTTGGCGGGGTGTTTTTTTGCTTTTTAATCCAACCAACCTCAACCACCTCAGCATATCGTTTTAAATGATTAAGATTAGGCAGGGGGGAGAGAAAAACATCAAACAAAGAAAGCCACATACTATCTTGTGAAAGAACAGGTGTTACTAGATCATGCGGATAATAAATGCACTTTTTAGGTTTTAAATATTCAATAATCTCCAGCGCACTTATGATTCCATCGTCCTGGTAATAAGGGGAGAAGTTTTTTTTATCCATAAACAAATGAGCAGATGTTATAAAAATAATATCCTTGCCTCGGAGCGGTTTAATAACGTCGATAGCATTTTGTTGCTTCATCATATCAATTTCGATACAATTATAATTTAAGTCTTTCATATATTGGTATAAAGGATGTAGAACATATTCGGAACCTTCGCCAAATCCAAAAAAAAGATAGATTCTATTGTTAGTCATTTTCTAATCCTTTCATGACGCGTCTTTCTGCTGTGTAGACAACTAATAAAGTAGACAAGCCAGCTTCGTAAGCATCATTAAGAATCTGTTCATTGCCTTCTAGGTAGTAATAGCTGTTCGTTGCGTGAAAATATCTACTTGTCGGTCCTAGAGTACTGTAATGCCCGTTATTATAAAATAGGGTTGATGAAACTTCAAAAAAACCATTTGTATGCAGAATTTCTCTAACTTTCGAATCATTTACAAGATGTTGGGTAATATTTTGGGAGCTATTATAAACCTTTTCTCCAAACAGATTATGTTTACTATCTATCCCATTCAACTTCATGTCCATTATACAAAAGCTGAGATTCCTAGATCCGTTTTCTGGTACAATCGTCTCTCCTAAGTAATTGAAGATGAGTTTATTGTCACCAGGAACAACAGTGATCTTTTCTGAAAATACGAATTGCTCATTTAAATTATAGGTCTTATTTAAACCACAACCGTTGATTGTGAAAAATTCTGTACCGAAATGGCTTAGACTATGGCTTGTCCATTCCAGTTGAAAGGAATAAGTTTCATCGGTAATATTATGGATATTAATGCATGCTTCCTTACTTGTGCTTTCAATCCAGCGGTAATAAGTATCTCCAATTTCAACGCTGCTAAAGCCATACTCCCATGAAACCAATATAGGAGTAGTACTCGCAAAGACGGAAAGAACCAATTTTTCTGTTACTGCTTCAGCAAAATCCTTTATGGCTCCGGAGTTCAATAAATATTTGGAGAGTACAGGACTACCAACAAATACCACATCTGAGTTTTGTGCTAATTGCGGTAAAGCGGACGGATAGCTGGATATGAAGTAAATATTGTTGGAATCCGCTACATAGAGGGATAGCAGGTTCTCTAGGGACATTGGGTTAATTAGTTTGATATTAGGGGACAAGTCGTTATACAATTTCGGCCAATGAGATATTACAGCTATATTTGTACCCTGATTAAATGCTGAAATAAGTTGATCAATACTTACATATGAAAATACTTCATATTCTGTTTTTTTAGATGTGCTTTCAATCTGGTGGCTAAAACTATTATTAAGTGCTGATTGACTTATCCTTGGTATGTTTTGTTGAGGTAGACTGTCCAATATCAATTTTAATATATTTGTTTTTTCAATATGCCTTCTATCTTCATTTGACTGCCCGATTTGTTGTAGGGTATTTAGTTTTTCTTCTAGAGCTACTAGCTTGTTAGTTGAGGTTGCATGCGATTGTTCTAGTGATGTCATTTGGTGCTGAATAGATGTCATATGCTGTTGAAGATTAGAAGCTATCTGATTCAAAATAGGATTCGCTAGTTTGTAATAAATTTTTTTAAAAATTTTCAAATCATCATCCCCAATTAAACAAAGTTGAACAGAACGTTTTAATTAATTAATAAAATTATATCACACTAAGAATGATATCCTAACCCTAATGCAATTGCACCTCTTTTGTATGGCAAAGAATAATTCTAATCAAAATTAAGATTTCATCAAAATCTATATGCTAAACGACACTTTCTCCAAAAATATTTGCCAAGTGAACAGAGTAGGTTAGCTCTTAATATTCATTGAGCTATTATGGGCAATCTATAAATGAGAAGATTTGGTTAGCCATGAACAGCAGTTTTCGCTGGGTTATGCTCGACGTAGGAATGGATTTACCGTATACTTATTTCGACAAAGCTTTCTTCCTTTCATAATAAATCGACAAGGTATCCAATTGATTGTGATACAAATCCTTACAATAATATCTTTGGTGGTGTCTGTAATAAAAAGAATAATTTATCGTTTTTTATATAAAACGTCCAGTTTTTTTAAACCGGTGTTGGTTCGTCTAGTTCCTTCTACTATCAGGCGCTATGCTAAGGAAAAGTTATTAGCAACAGCTGAACCTTTAAATAAAAGCACATTTAAAATTCATAATAATGGTGCTCTTAAGGGAGTTAATCTACTTGGTTATGCTAGAGCTGAAATGGGAGTTGGTGAATCTTGCAGATTAGCTGCAAACAGCTTAAACGCGGCCAATATACCGTTTGGAGTTCTTAACTTTACAGGTACTAGCAGCTCAAGGATGGCTGACACAACTTGGATGCATAAAGAAGTATCAGAGCCAATCTTCGATGTTAATGTATTTCATATCAATGCGGAACAGATGCCTGAGATAAATGTGTTATATGGTAATAAATTATTTGAGGGGAAATACAATATTGGTTATTGGCACTGGGAGTTGTCGGAGTTTCCTGACGAGTGGCTTAATAGCTTTAGATATGTGGATGAGATTTGGGTTCCCTCTACCTTTGTTGGGGATGCCATAGCACTAAAAAGTCCTGTTCCGGTTGTAAAAATTCCGCACTCAATAGAAGTGAGAATAAAGGAAAATCGCGACCGTTCATATTTCGAATTACCAGAGTCAGCCTTTCTTTTCCTTACAATGTACGATGTGAAAAGCTCTCAGGAACGTAAAAATCCCCGTGCGTCCATTATTGCATTTAAATTAGCTTTTGAACCGAATAATTTAAAGGTTGGATTAGTAGTTAAAATCAACCGTTATAAGAGCAATGACAACGATTTGATTTTGCTTAAAGAGTTAATTGGCGAGTATCAAAATATTTACTTATTAGATGAAACGATTAGTAGAAATGATGTCAATGCTTTAATTAGCATAACAGATTGTTTTATCTCGTTACATCGCAGCGAGGGATTTGGTTTGGGCTTCGCAGAGGCCATGTATCTCGGTAAACCAGTGATTGGCACGAATTGGTCCTCTAATGTAGATTTCATGAATGATAAAAATGCATGTCTTGTCGATTATGAATTAGTGCAATTAGGACAAGATTACGGGCCATATAAGTCGGATCAGCATTGGGCGGAGCCTGACGTGCTCCATGCAGCAGAATATATGAAGAAGTTGGTGAACGATCAACAATATTATGAGAGGATTGCTGCTGGAGGGGAAAGGTACATAAAAGAGTTTCACTCTCCAGTTGTAATTGGGAAGCTAATTCAAAAAAGACTGGACTATATTTATAACTGGCAGTTTGGAGGATGAAATGACAACAACTTGTTTGATTATGGCGGGTGGAAAAGGCGAAAGGTTCTGGCCTAGAAGTCGAGTGAACTTGCCAAAGCAGTTTCTGAATATATCGGGCAACAAGTCGATGATTCAGCAAACTATTGATCGGTTGCAAATTTTTATACCTATCGAGCAAATTTTTATTATTACGAATGAGTTATATGCTGAATTAATTAAGGCTCAAATTCCTAATCTACCTGCGGATAACATTATTATAGAGCCTATCGGACGCAATACTGCTCCTTGTGTAGGGCTTGCTTCAATTATTATTGAAGAGAAGTATCCTGACAGCTCAATGATTGTAATTCCATCCGATCATATCATTAAAAACGAAACTGAATTTGTGAATATATTGCAAACAGCAGTATTGGCCAGCAAAGAAGGAGAGAACTTAATTACCTTAGGCATTACTCCTACTTATCCAGAAACAGGATACGGGTATATAGAGAGTACGGATGAAACTTTCGAATTAAATGGTTTGAATGTTCATAAAGTGAACAAATTCGTAGAGAAACCAAATGAAGAAAAAGCGAATGATTATTTAAAAGCAGGAAATTACTATTGGAATAGCGGAATTTTCGTATGGAGAGTAGCTGTTGTCAGAGATTATATTCGAAAGCTTATGCCTGAAATGCATGATTTATTAGAGACAATGAAAATGGCGTTTAAAGAAAATGATAGAAATACGGTTATTAAAGCTGAATTCCCAAAAATGCCTGATCAGTCAATTGATTACGGCATTATGGAAAAAGCAAGCGATATACATGTGATTCCCTGCATTTTCGGCTGGGATGATGTGGGCAGTTGGACCGCATTGGAACGTATAAATGATGTTGATGATAATGGTAATGTGACCAATGGCAACACATTAAATATCGATACCAAACGATGTATTATTGAAAGTAACGGTAAGCTCATTGCTACTTTAGGTGTTGAGGATCTAATTATTGTAGAGACTGAAGATGTAACCCTGATTTGTAAGAAAGACAAGGCCCAAGAGATAAAATCTCTCATTAAAGAGCTTAAAATTCAAAAATTAGAGCGATACTTATAATGAATTTATATAATAAGCATCTTAAACATTATTAATAAGGGGAAATAGAAAATGACACAAAAACACGCACTTATCACAGGAATTACTGGACAAGACGGATCTTATCTAGCAGATTTATTATTAGAAAAAGGCTATAAGGTATTCGCACTAAGAAGAAGGACTAGTGTACCTGTTCTGGAGAACATCGAACATATTCAAGATAAAATTGAAATCATTGATGGTGATTTGCTTGATTTGAGTTCACTTATTCATGCGATGAATATTTCTAATCCGGATGAAGTATACAATTTGGCCGCACAGTCTTTTGTAGGGACTTCTTGGGATCAGCCTATTTTAACAGGGCAAGTAACTGCTATTGGCGTAAGTAATATGCTCGAAGCCGTGCGTATTGTGAAGCCTGATGCCCGTTATTATCAAGCATCGAGCAGTGAAATGTTTGGTAAAGTTGTGGAAACTCCCCAGACAGAAGCTACTCCTTTTTATCCAAGAAGCCCTTATGGTGTAGCAAAAGTATATGGTCATTGGATGACTGTAAATTATCGTGAAAGCTTCAATATGTTTGCATGCTCAGGTATATTGTTTAATCACGAATCACCACGTCGGGGCATTGAATTTGTAACAAGGAAAATAACAAATGCTGTCGCAAGAATCAAGTTAGGGTTGCAGACAGAGCTACGGTTGGGAAATCTTGATGCGATGCGCGATTGGGGATTCGCCAAGGACTATGTTGAATGTATGTGGCTGATGCTTCAACAGGAACAACCAGATGATTATGTTATTGCTACTGGGGAAATGCACTCTGTCCGAGAGTTTTGTGAAATAGCATTCAGCTATGTAGGTTTGAATTATGAAGATTATGTCGTTACAGACCCTAAATTCTTCAGAGCGGCTGAAGTAGACCTGTTGCTTGGCAACCCGGCTAAAGCGATAAGTAAATTGGGTTGGAACCCACAAAAGACAACATTTAAGCAACTAGTACAGCTAATGGTAGATACAGATTTGAAAAAAGAAAAACATAAACATAGTGAAATACTAGTGGCCGGGCCTAAAGTTTAAAGAAAGAGAGGTTTAAATGAAAGCTCTTATAACTGGAGTAAGCGGCTTTGTTGGAACTCTATTAAGTGAGAAGCTCATTGAAAATGGATATGAGGTATCTGGATTTTCAAGGAGGGCAACAAGCCATAAAAATATTGAATATTATCCTTGTGATATTACTGATAGCTCCAATGTAGAAGAGATTATTAGAAAAATACAGCCTGATGAAATTTATCATTTAGCAGGCTCTTCTTTTATTCCCTCCTCGTATACTAATACGATGCAGACGTATGACACTATTGTTAACGGGACTTTAGTTTTATATGAAGCGATCCGTAAGTTGGATATTGATTGCAAGGTATTATTCGTAGGCTCTGGAGAGGTTTATGGCGAGGATAAAAGAAGTTCCTATAACGAAGGTGATCTATTGCAGCCAAGCAATCCGTATGCAGGTGCAAAAGCTAGTGCTGATTTAATTAGTGAACAATATTTCAAAACCTTCGGTATGAGAATTATAAGAGCTCGTCCATTTAACCATACCGGACCTAAACAATCGCCGCATTTTGTTTGCTCTAATTTTGCAAAACAGATTTCCGAGATGGAAGTTAATGGAGACAACTGCATCTCCGTGGGAAATATTAATGTACAACGTGATTTTCTTGATGTTAGAGATGTAGTGAATGCCTATTTAAAGCTAATGAAGTATGGGGAAAATGGAGAAGCATATAATGTATCTTCCAATAAGCCTGTATTTATTTCAGAGCTGTTAAATATGCTGCTCTCAACGTCGTCTCTCAAAGACCCAATTATTGAAATAGAAGCTGTTAGGCTAAGAGTAAAAGATGTTGCGATTAAAGCAGGAGATAATACAAAACTTAGGCTTCATACGGGGTGGAAACCTGAAATCCAGCTCCTAGAAACGATGAAGGATTTGCTTGACTATTGGAGAGATTATCAAGCTCAAGTAGGTGATGATAAAGATGAATATCCTAGAACGTGATAAAGTGGTCGTTGTAGGTGGCGGGGGCCATGCAAAGGTTATCTTGGACATTTTGCATACTATTGAAAATATAGATGTAGTAGGTTTTACTGCACAAGAGAGTAACATTTTAAGTTTGTATGATATTCCGTATCTTGGTGATGATTCTGTATTGCCAGCACTTTTGGAACAAGGTGTTACTTCATTTATTATTGCGATAGGTGATAATAATTTACGCAGAAAGCTATATTATAAAATGCTTGAGCTTGGTTTTACACCTGTGAATGCGATAAGTCCTTCCGCCATTATTTCTACTTCTGCCCAGATAGGTAAAGGGGTTGCAATTATGCCAGGAGTTGTCGTCAACTCTTTTTCACAAATAAATGATAATGTCATTATAAACACACGGGCTGGGATAGATCATGATTGTATAATAGGTGCGCATGCTCATGTCGCTCCTGGTGCTACTTTAGCTGGTAGTGTTTCCATAGGAGAGGGCACATTTATAGGTACTGGATGCAGTGTGATTCCGGAAATAACTATAGGAAATTGGACAGTAGTTGGAGCAGGATCAACAGTCATTTCTGCACTCCCTTCAAATGTTAAAGTTGTAGGTGTCCCCGCAAAAAAATTCATATAAAAGGATGAAGAAATATGAAAGCAGTTAGAAGTATTCCATTGGCAGGACCAGTTTTGAATGGCAATGAAAGAAAATATGTTATGGACTGTATTGATACTGGTTGGATTTCTTCAAATGGAAAATATGTGAATGAGTTTGAACAAAAGTTTGCACAATTTTGCGGTGTAGATCATGCTTTAAGCTGTGCGAATGGGACTGTAGCGTTGCATTTGCCATTGCTTGCTTATGGAGTAGGGGCTGGTGACGAAATACTTGTACCAACCTTTACATATATAGCGACAGCAAATGCTGTTAAGTATTGTGGCGCTACTCCTGTTTTAGTTGATTGCGAACCAGATACTTGGAATATGGACCCGCAAAAGCTTGAAGAAAAAATCACAGCAAACACGAAAGGCATAATCGTAGTTCATTTATATGGACATCCTGCAAATATGGAGCAAATTATGAAAGTTGCTAAAAAACATAATTTATTTGTCATTGAAGATGCTGCGGAAGCACATGGTGCTGAGTGTAACGGACAAATTGTTGGTTCTATAGGGGATGTTGGTACATTCAGTTTTTTTGGTAACAAAATTATTTCTACAGGAGAAGGTGGAATGATTACGACCAATAATAAGGAACTTGCTGATAAAATGAGATTGCTTAGAGGACAAGGAATGGATCCTAAGAGAAGATATTGGTTTGAAGTTGTGGGGTATAATTACCGAATGACAAACATGCAAGCCGCAATTGGCTTAGGGCAATTAGAAAATATAGAGTGGCATTTGGACAAGCGTAGGAGTGTAGCAAATAATTATATTGAGCTTTTTGCGCCTTATTCAGAATGGTTTACTATTCAACCAGAACTATCTTGGGCAAAACATTCTTATTGGATGGTTTCCATTTTACTTCAAGCTAAAGTTAAAATTAGCAGAGATGATTTGATGAAATTATTAGACGAAGATGGAATTGAAACAAGACCACTTTTTTATCCTATGCATCAAATGCCTCCATACTATGATACGGACAACTATCCAGTAGCAGATGATGTATCTGCTAGAGGATTTAATGTCCCAACAAATGCTTTACTCAGTGAGATGGATATGAATTATATTTGTGAGAGAATTGTTTTTCATTGTAAAGCAAATGGCTAACTTTCTGTCAAGTGGCTTTAAGCTAGTTTTGTGGAGGTTAAATAGTGAGTGATTATATGAAGAAAATATATCAAACAAGATACTTTTGGATGCATCTTGTAAACGCCGAGCTTAAAAATAAGTTTAGACGATCAAAATTAGGAATCTTGTGGACGTTTATGAATCCTTTGTTGCTTACTTTATTGATGTCAGCTGTATTCGGCACCGTATTTAATATGTCTTTTACCGACTATGCTCCATATGTATTATCTGGATTAATTGTTTGGGACTTAATTAGCGCCTCTTTTATTGGTGGAGGCTATTCGATTATGACAGGAGAGCAATACATTCGTCAATTTAATCATCCTGTTATTATATATACTCTTAGATCAGCTTTAGTAACTACAGTTACGTTTGTATTAGCGATGACCTCATTGGCTGTTTGGATGTTATTCACTAGGCCAGAGCATGTGGTATTGGGTATCATGACATTGCCTTTAACAATCATGTTGTATTTTTGCTTGTCGTGGTCGATTACAACGATTGCAGGGTTTACTAATGCGAAATATCGTGATTACCCACAAGTAATGGCTCTCGTAATTCAAGCGGTATGGTATGTATCACCTGTCTTTTTTAAGAAAGAAATGTTTACTTCAAATCCTACTTTGGGAGCACTGTTTAATCTCAATCCTATAACACATATTTTGGCTCTTGTTAGAGAGCCCTTTTTATATGGCGCAATGCCGACAATTAGCAATTACACCTTTACAATTGGAACTATTATTTTGTTTGCAGGAATAGCAGTGTGGGTTAATAAAAACAATCACAATAAAGTAATATTTTATCTATAAGAAATAAGAGGGATAATAAATATGGAAAAGTGCTATATAAGGCTCAATGATGTCAATCTTTATTACCCATCACACATATATAATGCAACTACTTTAAAGCAAGAAGTATTCTCTTTACTAAAGTTGCAGAAAAAAAAAGAAACATTAGACAATGTACATGCACTTAGAAATTTCAGTTTAGAAGTAAAAGAGGGAGATAAACTCGGCATAATTGGTCACAATGGTGCGGGCAAGAGTACATTACTGAAGACTATTGCGGGAATATATCCTATTAAATCGGGGTCACTTGAGGTAAAGGGAGAAATACGATCCTTATTTGATTTAGCCTTAGGTTTTGACCTCGAATCGACGGGTCGAGAAAATATTATGTATCGTGGATTGTTGCTTGGGGAAATTCCAAGACGTATTAAGGAACAAGAACAGGCAATTATTGATTTTGCAGGGTTAGGTGAATTCATTGATTATCCTATAAGATCTTACTCATCAGGAATGTTGATTAGGCTTGCATTTGCGATTTCTACTTCAATTTCTGGGGAGATTCTTTTACTGGATGAGGTTATTGGGGCTGGAGATGCATCCTTTGCATTGAAAGCAAAAGAAAGAATGACAGGGCTTATGAGCCGGGCAAAAATTTTAGTATTGGTTTCGCATGATCTTGCCACAATACGAGATGTTTGTAATCGTGTAATTCTTGTTCGACAAGGACAAATTATTAAAGATGGCGCTCCTGATGAAGTGATTAGTTATTATAAAAGTTCAATATAATTAAGTTCCGGGGGATAGTTGGCATGAAAGTAAGAAGGTTGTTATGGCTATTAAATCACGACACACTGAGTAAGTTCGAATTGCCACTCATTAAAAATTTAGGTTTTGAAATTTACACACCCAAAAGTACAATAAAAGAAATTTTACAGTCAAGTGGTTCAATTACATTTGAATACGACCATACATTAACTATTCCAGAAGAAGATTTGAAATTGTTGAATGAATATGACTTTTTTTCTACAACAAATATGCCCTTATATATTAAAAAGATTATTAATGAGCACTTTCATACGGCTATTACATATACCGATACTGCTTTCGTATTGCTGCGCAAGCTGATTCATAATTTTAATGGAGAGATTTTTTTTCGTGCTTTTGGTGTAGGGCCTTCAAAGTTTAAAAATTACACTGACTTAATAAATTTCTACTTTACTGAAAATGACCATCATAAACTCAAACAAATCAGTAAACGTTTTTGGTTTTCTCAGTGCTATTCTAATCTTTTAGAAATAGAAGACGATTTTTATAAAAAAAATGCTGTTTATATGCCATTGGGATTACCAAATGAATTTTATGAGATTGAGAATGAATGGATAGGTAATCAAGATAAGATTTTGTTTTTTTGTACAAGAATTAAGTATATTGCGGAATCTGAAAAAGTTTATAATCAATTTAAAAAGGATTTTTCAGGTTTTGATTATATTATAGCGGGTAATCAACCAGTTCCTGTAGATGACGAGAAAGTTACGGGGTTCTTGGAAAGAGAGCAATTAAATGAGCTATATAAAAATTGCAAAGTAATGTATTATCACTCAACTCATCCTCGTCACTTGCATTATCACCCGTTGGAAGCCATGATTGCAGGAATGCCTGTTGTTTATATGGAAGGTAGCTTACTTAGTAATCTGGCTAAAGATACACAACAAGCAGGCTGCTGTAATAATATAAAAGAAGCTAGAATGAAAATCAAGAAAATTATTGGGGGAGATAAAGAGCTAATAAATAATATTATTAATGATCAGAAAGGAATATTGCATAAGTTCTCGTATGAATATAATAAACTCTTATGGGAACAAAACTTTATACCGATAGTAAATGCTCCAGCTCCTGTTTTAAAGGAAAGCGCTAAAAAAATTGCGTTATTTCTAACGGAAAGCGAGTGGAGTATTTACAAAGAAGATTATGTTCAAGTAGTTAAGATGTTAAATGCAGGTTTAAAGAAGTTAGATGAAAAAAACTCTATTACTTTTAATATATTAGGTAATAAATTTGATACAAATCGCGATTTTATGGAATTGCTCAAAGATGGTGTATCGATTAGAGATTTCAAGCTTCAGGAAGTTTCATTGAAAAGTACAATTGAGTCCTTAGCGCTCTTATTCCAAAATGAACAGTTATGGCATAACAGCTATATAATGCCAGTTGATTATGCGCGAAATTATGTAGATGCAGACTACTGGTTGTTTTTAAATCACGAGTTGGATGAACCTATTGCGCCAATCAAGCCATATGGTATTTATATTGATAATTTGGGAGAACGGTTTTATAATACGATTTCTGATTTCAGGATATCGAATTATAAAAATGCATCCTTCTTATTTACTAGTTCTCTACAAACAAAAATAGATTTAGTGAAACATGTAGGCATAGCAGAAGAAAAGATAAGTATTATCCCATTTGTTTTTTCAGATAGTCATGCAGAAGAAAGTCCTAGCATTGAATCATATTATCTTCTCGAGGTAGATAGTAAGAAAATAAATCATATAAAACGATTACTTACCGATCTTCAGGAATATTATAGATTAAGTGGGCGAACGGAAAAAGTGAAAATACACTTAAATAACTATAAGTTTGATGGTAACGATGATTATGATGCAAGGATTATATTTAGCAACATGATTAAAGAATCTAAATTTTTAAAAAATAAAGTAACAATGTATTTCGATTTGAAGAGCAACGAGTATAACGCTTTGTATTCGCATGCCAAGAAAATTATTATTATTCATGATTTGAAGCATGTATACTTTAAACTTGCAAAGGCTATGCAATACAAAAAAGAAACAATACTCCATAACTTCCCTTTCTATAAAGATTTTGAGAACGCCCTTAATTATACATTTAATTACAAAAACTTTGCTTCAAATGATAATGTGCTATTCGAAGTATTTTCAGAGTCAATAGAAGATAAACAGGTAGATGCTAAGCTTGAGCATATTCATATGAATGCAATGAATGAAATAGCTCAAGTATGGAGGAAGTTGTTGTGAAAAAATTAGGTGTTTTTTTAGGTTTTCAACCAGGTTCTAATCTTTCAACTGAAGGTATTGGCAGGCTTTTAGCTTTTATTTTAAAAGAACAAAAATCTAATAATTTTGGTATTGTTCTATTTTGCCCGGAATGGTTAGTTGGTTCGGTTAAATCTTTATTAAAAGATAATAAGGTACCATTGGAAAAATGTGAAATTGTTTCTACGCAATCCATTCCGATAGGCGTTAAAATTAAAAACTATTTGATAAATAGAAGAACTGGCACAAAAAAAATATCTCCGTTTAAAAGAATTTTATTAAAGTTAAAACAGAGCGTATATGAAGTATTAGAGAAATTATTTGTAGAATTTATGAGTACTTCTTCTTGGTTGTTATTGTTTAGTAAATCAATTTTATATTTACTGATTGGCTTGATTATGTCTCCAATAATTCTTTCATTTTTGGTGATTTTTTTCTTATATAAGTCAGTTAGTTTAATAGCTAAAAAAGGTTTGAGGAGAGTTAAAAATATCTCATTTGTTCATTCTTTGTTTGAAAATGCAGATTCTTTTAGTGGTAAGATGCGCGGTAGATTTTACCATATTGTTCTGGATAATGAGTTGAATAGAATAGTAAAGCTTATAAACAGTCGCAAAGAAGTAAAGGTGTGTTTTATTCCATCAATGGCTTGGCCACAAGTAAAATCGATTCAATGTAGCAAAGTTTTGGCGGCACCAGATATATTGTTTTATGACTTTCCTACGCAATATTCGGATACTATTACAGCCCACAAGCGAATCAGAAAAAGTATAGATAGTGCGGATCATCTGATTTGTTATAGTAATCATGTGAAATATGGTCATTTAATAGATAAATGTGGTGTTGATGAAAGTAAAGTAACTGTAATCAAGCATGCAAATATCAATATGAGGGAACATTTGAAACTGTCCGTTAGCGTTTCTAAGTATTTGACCGATGTACAGAATGCGAAACTAATAATAAATAGTTATATTCAATCCAAATATTCTCCTAATAATGTTTGGTTTAACTCTAATATTAGCCAGATTGATTATGTTATTTATTCATCTCAAGCAAGACCTCATAAAAATATCTTTAATCTAATAAAAGCGATTAAAATTATTAATATGGAGAAGTATAAAAACATTAAACTTATAGTAACAGGTGATATCTCTAATTTGGAATATATGCAGGATTATATCAAAGAAAACCATTTAGAGAACGATATTTTTGTTATGGGAGGACTTTCCTCTGAAGTGCTAGCGGCGTTTAATAAAATGGCTGTTTGCGCAGTGAATCCAACATTATTTGAGGGAGGCTTCCCGTTTACTTTTTCAGAGGCTTATTCTGTAGGTACTCCTTCGGTTATGAGCAGCATACCTGTTGTAGAAGCGGAGATTGAGAGTATAGAATTAAGGGATCTAATGTTATTTGATCCCTATAATCCCTATTCAATGGCGCAGAAAATTGAGTATGCAATGGAGCATAAAGATGAGTTGTATAAAGCGCAAGCTGGTTTATATGAAAAATTTGCACAACGAGATTGGAAATTAGTTGTAGGAGAATACAATGCTGTATTTGAAAAATTCATGTCCTAAATAAGGTGGATATATGAAAAAAAAATGGATGGTTATTTCATTATTGCTTGTTTTATTAGCTGTGAATGGCTTAGCGGCAAGCGCCAATGAATCAAGTGATGTGAGTATTATTGTTAATTCTGATAAAGAGCAGTACGATAAAGAAATAGATATGGATGTAACTGTTGAGTTTCATAATAACGATCTATATAATAGTCAAACCTTTTTAAGCTATCATATATACGATGAAAGTGATACCGAATTGTTATGGGAAGGGCAACGCTTTCCGTTAACAATAAATAGCCAAGGAGTCGCGAATATAAACCTTCTTTTAAATGTAAGTACTGAATTAGGTCAAACAGAAGTTAATCATCTTAAGGTAAGATTTGATTTAGTTGATGAGAAAAACCTCTATTGGTTTTCTACTAATCCGAAGGTGAAGCTGTCTACAGAAGAGATTATTATGGATAAGGATCCGTTAAAACGGGCTATATCGGCAATAAAATCTCCTTTAAAAAAACAGCCAATTATATTTTTTGTGAATGTAGCATTTTTTTTGTTATTCATTGTTCTGTTTATTCGATTTAGAAAAAGTCAATTGTTTATTTGAATAAATGGGGGAATAAATTATGAAAGGAATCATATTGGCTGGCGGGAATGGTTCACGGCTATTCCCGTTAACCAAAGTAACGAATAAGCATCTTCTTCCAATTGGGAAATACCCGATGATTTTTCATGCTATTGCAAAGTTGAGAGAAGCAAATATTGTGGAAATCCTCATTGTAACAGGAAGAGAACATATGGGTGATGTTGTCAGTCTACTTGGGAGTGGTTCAGAGTTTGGTTTGTCTTTTACATACAAGGTTCAAGATGAGGCTGGAGGTATTGCACAGGCGCTAGGTTTGGCCGAGAAATTCGTTAATCAGGACCGAATGATTGTTATTCTTGGAGATAATGTTTTTTCCGAAAAAATTAGCGAATTCGTATCAAATTATCATGAACAGAAGCATGGTGCAAAAATTCTGATTCAAGAGGTTGATGACCCACATCGTTATGGGGTGCCAGAACTAAGTGAAGGAAAGATAGCTTCTATTGTAGAAAAACCGCGTACACCTAAAAGCAGCTACGCAGTGACTGGAATATATATGTATGACAGTCGTGTTTTTGATATAATTCGTTCTCTAAAACCTTCTGACCGAGGTGAACTAGAGATAACAGATGTTAATAACGCATACATTTCCTCCAATTCTCTAACATATGATGTATTACCTGGCTGGTGGACTGATGCTGGTACTCATAACTCTTACCATAGAGCTAACGAATTGGCAAAAGACATTATTTATGGTGAGGAGTTTGGTAATTTGAAACTGTAATTGGCGGTGAGTAATTAATGAAAGTAACGAGTAAAGCTCTTCAAGGACTCAAAATAATTGAAGCGAACTTATATGGTGATCAACGTGGTTTTTTTTATGAAAGTTACAATGTTGAAACGTTTCGTAAAGTAGGGATTAACAGTAAATTTATCCAAGACAATCATTCCCTATCTGTTGAAGCAGGCGTTTTACGTGGCCTTCATTACCAGTTGAATCCAAAGGCTCAAACCAAGCTGGTACGAGTAACCGCCGGAGCTATTTACGACGTCGTTGTCGACATTCGCAAAGGTTCACCTACTTTTGGAGATTGGCAGGGCTTTATTCTAAGTGCAGCCAATAAGCGTCAGCTTCTTGTACCGCAAGGATTTGCACATGGCTTCTGTACAATCGTGCCTAATACCGAAGTACAATACAAAGTCGATGCGCTTTATTCCCCAGAGCATGACAGAGGCATAGCCTGGAATGATCCGGCACTTGGTATTGATTGGCCAACATCCAAGCCGATTCTTTCTGACAAGGATGGCAAGCATCCCGTTCTTGCCGATGCGGAAATTAATTTTGTATATGAAGGGTGAGCTTAACTCGTGAAATTATTAGTTACCGGCGGTGCTGGCTTTATTGGCAGCAACTTTATACTTTATATGATCAATAAGTATCCGGAGTACCACATTATTAATGTAGATGCGCTCACTTACGCTGGAAATTTAGAAAATTTGCGCAGCATTGAGCAGCATCCGAACTATACATTCGTGAAGGCGGACATTACAGATAAATCGGCAATCGAGCCGCTTTTTGCAGCTGGTTTAGATGCCGTGCTGAATTTTGCAGCGGAGTCGCATGTGGACCGAAGCATTTTACATCCGGAAATTTTTGTGCAGACGAATATTTTGGGTACCCAGATGCTGCTTGACTTGTCTAAGCAATACCAGATTTCTAAATTTGTTCAAGTGTCTACCGACGAAGTATACGGAACACTTGGTGCGACTGGCCTCTTTACAGAAGAAACACCGCTTGCCCCAAATAGCCCTTATTCGGCGAGTAAAGCTGGAGCAGATCTGCTCGTAAGAGCCTATCACGAAACGTTTGGCCTACCAGTTAATATTACGCGCTGCTCCAATAACTATGGACCGTACCAATTTCCGGAAAAGCTCATTCCACTAATGATTCAAAATGCGCTGCAGGATAAGCAGCTGCCAGTCTACGGAGATGGTCTCAATGTTCGCGATTGGCTTTACGTCGAAGACCATTGTAGTGCCATAGATCTCGTATTGCATAAAGGACGCAATGGCGAGGTTTATAATGTTGGAGGCAACAACGAGCGTGACAATCTTCATGTTGTAAGAAAGATATTGCAAGAGCTGGGTAAGCCAGAATCTCTCATTGCTTATGTACAAGATCGACTCGGCCATGATCGCCGTTATGCGATTGATGCGGATAAAATTCGCAACCAGCTGGGCTGGCAGCCGCAGTTCGCCTATGAGAGCGGGATTAAAGCGACGATTCAGTGGTACTTAAACAACAAGGAATGGATGGAGCAGGTTGTGTCCGGCTCTTACCAGCAATATTATGATAAGCAATATAAGGATCGTTTGGGTGAACAGTCATGATTACCCAGCAGCCTAGGAAGCCGCAGCGAATTGTGGTTACTGGTGCGGGAGGGCAGTTAGGGGCAGAACTTGCGCATTTGCCTAAGGCTGAGGGCATAGAGATTATCTCCCTTAGCCGCTCTGAACTCGATGTTACAGACATTGAGCAATGTCGTGCAGTGCTCGCGAAGCATTGCCCTGACGCAATTATACACTGTGGAGCTTATACAGCCGTTGATAAAGCCGAATCCGAGCCGGATGAGGCTTTTCGAGTAAATGGGGCAGGAACTCGGAATCTTGCAGTTGCAGCTTCTGCGGTGGGGATTAAGCTTTGCTACATCAGTACAGACTATGTGTTCGATGGTACAGGTACTGTGCCCTATAATGAATATGACAATACGAATCCGCAAACGGTATACGGCAAATCCAAATTGGCAGGCGAATATGCGGTCCAGACGATTCATAATCGTTTTTTTATTGTTCGGACTTCTTGGGTATTTGGCAAGTACGGAAATAACTTCGTAAAGACGATGCTGAAAATGGGAACGGAACGAGCCAACTTGAACATCGTCTCAGACCAGCTAGGCTCGCCAACATATACGTATGATTTGGCCCATTTTTTACTAAAGCTTGTACAGACAGAAAACTATGGTATTTACCATGCTTCTAACACGGGAGTTTGTTCTTGGCATGAATTTGCTCAGGCGATATTTGAGGAGAGCGGGATGAAAATTCAGGTAGAACCTTGTACAACTGCTGAGTTTCCTCGTCCCGCTCCACGACCAGCGTATTCAGTCATGGATCACAGTGCTATCCGCAGCAATGATTTACAGCCGCTGCGTCCATGGAGGGAAGCGCTGCAACATTATTTGAAAGATAGTGAGTGATGAGTTGCAATGGCTACAGCAAGCGTCTGTATCGTGACCTACAATAGTGCTTTGGATATTGAAGCGTGCTTACATGCAGTTCTGCGTCAGACTTTGCGGCCAGAGCAGGTTATTGTTATTGATAATGCTTCCAGTGATGGAACACAAGCGATTGTGCAGCGTTATGCCGCAAATGAGGACTTGAAAGGAAATATTCATTTTAGCGCCAATATCTTAAACAATGGATTTGCTGGCGGGCAAAATCAGGCGATCGCTCAAACCGATGCTGATTACGTTCTGGTTCTTAATCCCGATGTGATGTTGGATCAAGATTTTTTGCTGGAAGCGGTAGATTTCATGGAAAGTCATCCGCAAGTTGGCAGCGTGTCGGGGAAGCTAGTACTCGGTTCCGATCCTAAAAAGATGGACAGTGCGGGACTTGGCATGCGACCGACACGCCAAGCCTATGATTTGGCCACCCACGAGTCTGTCGTGAATTGGAGCAAACCGCAGGAAGTATTCGGGGTATCCGGAGCAGCGGCAGTGTATCGCATGGCAATGATCCGTGATATTCAAATCGAAGGCCAGTTTTTTGATGAGGACTATTTTGCCTATAAAGAGGATGTGGACGTGGCGTGGCGGGCACAGAAGCTAGGCTGGAAAGCCAGTTATGTGCCTTCGGCGGGTGCGCTGCATCACCGAGGATGGAAGCAGGGCGGCCGCCTTTCTGTCCCTTTGTTCATCCGTAGACATTCGTATCAAAACCGCTGGTTCACGCTTATAAAAAATGAACCTGTCAGCTGGCAGCTGATCTGGTTGATTCCCTTGCTGACTTTTGTGGAAGCTGCAAAGCTTGCTTATATTTTGCTTAGAGAACCGGGGCTGCTTGGTTCTTGGCCCGTTATTTTCAAAATGCTGCCTGCAATGCTGCGAAAGCGCAAGCAAGTCAATCGCAAGATGAAGGAAAAGCGTAGGTAGTTAATTAGTCGTTTATTGAGAATCCCATGTGGAAACATATGGGGTTCTTTTTGCATCCTTATTTTGATACAATATTACTAGAGTCGAAATCTGATAGAATGTGGGTGAATTTGCATTTATGATCCGGCAAAACCAGAGGATATTGTCCCAGTTATATATGCTTGCGGATCTGTTATGTACGTTAATCGTATTTCTCGCCGCCTATTGGCTTAAATTTTATAGCGACTGGTTGTCCTATGTGAATTCCGTTCCTTTTTCCACCTATTTGGTTTGGGGAACCGTCTATTCATTTTCAGCTGTCGTAGTCGGTTTTTATTTGCAGTTTTATTCGCCTAAACGGCGTAAAAATTATTCATATGAAGTACTGAAGATTATACAGATTCAGACGATCAGTTTCCTGTTCTTGCTCAGCTTATTTTACTTCACAGGTGAAGTACATATTTCCCGGGAATTACTATTAATTTTTTTCCTGATGAATATTGCTGCAATAGCCCTTTATCGTTATATTGTAAAATCAATGCTGTTCTCCTTCCGTCGACGTGGCTATAACAAGCGTTATGTGCTAATTGTCGGGGCTGGCTCAGTGGGGCGTAGCTTTTATCACAATTTGCAGAAGCGTCCTGAGCTAGGTTATGAAGCAGTCGGTTTTCTAGACGATTATCAGGGTGAGCATGCGGAGGAGCATCAGTTCATGCAGCCGATCATCGGAAAGCTAGACGATCTTGAAGAGAAGCTGAATGAGCTTACGATTGACGAGGTTATTATCGCATTGCCGCTCGAAGCGCATAAGAAATATGCGCAGATTATTGAGACTTGCGAGAAGACTGGCGTGAAGACGCTAATTATCCCTGATTTTTTTGATTTGTTGCCCGCTAGGCCATTTTTTGATAATTTTGCTGGTATTCCGCTTATAAATGTACGGGATGTTCCGCTAGATGAGCTGAGTAATCGTGTACTGAAGCGCGGCTTTGATATTATTTTTTCGCTGATTGCTATCCTTATTACTTCACCTATTATGCTGGCGACGGTCATTGGCATCAAGCTGACATCCCCTGGACCGGTTTTGTTTAAGCAGGAGCGGATGGGGTTAAACCGCAAAAATTTCTTCATGTATAAATTTCGCTCGATGCGCGTGTCGACTGGCGAAGTGTCCAATACTCAGTGGACAGTGGAAAATGATCCGCGCCGTACGAAGTTTGGCAGCTTCCTGCGCCGCACGAGCCTTGACGAGCTGCCGCAGTTTTTTAATGTGCTGTTCGGACATATGAGCGTTGTCGGGCCACGCCCGGAGCGTCCGTACTTCGTTAACCAGTTCAAAGAAGAGATTCCGAAGTATATGATCAAGCATCAGATTCGTCCCGGCATTACCGGTTGGGCGCAGACGAATGGGCTTCGTGGTGATACTTCCATTGAGGATCGAATCGTACATGATTTATTTTATATTGAAAACTGGACTTTTATTTTGGATTTGAAAATCATCGTAATGACGATTGTGAGAGGGTTTGTCAATAAAAATGCTTACTGATGGCAGTACAAATGTGAAGGTTTCGGTAATAATTCCTACATTAAACGCAGGTTTGGAGTTTGTTGAGCTTATTCAAAGGCTGCAGAAACAAACACTGCTGCCCTACGAAATTATCGTTATGGACTCCAGCTCCGAGGATGGTACACCTGAGCGGGCGCTTCAACTGGGGACGCGTGTGATGACGGTGCTGCGCAGCGAATTTGATCATGGCGGTACGCGCAATACGGCTGCTGCCCAAGCAAAAGGCGATTTTTTCGTATTTATGACGCAGGATGCGCTGCCCTATGATGAACAACTGCTTGAAAAGCTTGTCCAGCCGCTGCTTGATGATGCTAGTACCTCCTGCTCCTACGCAAGGCAAATACCATATCCCCATGCAGGTATATTGGAGCGGTTGGCGAGAGCATCTAATTATCCGCCTGAGCCGCGATTGAAATCTAAAGCAGATATTGATCAAATGGGCATTCAAACATTTATTTGCTCGAATGTATGCGCGGCCTATCGCAGAGAAACCTTTTATGAAATGGGCAGCTTTGATGCTCCTGTTATTTTTAATGAGGATATGTTCATGGCCGCAACCTGTGTCATGAACGGATACAGCATTGCTTATGCGGCGGAAGCTGGCGTTTACCATTCTCATGATTATACGCTAATGCAGCAGTTCAGGCGTTTTTTTGACAATGGAGTATCGATGTGCCGTAATGAATGGATTATCCCTTTTAGCAAAGTGGGCAAGCCCGGCTTTAAGCTTGTCAAAACCCAGCTGCAATGCTTGCTGAAAGAGCATCGTTATCATTTGATACCTGTGCTTTTTGCGGAATCAGCAGCTAAGCTTATCGGCTACAAGCTGGGTATAAAACATAAACGTCTTCCGGTGTTTTTGTGCAGGTATTTCAGCATGCATAAGCTGATTTGGGACCGAATGCATCGCGTTACCGACGCGTCAACTCCTATGAAACGAACAGGCTAGCCTAATTAGCAGATAAAGATATTCGCTAAATTAAAGATGAAGCTGCTTATGTTAGTAGCGATTGTAGCAACGATACTTAGTAAACCTTCCAGCAGATAGCATTGTTGTGCAATGAACAGCACGCGCCCCGATTCGGTAATCGGGAGCGCGTGCTGTTTTGTTATGTGTTTTTAATCTACTGCATATCAAATCAGCTTGTTTATACAGAAACAAGCGCATAATGGAACGATGAACCGTGGACACTAAATAAGCAGGATTCTAGCCGCAAGTTGCTTGTTTGTAATACATTAGAAAAATTGGTAGGTTATGCTCCGCTTTAAACACGCGTCACACAACAAGGGGGACCTTCATGTCCGTTTGGTTGATTATCATTGCCCTAGCCATCGTTCTAGGGCTATATTTACTGCAATTTGTATTTATCTTCACAATGGAATATCGTAGGCCTGCCCGCCTAGCTGCTTGGCTGACGATTACGATGCTGCTGCCGATTTTGGGAATTGCGCTTTACTTGCTGCTTGCACGGCCGGTGAATCGCCAAAGCAGCCATACTCATAAACGGCTGGCTCAAGAGAAGCTTCTCCAAGCCGGGAAGCTAACGCACAATGCGCAAAGCTTTGCTGATTTGAAGGCAAGTCCGGAGCTTGATGGGCAAAAACAGTTATTCCGGCTGTTGACGGCTTCGAAGGGCCACTGTATTACGCTGTGCAACAAGGTCCATGTGCTCCAAAATGGGCACGATACCTACGAGGCGATCTTGGCGGCTATAAGCCGGGCACAAAGCTATATTCATCTTGATTATTATACGATACGGGATGATGGGATTGGGCAGCGATTCAAGCATGCTTTAATCGAGCGGGCAAAGGCAGGCGTGAAAGTTCGCGTGCTGTATGACGGCATCGGCAGCATGAATCTAAGCCAAGCCTATATTCATGAGCTTGATATGGCCGGCATTCAGACAAGCTGCTTTTTACCGCCGCGCCATGCTTGGTACGAGCGGCGGCTGAACAACCGCAATCACAGTAAAATCGCAGTCATAGACGGCAAAATCGGCTTCGTTGGAGGTATTAATATAGGCGATGAATATTTGGGCAAAAATCCGAGGCTTGGATTTTGGCGGGATACCCATGTGCAGCTGGAGGGAGATGCGGTTTATTTTTTACAGCAGCTGTTCAGGAGCGATTGGGCTTTTGCAGCAAAAGAAGAGCTGAGCGGAGCGCTCTATATGCCGCTTCATCATTGTGAAGGCAACGATCCCGTATTGATTACGCCTGGAGGCCCTGATCAAATCGGGGAGCCGATATTGGAATCAGTCGTTGCTTCGGTAATGGCTGCGAAAGAAAGCATAAGCTTGTCAACGCCCTATTTTATACCTGATCCGGGATTGCTGATGGCGCTGCGGGTAGCGGCGCTGAGCGGCGTCGATGTGCGCATTATTATTCCGGGCAAAGGGGATTCCCAGCTTGTATTGTGGGCTACGCTTTCCTATGTAGAGCCGCTGCTTAAGGCGGGGATTAAGGTGTTTCGCTATCGCAAAGGATTTATACACGCCAAGGTGCTCATCATTGATCGCATGCTGGCGTCAGTGGGAACGGCGAATATGGATATGCGCAGCTTCTACAACAATTATGAGCAAAATGCGCTTTTATTTGATGCGGGATCTATTTCGCAGCTGAAGCGGGATTTTCGGCAGGATGAGCGGGATAGCGAGGAGCTGAGCTTAAACCGTTTTTCGGAGCGGCCAGTCCTTCAGAAAATGGCGGAAGCTGCTGCGCATCTGCTGTCTCCGTTATTATAAGCGGGCACTTGTACGGCAGGAGTGAATGAACAAGTGTCCGATCGGGCATATTTTGCAAGTAGGCAAGGAGCTGTTTAAAGAAAGGAGGGAAGGCAATGACAGATATGAATGAGCAACCAGCAGGCGAAAACACGACTAATGGTACAGGCGTTGACGCCCAGCATGAAGGGCGCTCCGATTATTTTATGGATATTGACCGTATGGTGAACGAAGGGCTTGGAGGAGGCAATGTAACGCCTCATAACGGCCTTATTGATGAATCGACGACCGATACGATGGAGGAAGAAGGCAGATAGCAATTAAGCTTAAGGAGGGATCCTGATGGACGTTTCGCGCGCCAAGCAGATCTATGATTCATCGCAAACAATTGGAGTGCAGCTTGATGGGAAAGCCGTATGGATCGAGCATGTCGACGTAGCGAACAGCATGGCAACCGTACAGGTGGGCTCCAATCCATTGAATACGGAAACGGTATCGGTGGAGCGGCTGCGGGAAGAGTAATTCCCGCCTCAAGAGGCAGCCTCAGCATATGATGAAAAGCAGGGTATTTTCTCAGGCCAGCGGCCCATAGAAAAATCCTGCTTTTTTCGTACCCGCACAGGCCGGGCATTTTCTCTTATCCGCCAAACGACTCGCGGAAAGCTTCGCTTAGCTTCTCCCGGTCCGTCTCCCATAGCTCGGCGATTTCAGCGGAGACGTTCTCATCCCACCAATCCGCGAGCAGCTTGCGATTGCTCTTATGCTCGTGAATCCACAGCAGATTGACTGCTACCTTCTTAAAATACAAATTTTCCGCCTGATCAAGCTTTTCTTTGGACACCCACAGCTTCAAACGTTTGGCCGTACGGTACAGCTCATTGCTGCAGGCACGCCGTATTTTGCGAGCGGTAGGCAGGCTTGAGTCATGCTTCTGGGCAGTAGGCTTCATGGCAGACCCGCTCCTCTCTTTCCTCTATATGTATGCTTCCGCCCGCATGAACGTCACCTGCACGCTTTCGACTGGATGAGCCTTCCTTCGGTGTGGTAGAATAACAAGCGAAGCAGTAGTTTAGAGAGGATGTGAGAGGCAAGCGTGATGGATAGCATTTCGGAGATTTTGCATACCCTGCTTTTATGGATTGAAAGCCTTGGCTACTTTGGGATTTTGATCGGTTTGCTGATGGAGGTCATTCCAAGCGAGATTGTACTTGGCTTTGGCGGCTACTTGGTGTACAAAGGCGAAATTTCTTACGCGGGCGCCGTCTTTTTTGGAACGCTCGGCGCGGTTGGTCAAAACTGGATTTTGTATGCTTTCGGCAGATTCGGCGGACGTCCCCTGGTGGAGAAATACGGAAAATATATTAAAATTAAAAAGAAGCATGTCGACCTAGCCGAAGAATGGTTCAAAAAATATGGCTCCGGCATAGTATTTACAGCCCGTTTCGTTCCCGTCATGCGTCAAGTCATCTCGATTCCCGCGGGCATGGCGAAGATGAATTTCTGGCTGTTTACTGCACTTACCGCAGCTGCTTCCCTGCCATGGGCGCTATTGTTCGTCCATTTGGGCCGCTCGCTTGGCGAAAATTGGGAAAACATTCATGAGCAGGCGAAGGATTATGTGCTTCCAGCTATTATTCTCGCAGTATTGTTAATCATTGTTTATTCGCTTTATAAATTTAGAAAATCACGTAAAAAATCGGCGTAATGCAGCCTGATCCGTATGAATCTACGATACATATAACAGGAGAAAGAGGGTCATTAATTATGAGCAAAAGCGTAGCAGAGAAATTGAATAAAGGCATTACCCCGCAGCAATTCATCGACGGCATGGAGAAAAATAAAGAGGCTTTTCAAGACTGGTACAACCAGTTTGCTTGGACGGATGAAAGCGATCGCGAATTTTTCGAATCGCTGAACAACCGCGACGATTTGCGCTGCTTGATCTTGATGGCAGAGTGGTGCGGCGATGTCATTCGCAATATTCCGGTTGTATTCCGTGCGCTCGAAAATAGCGGCGTCCCAACAGAGGTGCTCATTATGGAGGAGCATCTCGATACGATGGAGCAGTTTTTGACCATGGGCGGCCGCGCGGTTCCGATCGTTATTATTGCAGATACAGGCGGCCATGTGCTCGGACAATGGGGACCGCGTCCTAAGCATGTTCAAGAAGCGATGACCGCATTCAAGCTGGAAAATCCAGACCGTGAAGCAGCAGATTATCAAGACAAGCTTGGACTTGTCCGCCAAGAAATGGGCCGCCGTTACGGCGAAGGCACAGGCTATCATTCGGTTATTGTGAAAGAGCTGCGCGACCTGCTGGAGTCGTTCTAAACAGAAGAATAGGAGCGCTGATCATGAGTGAAATGCGAGTTGAGTCATTTGCGCTGGGACCTCTCCAGACCAATTGTTACCTGCTCACGGTAAAGGATGAGGAAACAGGCAAGGAACGGGGCCTTATCATTGACCCGGGCATGAACCCGAAAGGCGTGCTGAAGCGGATTGCCGATACGCATATTGAGGCGATTTTGCTGACGCATGCCCACTTCGATCATATGGGCGGTGTGGACGAGGTTCGCAAAGCGGCAGGCTGCCCGGTTTATATTCACGATCTGGAGGCCGACTGGCTGACGGATGCTGGGAAAAATGGTTCCATGCGCTGGCAGGAAGTTACGCCGCCGCTGACGACCGATCCAGCGGAATACGCCTTGGATGAAGGGATGACGCTGGAGCTGCTGGGCGAGAAATTTCGCGTTATGCATACGCCGGGCCATTCCCCGGGCAGCGTGAGCTTTTTGCGCGGCAACGATCTTTTTTCCGGCGACGTGCTGTTTAGGCTCTCCGTTGGACGTACAGATTTGCCGGGCAGCCGCGAGCGGGATTTGTACGATTCCATTCAAGGCAAGCTTTACAAGCTGCCTGATGAGGTTAAAGTATATCCGGGGCATGGCCCGCGGACGACGATTGGCTTTGAGAAGGCGAATAATCCTTTTACGCGATAATCGCTTAGGCATTGTACAAGAGAATGGCAATATTACCGTCAGCCAGCGTGGCATTTGCCGCCTGCGGCTGGCGGTTTTTTGTGCTGATTATGGAGGCTGTGCACATCTAAAATGTATAGGCAGTCCAATGATTTTGAACACTTGCCCAACATAATGGTAAAATAGGGAGAAGCCCACCTGCGGCAATACAAGCAGGCTATGAAAATGCAAAAGGACGGTGCGTGCCGCTTGGCAAATACGACGACGAATATAACGAGTGAAGCGCTTGATGGACCAACTGGCAAGGTGGAACGGACAGCGGAGCAAATAGCTGCGGAAAATGAACGGATTATTAAAGGCGTAGCCGCGCAGCTGTCTATCCCGCTTACTAAAGTGAAAGCGGCTGTCGCCTTGCTGGATGAAGGCAATACGATTCCGTTTATCTCCAGATACCGCAAGGAAATGACAGGCGAACTGGATGAAACCGAACTTAGAGCGATTGAGGAAAAACTGCAATATTTGCGTAATTTGGAAGAGCGCAAGCGTGAGGTCATTCGGCTTATTGACGAGCAGGACAAACTAACCGAGGAATTGAGCTTAGCCATCAATGCTTCCGTAAAGCTGCAGGAAATCGAAGATTTATACCGGCCTTATCGCCAGAAGCGCAAGACGCGGGCGAGCGTGGCGAAGGAACGGGGATTAGAACCGCTTGCCCAGTGGCTTTGGTCGCAGCCCCGTCAAGGGGAGCCGCTCGCCGAGGCAGTTAAATATATCGATGAGGCCAAAGGTGTTCCCGGCGCTCAGGAAGCGCTGCAAGGGGCAATGGATATTTTGGCTGAAAATATAGCGGATGACGCGTCGATTCGCTCCTGGGTGCGAAAGCATACGTTTGATCATTCGCTTATTCGTACCGAAGCGCGTGATGCGAAAGCGGAGTCTGTATACGAAATGTACTACAGCTACAATGAACCGCTGCGCAAGCTGCCTCCTCATCGCGTACTGGCGATTAATCGCGGCGAGCGCGAGGATGTGCTGAAGGTAGCGTTCGAGTTGTCCACAGAGCGGATTCATGAGCATGTTGGCCGTAAAATTTTACGGAATCATACAGCTGAAGCGGTGCGAAGCGTGCTCGTTGCCGTCATTGAGGATTCGTATAAACGCTTGATAGCGCCGTCCATTGAGCGCGAGGTGCGCGGCGAGCTGACGGATAAAGCGGAGGAGCATGCGATTTCGATTTTTTCGGAAAATCTGCGCAATTTGCTGCTTCAGCCGCCTGTTCGCGGCAATGTTGTGCTTGGCGTCGATCCCGCCTTCCGCACCGGCTGCAAACTGGCGGTCATAGACGATACAGGCAAGCTGCTGGAGGTGGCCGTATCCTATCCGACTGCCCCGCATCATAAAGTAGTGGAAGCGGAGCGTTTAATTAATGGCCTGATTGATAATTATAAAGTCGAGCTGATTGTCATTGGCAATGGGACGGCTTCAAGGGAAACGGAGCAATTTATTGCGAACCTGATTAAAGCCCGCCAAGCTGCGCCTGGTCTCGAGCTGAAATATATTATCGTCAGCGAGGCAGGGGCGAGTGTGTATTCGGCTTCCAAGCTGGCAGCCGAGGAATTCCCTTCTCTTGACGTTGCCGAGCGCAGCGCCGTGTCCATTGCACGCAGGCTGCAGGACCCGCTGGCCGAGCTGGTCAAGATCGAGCCAAAGGCAATCGGCGTCGGCCAATACCAGCATGACGTGAGCCAGAAGCGCCTGGATGAAAGCCTGGGCGCTGTCGTGGAATCAGCGGTTAACCATGTTGGTGTAGACGTAAATACGGCCTCAGCGTCGCTGCTGTCCTATGTGGCGGGCATTAATGCAACAACAGCTCGCAACATCGTCAAATACCGCGAGGAAAATGGCCGTTTCGTGAAGCGGGCGCAGCTGCAAAAGGTGCCGCGTCTTGGCGCGAAAGCGTACGAGCAGTGTATCGGCTTCCTGCGCATTCCTGAAGCGGCCAATCCGCTGGATGGGACACCAATCCACACCGAGTCGTATGCGGTCGTGGACAAGCTTTTTGCCCATTTGGGCGTTAAGCTGAACCAGCTTGGCTCGGAGGAGCTGAAGCAGAAGCTGACAGAGCTTGATGTGGCTTCCGTTGCTCCTGAGCTTGGCGTCGGGGTTCCAACGCTGCGCGACATTGTGGACAGCCTCCTGCGTCCCGGACGCGATCCGCGGGAGGAGCTTCCCGCTCCTATTTTTCATACCGAGGTGCTAAATCTGGAGGATTTGACAGCGGGCATGGAGCTGCAGGGCACGGTGCGCAACGTCATCGATTTCGGCGCTTTTATCGATATTGGGCTTAAAAATGACGGGCTCGTCCATATTTCCCAATTGAGCGATAAATTCGTGAAGCATCCGATGGATGTTGTTTCTGTAGGGGATACCGTTACCGTCTGGGTACTGACCGTAGATGTGAAAAAAGGGCGCGTTGGCCTTACGATGCGCAAGCCAGGTTAATAAAAGCTTGAAAGACGGACTTGCCGATTGCCGGCAAGTCCGTCATACTTAACAAGGAATATAAGGAATGACCCTGTTAAGTGACAGAGAGGATGACTATCTATGCAAGCCGAGAAATGCAGCACTTTTCCCCATCATAAATGGTTTGGCATAGCGCTTCAGGCGCTCGTCGTACTTGCTCATAAGGATCAGCCATGCACAAGCGCAGAAATTTCAAAACGGCTCCAGGTCGAGCCAACGCTGCTGCGCCGCGTGATGTCGGAGCTTGCCCGCGAGGGGCTTTTGGACACGAAGGAAGGCAAGGACGGAGGCTACAAGCTAAGCCGTGCTGCAGGCGCAATTACGCTCGCAGATGTGTATTTGGCGCTTCAACTAGGCGAGCCTTTATGCAAAGGGCTGGAGCAGACGACTGGAGAGCATGAATTTGGGCAGGAGATGCGCCAGGCGTTTGGTGAAATTTCGGAGGGAGTCAAAAATAGCGCGCTCGAAATGCTTGGTAAAGGGACCATTGAACAGCTGACGAGACGGGTTTGCGACCTTAAAAAGGCAACAGATAACCAACTATAAAATAGTTAGAAATATACGATTGACAAGTGGATAGATGGAGGACTATACTATTGCTTGTGTAGCAGATGTTTTTTTGAAATTAACTGTGTTATATTAAGCACAGTAAGAATTGCACTTATATAAACGATATTTGGAGGGAATTATCATGACTGTACAAACACAGCTGGATCAATCTTTTTATCAAGTATTAAGCGATCGCCGCTCGGTGCGCCACTATGACAACACTGCAAAAATGACGGAAGCGGAAATTACGGAAATTTTGGAAATTGCCGCAAAAGCACCGTCATCGTCGAACATGCAGCCTTGGCGTTTTCTAGTTGTAACGGACGAGGAGCTCAAGCAGCAATTGCTTCCTATCTCGAACAACCAGCAGCAGGTTGTGGACGCAGCAGCTGTTATCGTCGTGTTGGGCGACCTGGAAATGTATAAGAATGCTGAAAAGATTTACGGTTCAATGGCGGAAGCTGGCCTTATGACCAAAGAGATGAGCGAATCGTTCGCTGCCAACTCGCAAAAGCTGTACACATCCATTCCAAAGGAACGTCTGCATGAAGTGACTGTATTTGATGCAGGCCTCGTATCGATGCAAATTATGCAAGTAGCAAAAGCCAAAGGCTATGACACTGTGCCTATGGGCGGCTACGATCGCGATAAAGTAAGAGCGCTGCTGAACATTCCAGAGCGTTATGCTTTGAACATTTTGCTGCCAATCGGCAAAGCTTCCAAAACCGGACATCCGAGTACGCGTCTGCCGATCAACGACATTGCATTTTTCAACAAAATGTAATTCATAATCATAAACGAAGAAGCCTCTGGCAGCCACTGCAAATAGTGGGAGCCGGAGGCTTCATTGCTGTACTAAGACGCTCAATGGCGAATCGTCAATTCGTTGTTATTGTCGGTATCCTTGGTGCTTTGCTTGCTGCGATAAAAATACCAGCATTCATTAAGCAGCTTAATTTGCCTGCGATCTTTCTTATGAAACGCACGCATCATTTGATTGCACAGCCACTGCGGCATTGTGGATCGCCCTCCTCCCGGTCATCCCTGATGTATTACTACCATATGGGGAAGGGCGAATGTCCGTGCAGGTCCTATTTAGCCGATTTCATCTTCGTACCATTGCTCAAGCTGAGCTTGCAGCGCACGAATTTCCGTGAGCAGCGCAATAAGCGGGTAAGCAGACTCTTTAACAGCGGCAAATTCGCGTTCCAGCTCGTTAATGTAGTCTAAGCCCGAAGCAATGCGAATCGAGCTGTCATGGAGCTCTACGCGGTCACATTCAGCAATCGCATATGGAAGCGCGGGCACCTGCTCTGCAGTAAGCTTGTCCAGCTCCTTGTGCAGGCGCAAGTTAAGGGCGCTTAATTGATAGGCATGCGTATCAGGCATTTCTACAAAGAACACCTGATCATTGTTTTTCATTAGTACAAAACGCATCGTTGGCATAAGATGATTGGATTCTCCCCTCAAAACATTCGCTGCATCATGCAGCCGTTTATTGCTGCTGTGCCATAAAAGTGCATCACTACTTGACAGTGTAGCGTATGGGCTGCAAAAATGCCAGAAAAACGAATCGGAATTTGCTGCACTTTTTTGGCCCTCTTTACGGTTGTTATTTTATTTGGCAAACTAGAGTGCAAGAGAACAAATGAACAAGGGAGAATCAAGATTTATGGTGCAGACGATGAAAGACGAGGAGCTCCAGCAATGGGTGGAGCGGGTGTCCTTGGAAAGCTTTGGACGGCCATTCAAACATCTGGCAACTTTTAACGGTCGTTTGAAAGCAACGGGCGGACGATATTTTATGAAGTCGCATAATATTGAAATTAGCCCTTATCAACTATCGACGTTCGGAGCGGACGAAACAGAAAAAATAATTAAGCATGAGCTATGCCATTATCATCTGCATATTTTGAAAAGAGGCTATCGTCACCGGGATGAGGATTTTAAGCGGCTGCTTGCTCAGGTGGGCGGTTCGAGGTACTGCCAATCGCTGCCGGAGCGCCGTGTAGAGCCATTTCGGTACAAGCTTGTATGCAAGGAATGCGGGATGGAATACATGCGAAAAAGGCGGATAAATCCCGCTAAATATGCGTGCGGAAAATGTCGCGGAAAATTATTTTTAAAAACGCTTGACTTAAAATCAGATACATGATAAATTATTACTTGTCGCCGCGGTTCACAGGCAACACTGAGAAAAACAAAGTATTCCCTGATAGCTCAGTTGGTAGAGCACTCGACTGTTAATCGAGTTGTCACAGGTTCGAGTCCTGTTCGGGGAGCCACATATGGGGAGGTACCCAAGAGGCCGAAGGGGGCGCTTTGCTAAAGCGTTAGGGTGTAACAGCCGCAAGGGTTCGAATCCCTTCCTCTCCGCCATATTTTTCTCAAAGTGATTGTAACGGAAGGCCGTTCAACATGCCGGTCTTTTTTTTACGCCTAATATCACTGTGTGCGACAATTAAGGCCCGTTGGTCAAGTGGTTAAGACACCTCCCTTTCACGGAGGTAACAGGGGTTCGAGTCCCCTACGGGTCACCATTTATTTTTTGTTAATGCGAGTCATTAGCTCAGCTGGTAGAGCACCTGACTTTTAATCAGGGTGTCGTAGGTTCGAATCCTACATGACTCACCATTTTTTCTTGTAAGACTTCCCTAAATGTGCGGTAGTGGTGGAACGGCAGACACGCTATCTTGAGGGGGTAGTGTCCAATGGACGTGCAGGTTCAAATCCTGTCTACCGCACCATAACTTAAAACTTCCGGTTTTATCAAGGTGAATTTAGATAGTGTGATTACCTTCACACGTTTCTTATAAATGAAGCCACTTTCTAATCAGACCACAAATCTGATTAGGGAGTGGTTTTTTCGTGCTATTACGTTTTGCTATTTCGGACTTCAAAGATGATCGAGAGTACCGAAACTTATCCCCGAAAACGATTGGCTCATATTTGCTGACTCTGAATGAGTTTCAAGCATATTGCGCGTCTGTCCATGAAATTGTTAACGTTCATGATGTTAGGCAGAGCACAATAAAATCGTACCTCTTGCATTGCCAAAAAGAACGAAACAATAACCCCACGACTCGTAATTCGAAATTACATACCCTTAAGATCATGTTTAACCACCTTCAGGAAACAGAGGTCATTGAAGCAAAAGCAAATCCGATTAAAGGTTTAATGTTCGTCAAAGAAGAGATTCAAATCCAAACTTTTAGCGATAATCACATTAAGCAAATGTTGAACTACTACAGACGCATCAAAGAGCGCTCTCGCTCGTTTAATGCCTACCGAAACCACACCATTATTATTTTCCTCTTTGTAGGCTAGGGGAGATGCTAAACGTAAAATGGAACGATGTAGACCTGGTCAACGGAGCTGTAGTTTTATTCGGCAAGAAGAGGGAACAATCATCCGTTCCTATTACAGATAAACTGATAAAGGAACTTGCCGAATACAAAATTTTTTGCAAGCAGCATTTTGGAGTATTATCTGAATATGTGTTCACGAGTGAGGACAAGAATGGCCAACTTTCTTCTGATGCTGGCAAGTCTATATTCAAAAGACTTAAAGAGGATCTGAATTTTAAAGATGTCCGATTATCGGCTCATACCTTTCGCCACACTTTCGCCAAGCGATATTTATTATCTGGGGATCATGTTTTGAGCTTACAAAAGGTGCTCCGTCATCGGCAGCTCGCCATGACTCAGAGGTACGTTAACTTATTTGCTACTGAGCTGAAGGAATTAAATAATAAGCACAATCCGCTAAATGGTATTGATTTATGAGCATCATGAACAAAGAATCACTCGATGCCACCTTATCATTTAATCGTCTTATTTGGATAATGTCTGATGAACACTGTGACAAGCTATTTGCCATCTGTAAACGGCATATAGCGCTTGTTAAGGAATATAGCGATAGAGGAAGGGTTAGAACGCAGAAGGGCTATATTGCTTGAAATTGGGGGCTTGAGAGCTGAAAGAGAAATTATAATTCAAACACAGCAAATTAAGATTGATTTGGATGTGCAGAATTGGTCTTCATATTTCGATGGGGATCTGGATAACATTTGGGGCGCGAGTGTGTCTTATATTGAATCTCTAAAATCTGCTTAAATCAAAAATATAGATTAAATTCATAGAGAAGTAAAGTGTACTTGTGGAGACTCGTAAGCAATCAAAAAGGATACCCATTAACTGCGATGTTAGTGGGTAGCTAATATTAAATCAAATGGAGGAAATATTAGATTTGAACAATACTATAGTAATTACACAGGAACGATTGGCAGGTTGGCTTATGTTTAACAAGTTTCATAAGATATCAGAAAAACCAGATTTTAAAGATGTCACTCGCAACATTTACATATTCAAAGATACTCCTTTACTACGAGAAGTCATGGGAAAATACTCTGAATTCAAATCCATAATTAAGTAGGATTAAAAGAGTTCATAATATATGGGGATCACGATTTATGAGGATCGATACGGTGAAACATACACTGAAAAATTGATAATTTAGAAAATCAAATTGTACATAATGAAACAGATAATGACACATTTAAAGTGATTAATATTGAGGCAGGATTAGGTAAGTCAGTTGAGACTAATAGGATCATACATGATTACTTGGTTAGGTTTCAATTTGGTCATGAACATTTTGGAAAAGTAAATAGGCAGTTTCTTATTGTTAAGCCTTTTAGCAGAGATGTTGTTGAAACTGAAAAAGTTAAAGCTGGTGACGATGGAATACTTAATAATCACTGGAGTCAAAGTATAGTCGGAATTACAAAAGACAACTGGCAAGAATTAAGGTTCGACGAGGGAAAATGATTAATGCGGATGTAATAATAATTACGCATGCTAGATACAAAATCCTATGTTCTGACATAGCAAATAGAAGCTTGCTAACTGAAGGCAGACATACACTCATCATTGATGAACGTATTGATTTCCCTAAGTATTCATTTAGTAAAAAGACCTATAAAGACATGATGAATATTTTTCCTGTGTCATTGCATGGTGATCTAGTCAATGTGTGCAGACCGCTATTTAACGAGATGGACAATATACTGTCATTGACCGATGAAAACGGCAAGAAGCTATATAACAAGAAGATTATGAAGGCTGCTCCAAAGTTTAGGAAGAAACAAGAGTATTTATTAGATAAATTCTTTTCTGTTGTAGGTAACAACCTTCATCAAATTAGTGTCGAGCATGGAGAAAAAGGCTATAACGAAGCTAAAAGCTTTATGGATACGTTAGAAGTTCTCTATGCAGATAAATGTTTCTTTAATAACGGTACACTAAAATTCGTTTTAAACAAGCAGAGTAAGATTATTGATCATAGTAATTCAGTTATAGCTCATCTTCAATTTAATTCATCAGCTAAAAAAATCGAGGATAATGAGGAGCAATACTTCAAAGAAATCATAGAGTTAATAAAGAAGAACTATAGAAACAAGCAAAGATCCAGCCTTATTTCCTGCGACTATTTCATTTGCTTTCATCATTAAGAAAGAGATTCCTAAATCAACATATTTTTATCGAATGGGATATTTGAATTTGTAGCTAATTCCTGTATTTCTTTTAAAGTTAGATCAAACGCGTCACTTCCGTATAGATTGATTAATGGGTTGATTTCAGACATTTTCAACACTCTCCTATTATGTTTTTCAGATTATAATACGAATTTGATCTGCTGTGATTTATCGGATTTTTCCATAGTAATTACCAAACTTCTCGCACATAGATAAACAGTACAATCACTGTCCTTAATCTCAGCATATTCTGAACGATATCGAACAAAGGAGATGGTTAGTTTGGCGCGTATTCTCGATAAACAAGCAGTTCAACCCCGAAGTAGATTTAATCAATCAAAGTCTTTTATTATCCCTCGATCACCCAAAAGAGTTACTCTCGCAAAAATTCGTTTAAAAATCCCCGTAAATTCTCAACCTAATCGAGTAGAACTAGTAGCCACTGTCGGTGTTCAAGGAATCACTGGCATCGCTCAAATTCTTTTTAGAATTTTCCGTGATGGAAAGGAAATTTTCAATACAAAAGTAGGTATTGAATCCGCAGCTTCAGAACAAAACTATGCTGTTACATTCCAATCAATTGATAAAAATTTATCAGCAGGAAATCACGTTTATACAGTTACTGCGGAAAACCAAACTGCAAATACGAGAGCTGATGTTGTTGGACCTATTTCTTTTAGTGGGCTTGCGATTCAAACTAGGTAAAATATTAGGTTCAACATTAGCACCAGCAATGGTGCTTTTTTTCTTAGGTATTGATTAAAAAATGCATCTTAATAGTTAGTGAGCCTCTCATTTCTCACGAAAGACGAGTTTTATTTGTTTAACATTTCAATTTGATGAATTGTATTTGCTAATTCAGCAGCTAATTTTTCCATCTCTTTATTAGTTTCATAAACCCACCGAACCCTGTGGTTGTTCTCATCCTTTATATCATCAAACAGTGCTTCTAATTTCTTTTCAAATTTCTCCTTCTTTTTAACCAATAAGCCAAGCGTATATAACCTATATGCATCCAAACAAATCCCCCTCACTACTTGTTTTTTTAATCTTTCAATAAATAGCTCATAATCTGCGCTTCTATATTATCTGGATCGTTTTCCAATTCTTTTCTCCGACAGTTTTCATGTAGATAAGTATCAAATTCAGTATCAAAAACCATATCATCTGTCTTTGTAGAACAAAACCAACAACCACCTTGATTGGGACTCACTTTATTCATTCGATCTCCTCTCCTCCTGTTAAAACACAAATTTTATCTACTCAAACTCCCATTCTTTAATATTGGAAATTCCATTCCACTTTTTATTATGAGTCTCTTTCATATATAGACTAATCCAAAGAGATTCTAAAGAATCATTCCAAGGATTGTAACTAACCTCACTATCTAGGTATTATATAAAATTATGTATTTTTGTTTCTTTTGTAAGGTCATCCCAAAATAATTCTTGTAGTTGATCCTGCCTCGGAAGCCATATCATATCTTTTATGTTACTGGTCTGATAATCTTTGTCGCCATCTGATTCTCCAGTTCGGTTCATAACAAAACAAGATGTGCTGTTTATCCTATTTCCATAACCTCTAACACAATTGCCTCCACCAAAATACCAACGTGTTCCTCCAATTGATTCATGGTAATCAAATCTTCCAGAAACAACGTATACGTTTGCCATACCTACGCAACCCTTACACATTCGTTTATCAAGACAGTTTTCACAATAGCTTGATGTTGTGGTAAAAAAGTCTCCTTTCACTGGATTCCATGCTGTTTGAAGTTCTACTGCTCTTTGACACATCATTATATATTCGACTGAAGTATCCATTCCTTCAAGTAGCAGTGTAATTAGGAAAATGGAAAAGAAGAAAATTCCTATACAAAATATGAGTTATTCAACAGCTCTCGATTTTTCTATATTATGAAATAGTACATAGCAAACAGGGTTTTTTATACTCACACTATTATTATTAAATTTTCTAAAATCGTGATTCACGATATTACATTAGTCGCTCTAAAATGAAAAAGATGTGTAACTTTGAAACATGCTTTTTCGGGGCATTTTCGACCAAAAAAGTCACAAAATAAAATGAAAAATTGGTATTTTAATCATATTTTTATTACTTAACTCTTGAATCATTTTGAATTGTAGCTACTTTATGCAGGGGTCTCATTCACATTAACATCAGATGGCTGTTCAATTGCAAGCAAGATCGCTTTAGCAAAAGGAAATAACGGCGATGAGCCTTCCGCAATTCCAAAAGCAATTAAGGCTGCAAAAGGCGCACGCTCTTCTACTTAAGGGAACAGCCGCACTTTCAGATGCGGTTTTTTAAGCGTCCTCTCGGGGCGATTGAAAACGGTACTGAAGAATTAAAATATTTTTATGGTTGTTATTCTATCGAAAAGGTTACCTACATAAGTGAAGGTACAAGATATTTCAATAAGAAGTGCCTACCCTTATTTGTTGGAGTGATTGAAATGAAAAAGGTATTATACATTCCGCTCGACGACCGTCCAGCGAATTTGGACGATATTATTTTGCAAGGCAAAGCCGCTGGTATTCAAGTGATTGTGCCGCCAGTAGGAGATATTCGCAACCGCCTCGATTCCCACATGACGACAGACGGAACGCTTGTGACCGGTACCTCTGGCCCGACGTTCGGCAAGCCGGAGCATATTCGCCGTTTTATTTTTCATCATGCTTCCAAGGTGGACGGTTTTATTATCTCTCTGGATATGCTTGTATACGGCGGGCTTATTGGGAGCAGGCGCTTGCGCGCTACTGCTGAAGGCACGTATCCTGCATATGACTCGCAGACGGCTGAGCTGCTTGATGTCATTCGCGAGGTCAAGCAGGCTTATCCGTATAAGCCTGTTTATGTGCTCGATACGATTATGCGGCTTGCATCTACCGTCTTCGTAGACGGTCTGGCGATGCCAGCCTATACCGAGACGCGTACGCTCATGCAGAAGCCGCGTAAGCCGGAGACGGAGCTGCTGGCTATTTTGAATGGCTATGATATTCAGCCGGATGGCACGAACTTCCCTGATACCGTTTATGTGGATAAGGAGCAATATTATAATGCGAAGCGCCATAAATTGACGACGACGTATTACATGCTGGATCAGCTCGCACGGGAGGGCTACATCGATTTTGTTGCTATTGGCGTTGACGATGCTTATATTGATGGAATTCAGGCGAATGAGATCGCCTTTGTGGAAGAGCGGATTAATGAGTGGCTGGGCGGCACAGATGGACAAAATCCGGAAAGGGCTATTATTTTGCCGGATGCTGATGGATTAGGACATTCCTTGCTGGCTCGCATGGCAAAAAAACTATATTGTGTGAACGGCAAGCCGCGCTTTGCAATCCGTTATTTTGGCCCGGATGGCCGGACGATTGTGAATCCCTATGAATATATGGATGTACACCAAAACCTGCTGCGCCATATCGATATTGTGGGCGGGGAAGCGGTGGACAGCGGCGAAGGCAGCGAGAGCGATATGGAAATCATTGCGATTACGGCGGTTGACCAAGCGGGTAATGCGGTGAGCCGTGAGGCTGAAAATGCGGCGAATATGCGGCCGACGATTGTGATTGATTTTACAGGCGGCGGCGCGGCTAATGCGGTCGTTACGACGGCGCTGCTAGGCAGCAAATACACGGGCAGCCTGCTTGGCTATAGCGGCTGGAATACGGCCGGCAATAAAATCGGCATGGCACTTGGCATGGCTCATTCACGTTATGCCTGCCTGACGATGGAGACGCATGCGGCTGTGCTCGATACGGCTATGGATGCACACGGCTCGCTGCTGTTCAAGCGTTTTCTGAAGGACTATTATTATAAGGTTGTTACAATCGCGGAAGTACGCACGGAGTCTCGCGGGCGCTCGCCATATACGAATGTGACAGCGGATCAAAATATGCGGCTGTTCAATTCCGCCAGCGACTTTGAGCTGTTGACTGCGCTTTTGCAGGGCCGAATGCAGACAAATACGACAACTCTTGCCCAGCAAACGGCTTTCGGCATCGGCTCAGCGTCCCCCGCCTGCGCGATCCGTCAAATCCGTGATGGAAGGTGGTCGCTTGCTCCATATACCCGTGTCGTTTTGAAGCAGGATAATCCAAAATTCATTTGGGATCGCGCTTTTGAAATTACGCTGGAGCCCGTTGTGTCCTTGCGAAGAATGCAGGCTTATTGCTAATACAATGTACATGTAAAAGAAGCCTTGATAGTTTCTGCACCTTTTTATAAGGGGCGGAAGCATCAAGGCTTTTTAACTTGCTGGTGTTTGAAAAAGAATCAACTAGCTGATCAATCATCGAAATAGAAATGCTTCGTTATTCCGTCAGCCCACGAATTGTATTGCTCGACCTGCTGATTATATTTAGTTATTAGCTCGTTGTAATTTTTTTGCTCCAGCTTGGTCAACTCCCCGTTTTGGACGCGGCTCTCGTATTGGCTAAGCTGCTGTTGTGACCAATTAATGGACTTTTCAAGCTCAAGCATTTGTTCTTGTATCATGGATTCCTTTGAGAAGCGATCGATGATGGACTGACTGATGCAAAACCATATAATCATGGCACCAATGGCAATAAAAAGCCCTTTTTTGCCGCCGATCCGATAAGCGATTTGCCGTTTGAGTGTAGGTTTATAGCCAACCGCTGCATAACGTCCGTTATAATAATCTTTATAAAATTGCTTTTTTTCCGCTTTGCTCATTTGTTGGACGGCTTCGTCCGTTGGCATTTTATAAGCGGGCTCCTGCATTCCTTATCCCTCCTAAAGCTGTCTAAACCCTATATGTATATCGGAAAAATATTCCACGCTTATAATAGTCGGCTTCTATTTGAAAAAGAAAATGCAAAAGCAGCCCGCTTCTCCTGAAAGAATGGGCTGCTTAAATAATTCGTTTTGCTAGTTAATATTCATGATACAACGGGCTGGTAGGCGGGGAGCTGGCTTGCGTCTACTCGGAAGCTCCCGTTTCCGGCTCGACTGGAGCAGGAGCAGGAGCAGGATGCGCAGCAATATACTCCAGCACATTATAGGTCAAAACCGCTGCTTCGGCGCGGGAAATTTCCTCCTTTGGATTGAGCTTGCCTTCCGCATCAAGATCCGCGATTTTCAACACAAGCGCCCGTTGAACAGCTCCTTGATACTGTACGTCCAGATCGGCTTCATCGGCAAATTCCAAAGGCTTAATGTTGATGAGCGGCAGATTGTTCGTAACTTCGGCAGCCTTCATCAAATATTGGATAAACTCCTCTTTTGTCCATGGCTTGGCGGGGTCGAGATCGGCTGGCAGCTCAAGTCCATTATTCGCGGCAATGATTAAAGCGTCTGCATACCAGGCGTCATTGCTAGCCTTAGCGAAGTAGTCGGTCGCTAACGGCGCTTTGAAAAATCTAATGTTATCGATATTCAAATTCAGTGCATTCACAATCAATTGAATGCCTTGGGCAGCTGTGATGGATGCATCCGGTTTAAACTCGTCGTTACTCACGCCTTTAACGATTCCCCTTTCCTGTAATGAAGCGATTTTATCTTTAACATAAGACTGATTGACGTCGGTGAACGGAGTGGAAGCCGCGAAGCTTTGGCCAGCAAAAGACAGCGCCAGCAGGGCAGTAGCGGATATCATCACAAATTTATGTTTAATTCTCATTGTACATCACCTCAATGTGAAATTTTTCTTGCCGTTTATACCGTATCAGACGAGACAAATAAAAAAAGGTTGCAAAAAAACATTATTGCGGTTTGAATATATCCCGTTAGTATGTTTGAATGTAAGCAAAGTATGAGGAAGGCTCCGCGTATGCGTGAGCTGGAGAAGAAAGGTGAACGTAATGGATATATTACTCGTAGATGATGAGCCGTTGGCTTTAGAAAATGTATATGAAATGGTGCCGTGGGAGCAGCATGGCTTTCGTGTTGCCGCAAGAACGACAAGCAGTTTGAAAGCGCTTGAGCTTTTTTTGAAGCACCGCCCGCAAATTGTCATTACCGATATTTCGATGCCCCATATGGATGGACTGTCGTTGGGACGGAAAATACAGGAGGCTGAGCCGGCGACCCGGTTGCTTTTTCTGACAGCGTATCGTGATTTTGATTATGTGCGGCAGGCTCTGGAAATGAAAGCAGCCAATTATGTGCTGAAGCATGAAATAAGCCAGAACCGTCTGCTCGGCGAGCTGCTGCGCATTAAAGAGGAGCTGCAATCAGAGCGCACGAGGATAAGCCGATCAAAGCGCAGTGTCATTTCGGATGTTGTGCTGGGCAAAGAGCAAGTGAACGATATCGATGCCATTGAGGCTCTGCATCCTTATCTGGAGGAGCTGGGAGGTTCGCTTGCCATGCTGTATATGAAAACTCCCCCTGTTTACACGTTAGGAGGAGAGACGCTGCCTGAACGGCCTCCGCTAGATGATGATCAGCTAAAAGCTATAGAAAATGCGCATGCGGAGCAGTGCATGGAGCTGCAGTGGCTGTCTGCTTTTACAATTGATGAGGAAGGCCTGGTATTTATCCTTAAGCTGCCTAGCCATCAAAGCTATTTATTTTGTTGGAATGAGGTGCAGATTTTTTCGCGTTGGCTGCTAAATCAACTGCAAGCGTTTAAACAGGAGGCTGCAAGACCGAATCTGTATATGGTGCTGCAAACCGAGCGAAATGCACTGCAGAGCAGCTTCCGCATGCTGAGCCAAATGTCTATGAGCGGTGTTTTTCAGATTCCGGGTGCCATCATAGCGACTCAAATACAATCGAATTCTCAGCTTCCGCCAGCTCCGCAGCGCACAGACGAGGGGGCTTTATTTGGGCTGCTGTTGCAATCGGCGTTAAGGAGGGTGCTTCAGGCGCTTGCGGAAGGAGAGGCAGAAGAGGCTGCGCGCCAGCTGGACAAGCTTTGGAACGAGCAAATTGAGAAAAATCAAGATGAGAAGGCGCTTCGCTATGTTTTGCGGGAGCTGGGGCGTGAGCTGAGCGGGCGTTACCAAGTGGAGATGAGCTATGCTTTAGGACGCAGCAGCGGAGAGGTTAAAGCCGAAATGCTAAAGCTCATTCAGGCAGCTGTAGCTGCAAGGCAGGCTTACTCTCGCTGGGTGCTAAAGGCTATGGAGTATGTGCGAAAGCATTACAGTAATTCTGAGCTGTCACTGGAGCTGCTCTCTCAGCATTTGCAAATTAGCAGCGCTCATTTGCGGGCTGTGTTCAAGAAAGAGACGGGACAGACCCTCTCGGATTATATAACCGAATACCGGATGGAGAAAGCGAAGGAACTGCTCCAGCGGGGGCAATATAAAATTTATGAGGTGTCGGAGTTGGTCGGCTACAAATCAAGCCAATATTTTTCCCAAGTGTTCAAGAAGGCAACCTCCAAGCATCCGAAAGATTACATGTAGAGGAAGGATGAGCCGAAGGTGAAGCGCAGAATTAAATATAAAATTTTAGGCAGCGTTATTATTATTGTCACTTTATCTTTGACGGCGTGCGGGCTGCTGGCATTCGGGTATTTTTATTCGCTGCTGGAGCGGCAAACGGTCCACGACGGCGAAATTCATCTACAGCAGACTGAGGTGCAGATGAATCAGCTCATTGACGACATTCGCAAATATTCCGCCAATATGGCGAATGATGAGATGATTCAGCGTTTTATTGCCAAGACGCACTATGATTCGATTTACAGCGAGCTTTCCGCTTATTCGGATGTCGTGCAGCAGCTCCGAAAGTTTAATGTGCTAAGAGATTATTTAGATTCCTCTGCCATTGTCCGCTCGGACGGCAAAGTATTCATGTCCTCTCTTTCCTTCGATTCCTATTACCAGGAAGAGCTGAATAAGCCGTGGTTCCAGGATGCGATCAAGCCGTCCGTTAAAAGCGGCTTCACCGCGCCCCATAATTCCCCGCTATCTGAGGGCAAGCAGGTCATCAGCTTTTTTATCCGGGTCAATGAATCCGCGGGCGGCGGCATCCTGCTGCTTAATATTAAACAAGAGGCTTTTACGAGCATTTTGGATTATTTGGAGCTGAGCTTTGACCGCTATGCCTGGGTGAGCGGCGGAACGAGCTTTTTGCAAAACTATGGCTTCGGCGCTGAGGAGCATGCCATTATTTTTGATCAGGCAAGCCAGGCGCTTCCCGAGAAGGTAGAGCAGAAGGGCTTTTATTTGAGCAAAAGCTTGCAAAATGCGGATTGGTCTATCATTACCTTTATTTCGCGTGACCGCTTTTATGATTCGATTCAGACGGCGAGCGTTTATTTTTTCGTGTTCATTGCGATATGTATCGTGCTTTGCTTCCTCATGTTTACGCCGATTATATCGAGCATGACACGTCCGATCTCGTCGATGTCGCGGGCGATGAAGCAGGTGTCGCTGGGCAATTATAATGTGCAGCTTAATTTCAACAGCGGGGATGAGCTGATGGTTTTGAAAAATGGGTTCGAATCGATGACACACAGCATTAAACGGCAAATGGAGGAGCAGCGGGAGCAGGAAAAATGGAAACGGCGCATGTCCGCCGAGCTGCTTTTTGCCCAAATTAATCCCCATTTTATATACAACACGCTGAATACCGTCGTTTATTTGTCGCGCAAGCGTCGCTTTGAGGCAATCGAAAGCATGGTGGAGTCATTTATCGGCATTATGCAGGATGCCGTCCATGTCGGCGGGCATGACCTGTATACGACACTTGCCAAAGAAAAGGGATTAATCGAGCATTATGCTACGATTCAGCAATATCGTTATGCGGGGCGCTTTGAGCTGGAGTGGGATGTCCCGGAAGAGCTGCTTGAGGTGTGGATTCCACGGAGCCTGCTGCAGCCATTGGTGGAAAATGCAATCTTTCATGGTTTGTCGGAAATGGAAGGCGGCGGCTTAATTCGAATTGGGGCGAGGCGAGAGGCGGACACGCTGCTGCTTGCAGTAACGGACAATGGCATCGGGATGGATGCGGGGGTATTAGAAGGATTGCTACGTGATCAGGATGCGGAGCTTATACAAGCAGCAAGCGGCAGAGGGACAAAAAACATCGGTATTCGCAACATTCAGCAGCGCATCCGTTACTTATGTGGAGAGACCTATGGGCTAGAAATGGGAAGTGCGAATCGTGCGGGAACGGAGTTAGTCCTTCGTTTGCCTTTCACCAGCGAGCATCCAGCGTTGTAGTCCAATAGGTTCGATATAGTCGGTCGACCATCGGATTTTATACAAAACCATCGATTTGTTGCGTTGTGTGGCTATTGTACGCCCTATACACTGAAGAAGTGCTAAGGCATCGGGACGAAATCCAGCGCGAGCCCTAGAACAAGCAATGAGAGCAGCAGATTACGAAATAACAAATGGGGGAGTACAATCATGCAAAGCAAAATGAGAAAAAAACCTTGGGCGATGATGCTGTCGCTCGTTATCGTGCTGGCCTTGCTGGCAGGCTGTGGCTCAAACAGCGGCGGCTCGGATAAGGGAGCGCAGGAAGGCGCAGCAGCGGATTCCGGCACCATTACGATGTGGGGCTGGAACAAAGCGTTTTATGAGCCGACAGTTGAAGCTTTTAGCAAAAAATATCCAAATATTAAAATCAATTTCGTAGAGGTTGCGGCCAAGGACTACTTGAAAAAGATTCAAACGTCCGTTGCGGCTGGCGGCGATCTGCCTGATATTATTTGGGGCGAGGCTGGCTTCCGCGGCGCATTGTTCGCTCTAAATATTCTCGATGATCTGGGCGGAGCACCGTACAATTTCGAAAAGTCATTGCTGCTTGATGCGGTAGTGCCTCAGCTGCAAAATGACAAAGGACAGCTCGTATCGATGGAGTGGTCGGTATCACCGGGGGCGATGGCTTATAAGCGTGATTTGGCGAAGCAATATTTTGGAACAGATGATCCGGATGAGCTGGCAGCCATGTTCCCGAATTGGGAGGCATTCATTGCCAAAGGCAAAGAGCTTAAAGAGAAAAGCGGCGGCAAAACAGCGATGCTTGCTGGCATGATGGATGCTTACACGATTGTGTATCCGCAATATCCCGAGCAATTCATTAAAGGCGATGAAGTGGATACGAATGGCGTAACATCGATTTTCTCCACGCTTGAAAATATTCGCAATGCCGATATTACAGCGAAGCTGGATATGTGGTCGCCGACATGGAACGCGTCGTATGCGCAAGACAATGTTTTGTTCTATCCGGCTGCGAACTGGACGCCGAAATTCGTTATTGAGCCAAATGACAAAAGCAGCGATGGCAGATGGGGGCTGATGGTTCCGCCAGGCGGCGCTTACAGCTATGGCGGAACATCGCTCGGCATTTGGAAAGATTCGAAAAACAAAGAAATTTCATGGAAGTTCTTAGAGTGGTTTGTAGCAAGCAAAGAGGGCGGCGAGTTAAACATGAAAATCGATGAATCATTAGTGCCGCTCAAGTCGTTGTTTGAAGATAAAGCGTTGTTCTCTTCTGGAGCAAACTCCTATTATGGCGGTCAAGACTTGGGGCTGTTCTGGACAGAAAAAGTGCTTCCGGCTATGAAGACGAAGCCTTATACGAGATTCGACCAAGATATTTATAATGCTTCTTCCTTGGCTATGCAGACGTATACGAAGGACCCTTCTTATACCGCAGCGCAGGCGCTTGAGAACTGGAAGCAGGAATTGCAGAAAAATCACCCGGAAATCCAGTTTAAATAGGTTTTTCGTTTAAGCAGCAGTACGGACATGGATAACCGGCGGACAAGCTCGCCGGTTATCGTTCATTTAGGGCAGCAGAGAGAGGAAGTGGGAGAGAATGAAAGCATTAACGAAACATAAATGGCCGTATCTGTTTGTGGCTCCGTATTTTTTAAGCTATGCCGTATTCGGCTTGTTCCCGCTATTGTTCACGCTGTATATCAGCTTTACGAACTGGGATTTGTTCGGCAACCATGATTTTGTTGGATTGGACAACTATAAGCAATTATTTTTGCATGACACTTACTTTTGGAAATCACTCGGTAATGTACTCATTTATTTAGTGGCGTATTTGCCTGCGCTTATTATTGTGGGCATGCTGTGTGCAAGCCTGATTGAAAGCAAATTTATCCGCCGCAAAGGTTTTTTTCGTCTGGGCATTTTCACCCCTTATATGACGACTCCGGTCGCGATTGGCATCATTTTTGCCATGGTATTCGATTGGCAGGGCGGGATGCTGAACAATTTTCTCGTCCAAATTGGCCTCATCAGTGAAAAAATCAACTGGATGGGCGAGCCGGATACAGCGAGATGGATCATTATTTTAATGATGTTTTGGAAAAACTTAGGTTATTTCATTATGTTCTATTGCGCGGGCATGGCGAGTGTGGAGCCTTCGGTTTATGAGGCGGCTGTTGTAGACGGCGCTTCGCCAAAGGATGTATTTTTGCACATTACGATTCCGCTGCTTAAACCAATCAATCTCTTCTTGATTATTACTTCGATCATCGGGGGCTTGCAGCTCGTTGAGGAGCCGATGCTGATGTTCAGCGGTTGGGCTTCGGGCTCGGCGCTCGTCGGCGGTCCAGAGGGCTCAGCGTTTACGCCAATCTGGTACATGTTCGATGCCGCGTTCAACGGCTCGTCCTTTAAATATGGCAAGGGAGCAGCGATCGCGTATTCGACCTTCCTGTTTATCGCCTTGTTCTCACTAGCCGGCATCAAATGGCTGAATCGGAAGGAGAGCTAGCATGAGAATATCCAAATGGTCCGTCATCATCGTATTGTCTCTGACAACGATTCTGTTCCTGCTTCCGTTCTACATCATGGTCGTCATGGGGACGTATTACTCCGAGGATTTGTTTAAGCAGCTTCCCCTGCTGCCCGGCAGCTATTTTACCCAAAATTTAAAAACGGTGCTGTCCGGCGATTTTCTGCTTAATTACTGGAACAGCTTTTATGTTGCCGTACTTTTTACTGCCATTTCGGTAGTCATGTCGTCCATTACGGGTTATGCCTTCGGCAAATTCAAGTTTCCAGGAAAAAGAGTGCTGTACCTCGTCATTCTTTGTACGATGATGGTACCTGGCCAGCTTGGCCTCATAGCGTTTGTTATGGAAATGAAGTTTTTCCATCTGAACAATACGCATATTCCTTTGCTCCTCGCGGCGCTAAACAATGCGTTCGGCGTGTTTTTCATGACGCAGTTCAGTGAATCCAGCGTACCGACCGAGGTCATCGAAAGCGCACGGATTGACGGCTGTGGCGAGCTGACGATATTTTTCCGGATCGTAACGCCATTCCTGATGCCTGCGCTCAGCACACTGGGGCTGCTTGCTTTTCTCGGCTCATGGAACAACTATTTGCTGCCGCTCGTTACGCTAAACGAGCCGTCGTTGTACACGCTGCCGCTGGGTATCGCGAATTTATCGACGATGTTCCGAACCGATTATTCGGCTAGTATATTGGGTCTGACGCTGGGCACGCTGCCGCTCATTATTATTTTTATGTTTGGTTCAAAAACGCTGGTTAAAGGCTTGACCGGCGGTGCGGTAAAAGGGTAGTGCGGAGCGGCAGCCAGCATGATCTGGCTGCCGCCTAATTGTGTCTACAGGATGAGGGGAGAGGAAAGTCATGTTGAAGGATCAGAAAAAATACGAAGGCGGACAGTTTTTGCTTGGTGTTTGCTATTACCCGGAGCATTGGGACCGTGTAATGTGGCAGAAGGATTTTCGCCGGATGGTGGAAATGGGCTTTAATGTCGTGCGTATGGGCGAAACCGCTTGGAATGTGATGGAGCCGGAAGAAGGCCGCTATCAGTTCGAAATGTTCGACGAGGCAATTGAAATGGCTGCTGCTGAAGGGCTTAAAGTCATCCTCGGCACGCCAACCTATGCGCCCCCGGCGTGGCTCACAACAAAATATCCCGAGGTGCTGCGCGTAGATTTTCGCGGTGTGCGGATGGAGCATGGCTCCAGAAGGCACTACAACTACACAGCGCCGATCTATTTGCGTCTCTGCGCTGGCATTGTCACGATGATGGCGGAGCGTTACAAAGGGCATGATGCAGTCATTGGCTGGCAAATTGACAATGAGCTGAACTGCCATTCAGATGTCAGCTTTGCTGAGAGCGATCATAAGGCTTTCCGTCAGTGGTGCAAGGAGAAATACAAGGATAGCTTGGATGTGCTGAATGCGGCTTGGGGAACGGCATTCTGGGCTCAGACCTACAATGCGTGGGAGCAAATTCATTTGCCAAGGCCAACGGTGACCTACCATAGCCCAAGCCAACTGCTCGATTTTTATTTATTTACATCGGACTCAACGATTCGATTTGCAGAGCTGCAATATGAAATTTTGAAGCGCCTGCTGCCTGAGGAGCAATTCATTACCCATAATGGATTGTTCGGCAATATTGATAATTATGAGCTGACGGCTCGCACCGTTGATTTTATGTCCTATGATTCATATCCGGCGTTCCAACTCATGCGCACAGATTTGCAATATCCGCATAAGGATCGGCTTAGCGGCAAGCAGCTTAGCAGGGTGCGGGGGTTGTCTTCCAAGTTTACGGTACTGGAGCAGCAGGCGGGACCGGGCGGGCAGATCGGGAATGTGCTGAACAACGACCGGGGTGATTATTTGCAGGCGACGCCAAAGCCCGGGCAGATGCGGCTGTGGACGTGGCAGTCGATTGCCCATGGCGCAGACGGCGTGCTTTATTTCCGCTGGCGGACATGTCCTTATGGGGCAGAATCGCTCTGGCATGGGCTTAATTTGTATGGCGATCAGCCGCATTGGCGGCTGGAGGAAGCGAAGCGGGTGGCGAAGGAAACACGGATGCTAGAGGACGTTATTATCGGTACTGATGTGGTGGCGAAAGCAGCCATTATGTATGACTATGCGAACGATAGCAATGTGAAAATAGAGCGTTATATTGGCTTTGATTATTGGAATAGCGAAGAGCAGGTTTATTTGGCGCTTTCGGAGCGTCATTTGGCTGCGGACATGTTATCCAAGCAAAATTTGGCGGAGGCCCAAGCTCTGAGCCAATATGAGTTGCTGTTTTATGTTAATGCACAACTGCTGACCACGGAAGATGCCGAGAAGTTGCGTATATATGTGGAGCAAGGCGGAACGCTCGTGCTTGGACCGAGAAGCGGCTATAAGGATAGGCATAATCAGGCTTATATGGAGCCATTTCCAGGTGTGCTCCGCGAGCTTGCTGGCGTGAGCGTAAGCGATTTTACGATGCTGAACCCGGGCGAGACGAATGGATTGTCCTTCACAAATGGCGGAGGTCAGAGTCCAGCCCATGTATTTAACGAAATACTGGAGCCTGCTGCCGATGCGTTTGGCAACGTGGAAATTGCGGCCACATATATGGACGATTATTACGCGGGACAGCCTGCGGTTACAATCAGAAAGCTAGGTAAAGGCAAGGTTGTTTATTTCGGTACATTCTTTACACGCGAGAGCACGAGCAAGCTGCTTGATTCGCTGCAAATCGCCGATCCGCTGGAGCAATGGGCTCATATTCCGGAAGCGATTGAGGTTGTGTCGCGCCAAGGAGCAGCAGGCCTTTACTATATGCTGTTGAACTATTCTTCACAGCCCGTGGCCATGCATTTGAAACGCGAGCTGACGGAGCGGATTTCTGGTCATCCGCTTGTTGGTGATATAGTGATTAGACCGTATGATGTTTGGATTTTGCAAGCCTAGCTGGTCAGCGGCAGATGTGCTGTTGACAAGACAGGATTATTTGCTATAAGATGGGAAACAATTAATGGTCATTCAATAAGCAGTATCTATTATGTTTATGAATGTGCATCATTTGAATCAATTGAAGGAAAGGAAGTGCACGGCGCATGTTAACCATTTTATTATTCAATCATGATAGCAAGCTTGAACAACCGTGGGGCTCTGAACAGAGCAGCCATCTTTTTGTGCAGGCCGAAAATGCGAACAGCCCGTGCAGCAGCCTTTCTCCTATATGCTTTCGACGCCAACCGGAAGGGAACCAGGTATTCGCCTGAGCCGCTGAATGGGTTGGTTATTGAAGGGGAGATGAAGGACTACTGCCGCTGCGCAGTAGTCCTTTTTTTATTTTCTAAAGGAATATTTCGGGTGGAGAAAATCATTCAATAACGAAAAATGATTCGATTTTCCGTATAGTATTCATGAATATAAGGTAATAAAATCAATAAAATTAACAATTTTCATTTTTTGAAACAAAAAGGGTTGACTTATTAAAAGTCGATATGCTAGTATGAGAAGCATCAAGTCGAACATAAATTAAAGCGTTAAAGTGTTAAAGTGTGATGCGAGATCGGCAAGCCGATTCCATTGCGAGACCAATAACGAAGAGGAAAGGAAGGTGCAGGAAATGAAAAACGCAGCAGAACAGCTTATGAATTGGCAAGCGGAGCTTGATTTACATCAATATGAGCAAGTGCAGAGCGGAACAGTTAAGCATCAGGCGGATGAACAGCAGCATCCAGCTTTAGAAGAGATAAATGAAAACTTACATGTTGCCTGCATCGAACCGAATATTCGTCGTTTTTGCGTATCGCAGCCAGACTGCTCCATCTTGAACAAAGGGGGAGAAGCGGCAGCCTGATCTTGAAGCGCGGGGTAGAATACATTCCGCTGAGTCACTATCTGTATACGTGAAGACTACTTGCACCCTAGGTGAGTGGTCCGTTTGTGTTTTCTCGTAACTTAGCTGAAGTAGGCTGAAGTCGGGGTGGCAAGGCGGAGCCTAGAGGGAGAAAGTAGTTTTTTTATTGCAAAAATAAGAACAAACGTTCCTTTTCTTGGTTCGATTCAATAGTAATTTAATTAAGGCGCATTCGGCAAGCGGCTAAGCCACACGACTTTCACTCGTGGATACGGCGGGTTCGAATCCCCCATGCGTCACCATGGAGATTATGGTGAAAAGGCAAACACGTCAGGTTGTGGTCCTGATAAGTACCGGTTCGAGTCCGGTTAATCTCCCCAACAATGCCCCTTCGCCTAACGGTAGGGCAACGGTCTTTGACACCGTGCGTCTTGGTTCGATTCCAAGAGGGGCAGCCAATCGATAGAGGGGGACATGTCCAAGGCAGGCGATTCGGAGTCCAAATCCGAATGAGGCGGGTTCGATACCCGCGCCCCTTGTTTTAAAGCAATTATTAATTAAGGCGCATTCGGCAAGCGGTTAAGCCACACGACTTTCACTCGTGGATACGGCGGGTTCAAATCCCCCATGCGTCACCATCACTTTGTGCTTCTGGCGGAATTGGCAGACGCGGCGGACTTAAAATCCGCTGTTCATTGGACAACTAAGGGTTCGAGTCCCTTGAAGCACACTAATCCAACTAAAGAAGGGAAGAAGCCTAATTGCTTTACAGGTGACGATGATGAAAATAAGAAAACATCTTCAATTGATTCACGACATGGAGTTTCACAATGTATCGGAAAGACGCCTAAATCTGGAGCAGGTGCATGATCGCATTGTCCGTTTTATGTCGCTTGATCCACATGCAAATTACAATTTCATGATCGGTACCGACTGCCAGGTGCATGCAGGACATACGACGATGATTACGGGCGTCGTTATCCAGCGTGAAGGCAAAGGGGCATGGGCCTGCTATCGGCAGGTCGTCATACCGCGGGAACTGAAATCCATTAAGGAGAAGCTGTCGCTGGAGACGTCATATAGCGAGGAGGTCGCGCTGTTTTTCGGTGGCGAACGCAGGGCGCAAATGGAGGATATCGTGCTTCCTTTTATATACAAGGGCGCGTCCTTTGAAGCGTATATTGACGTCGATGCCGGAACCGATCCGGCTGTCAGCAAGACGGCTGCCTATGTGGCGGAAATGGTACTGCGTGTGGAAGCTATGGGGATGAAAGCTCGTCTGAAACCGGAAGCAATTGTCGCTTCTTCCTATGCGAATCGGCATTCCAAGAAGCCTTACCGCTTTGCGGCAAATGATGCCGTAGAAAAATAAATCATTTTCTGAAACATAAAACCGGAGTAACACCAAAACAGAGCTCCGATTAAAAAAACGGCAAAAGGGGTAATCTATGGCAAGCGCGATGCCAGAAAGTCTGGCAAAAGATGAACCTTTAAAGGAGAGATACCGATGCCGAATACAACAAAACAATTGGAGCAGGAAATTATTGATGTGCTGCAAGCGAACCATATTTGCTCGTTTGCTACCGTAAATGGCGATAAGCCGATGGTGCGTTATATGGCACTTTTCCATGATGGGCTTAACTTATATTTGGCGACAAATCGTGATACGAGCAAGGTAGATGAACTGCGGGCTAACCCGAATGTTCATATTCTTGTCGGATACGATGGCAAGCCATCTACCGATATTGTTCAAATTCAGGCTCGTGCCGAGTTATGTGCGGACGACAAGCTGCGCGAGAAGCTATGGAATGAAAACTTTAAGCAGTGGTTTGATGGACCACACGACCCGGAATACATTATTATAGAAGCGTTCCCGGAGTATATTGAATACTCGAGCGACGGTGGCGAGACCAAGGTGTGGCTGCAATAGCATCAAATAACGCCAGCAATTAACTAGACCCGTGCATGGAAAAAACAAACGAAAAGAGCCTGCTGCTTTCACATTTATGTGAAGGCGGCGGGCTCTTTTGCTGCAATAGGCAAACCGTAGCTAGAAGTGAAAAAGCTGGCTGCTTAAGGCGAAACCCGGCAGCCCTTGCCTATGCCTTCACAAGCTCTTCCTGCTGCGACTGCTCCGCGTTCTCAGCATCGCCAGCGGCTTCAGGCTGCTCCGCTTGCAGCTCTGCATATTGCTCCATAAAGAAGCTGGTCAGCTCGGTGCATTTTTTCGATAGAGTAGATACGGATACGCTGTACTTCTCGGCAAGCTCGGCTTTCGAGCTTGGAATGCTTTGAATTTCGCAAATCAAATACTCCAAAGCCGCGCAGTAAACGCCGGATTTACGGAAGGAAGGTTTATTCGCATCCGTATACTCTTTCCACATAAACAGAGCAAGGCTAATTTGGGCAGGCGTGTAGCCGTCCTTCATTTGTCCAGCCAGCTCACGGGCAAGCTCTCCATAGGACGGTGCTTCCCACACGAGCTCTTGATCCAGCAGGCGCTCGATATCCGCGTACGATTGCAGCCCGCCGGAAGCTTGCGCCGCCGCCAAGCGGCGCTCTTCCTCGCGGTCAAGCTCGATACAGCATTTTTTATATTTACGGCCGCTGCCGCAGTGGCATACATCATTTCTTCCTGGCTTTAACATGTTAAGTCTCCTTAGGCAAAAAGTTAATCGCACATAAGGAGCCACAAGGGGCGGCATTCGCTTATGCACCCTTACCATGGTAGCGGTTTTGAAGCATTCAGGCAAGGGGCGGCCGTAAATTCCTGCTCTTATTGATGTCTAGCGGGCACCAATATTTGTGCCAGACGGCGTGCCGGAGCCGATTAAATCGCTGCCAGTAGCCAGCTTGAGGAAGTTGCCAAGATTCGGCGATCCGTCTGCATTTCGGGTAACGGTTGGGGTCAAGCTTACGAAGTCAGCAGCGCTTGCAAGCAGACCTTTGCCGTTCACGCTAGCATTGCTTTTCCACCAAACATTGGTATTGGAAACGTCGGTGCCGCTAGTTTTATCGCTAGAACTGCCGCTGAAGCTCAAGTTGTTGGTGAAGGTGTGCGTGCCTAAATCAAAAGCGAAATTGCTTTGTCCATTGCTCCACGAAGTATTGTTTTTCATGGAAATGGAGCCTGGGTTGCTGTTATAGGTGAAGCCATGCTTTTTGTTTTGGAAAGCGATGTTGTTTTCTACAATGTGGTTAACGGCAATTTTGTCGCCACCGAGTTTAAAGCCATTTCCATCGCTGTCTGATGTCGTTGTGCCATCGGACGTTTGGCCATTTTGATAGGCGATGCTGTTGCGAATCGTTACAGCGCCAATGGCTCCGGTTTCGGTTTTTGCAAACAGATCCCAGCCATCATCCACATTATACGCCGCAATGCAGCCGTCGAAAACATTGCCCGGACCAACCGTCAGCTTCGCGGCAAAGCCGTCTGCATCTTCGCCGTTATCCGGATCGTAGTTGTCATGGGAGTAAGAATTAATAATTTCATTGTAAGCTGGCCATTCGCTGTAGCCGACCGTGGATATATAACGTCCAAGCTGGAGACCCGTATCGCGGTTATGATGCGTTTCTACATTTTCAATGCGGTTGTAATTGCCGCCAATGTAGATGCCGTTATCGCCAGCGCCCTTCACTTCAAGTCCTTTCACAAACCAGTAATGGCCGTTAATTTGCAGACCGCGGTTCGTAGAGGCAAAAACTTGTGCGGAAAAGTCCAGCACAGGCTTCTCGCTGCCATATGCGACAAGTCCTTTGCGTGCACTAACAGAGCTTCCGCTATTCGTGCGATCAATCGTTACCGTTTCGGAAAAAGCGTAGGTGCCGCCGCGCATATAGATCGTTTTGCCCGGTTGAATTTGCGTTAGTGCTGCTGCAAGCGTAAGCGGGCTGCTGATCGTGCCGCTGTTGCTGGCGGAGCCGTTCGCTGCTACGAATAGATCGCCTGTAGCTGGTGTTGCGGATGGTGCTGGTGTAGTTGTAGGAGTCGGAGTTGCTGTAGTTGTAGGAGTTGGAGTTGCTGTCGCTGTTGGTGTTGGCGTTGGCGTCGATGCCGAATCCGACACGATGACATTGTCGAATTTAGCAGCCGTCTTAAAGCTGACGAGACCAACAGCGCCGGAGGTCAAACTGGAGTCAGCGGCCGTCAGCACCTGCGTGCCATTCACATGCATGGTGATTGCTGAACCAGACATTGTGAGTTTAACCGTATACCATGTACCGGCAGCAACGGGGTAGTCGACGGTTGCAAGAGTAGTTGTGGAACCGCTTACTTTTTTGCGCAGTTCAAGCTTGCCGCTGCCGCTGTTATAAAGCGATGCCGCATAAAAATTATTGCCATCCCGGTAGCGTCCGGCTACATAAGTACGGTTTGTTCCATTAAAATTATCAATTTTCACTTTGGCTTCAACGCTGTAATCCGTCCAGGCCTGATTTCCTGCGGAAGTTCGGCCCTCTTCGGAGCTTGTTTGGGCATAGGTGTAGGAGCCGCTATCCTGCACGACCGACCATGTACCGCTTGTCGACGTCCAGCCGGATGCTGTGCCCGTTTCAAAATCAGCGCTGTAAAGCGTAGCCGCCTGAACTTTGCCGAGCATGGATGTAAAAGGAAGCGCGAGACAAAAGCAGAGCAGGAAGGCGAGTGGTTTAATCCCCTTTTTCTTAAATAGCATAGTGGACATTACGTGTATTTCCTCCTTTGTAGTCGCTCAAATTGTATTTTATTCCAATTAACCTCCTTGGACACATCGTAAGGATTGAAAGCGATTCCAGCAATAATCATTACCTCACATGTTGTTTTAGCCGCGAAAAATGCGGCTTTTTCAATAGACGGTCTGTTTACCGAACGCTCAGGCCAAGCTTGTCAATTGGTTTCAGGAGCAGGGGAATGGGTAAGCATAGATGATAGGCACGACTAAGCGACAGAGGGGAAGCTTTATTATGCGTTTAACCCGATTGAACCAATTTTTCGTCAGCATCATTTTGGTGCTGCTTATTTTGTACTTGTTTGCGCGCAACTCCGCCTTTTTTGACCCGATTATGCTTGCGCTGAAAATCATCTTTGTACCGATTGTGCTGTCGGTATTTTTGTATTATTTGCTCCGCCCATTGGTCGCGCGCCTGCATTGCTGGAAGCTGCCGAAGCCGCTATGCATTTTGCTTCTATATGTGCTTGCGGCTGCGCTCATTACGCTGCTTGGCATCGTCGTATGGCCGATATTGCAGCGCCAGCTGACGGGTTTGCTTGAGCAGCTGCCAAAGCTGGCGGATGATTTTCGAAGGCAGCTGGACCAGCTTCAGAAAAATCAAATCTTGTTCGGGATTGATCTGTCGAAATTCGATTTTGCAGGTTTTGATTTAATGGATAAAGCGGGGCCCTATTTAACGAAAAGCATTGCATCGGCAACCGACTATATGAAAAATGCCTTTTCTGTGCTCTCCAATTTTATAATTGTCGTATCTACGGCGCCATTGCTGCTTTATTACATGCTGATGGATGACCGGGCCGCGGTCCATAAGCTGCTGGATCGGGTACCCGGTCGGTATGAAAACGGTTTAAAAGAGACACTTCAGGAGATGGATAAAGCGTTGAGCGGCTTTATAGTCGGCCGGGTTACGCTTTGCCTGCTGCTTGGCGGGATGGTGCTGGTCGGCTTCCTTCTAATCGGCTTGCCGTATCCGCTAGTGCTCGCGCTCCTCATTGCTTTCATGAACATGATTCCGTATATAGGGCAAATTTTGGGGCTTATCCCTTGTGTGATTGTGGCGTTTATCGATGAGCCTTCGTCCGTCATCTGGGTTGTCGTCGTCATTATGCTGGCCCAGCAGATTGAAGGCAACATTTTGTCCCCGTATATTTATGGGCGGAAGCTGGACGTTCATCCCATTACAACGCTGCTGCTTATTCTCGTCTCAGGGGCGCTCGGCGGCATCATCGGCATCATGGTTGCGATCCCGGTTTATTTGCTTGTGAAGATCATCGTCGTGCGGATTTATAATCGATGGGAAAAAACTGTCACCTAATAGGCTCCCTTCACGTATGAACAGATTAGGTTTGTTCTCATTTTGTTCATATAAATAGAAGGGAGAGGTTTAATTGAACACTGAAATAAACAGACCGCAAGGAAGCCAGAAGCCGCTTAATCCAAAAACGGTAAAAAAGGCGATCATCGGAGCAGCCATCGGCATCGCAGCCGTTACGCTCGGATTTTCATCTTTTTATACGGTGCAGGAGCAGGAGCGGGCAGCGATTTTGACATTTGGACAGTATACGGGGGAATCGACGGCGGGGCTGCATTTTAAGTTTCCATATCCGATTCAGCAAGTTGTTACGGTGCCAGCTGAGCTGGTGCAGCGCATTCATATCGGGTACCGCCAAAATGGCGATAGCGTGACACCCGTTGACGACGAAGCGCTTATGATTACCGGGGATGAAAATATCGTATCGGCCGATGCCGTCGTCCAGTGGAAAATAAGCAATTTGCATGATTATTTGTACAATATTGATGATCCGGAGCGCTTCCTGCGCAATGCGGCAAGCTCCTCCATCCGTTCGGTTATCGGTTCAGAGAAGCTCGACTACGCGATTACGGACGGGAAAACCGTTATTCAGGATAAGGTGCGGGAGAAGCTGCTGGAGCTGCAGACGAAATATCAAACCGGCATTCAAATTATGGACATTAAGTTCCAGGATATTGAGCCGCCAAGCGGCCAGGTAGAGGAAGCGTTCCGGGAAGTCACGAATGCCCGCGAGGAGAAAAACACAAAGATCAACAACGCGGCAAAATATGAAAACGATCGCATTCCGAAAGCGCGCGGGGAAGCACAGGCACTGCTCGAAAATGCCGAGGCAGAGAAAAAGTCGCGGATTTTGAACGCCGAGGGCGACGTGGCGAAGTTCAATGCGATTTTTGCCGAATATAAAAACAATCCGGACGTTACGCAAAGCCGTCTTATCCTTGAGACGCTGGAAAAAATATTGCCGAACGCGCAAATTTTCATTACAAACAGCAATGGAGATACGGTGAATTACTTGCCGCTTAATGAGCTGCTTCGCAGCAAAAGCGCTTCCAGCAGCTCTGGCAGTTCGCAAACCCCTGCACCGCAGGCGGAAGGGGGCGTAACACCATGAAGAAAAACCAATTGATTTTGCTAGTCAGCCTTGTGGTCGTCGTCATTCTTGGCGCAGGTTCGATGTACATTGTAAAGGAAGGCGAGTACAAGGTCGTGCTGAAGTTTGGTGAAGCGGTTCGGGTTGCCGAAACGCCGGGCCTCAAGCTGAAAATTCCATTTATCGAAAATGTATCGCCATTGCCGAAATACCAGATGACGTATGAGAGCAATCCAACGTCGATTTTGACGAAGGATAAGAAGCCGATCATCGTGGACAATTACACCGTATGGCGCATTACGAACCCGGAGCAATTTCTGAAAACGGCGCAGACGGTAAGCGCTGGCGTTCAGCGTATTGATGAGGCGGTCTACAATTCGGTGCGGCGCAAGCTGTCTGAGGTCAATTACGATAATATTATTAGCGAGCAGACGGAGCGCGGCAATATTAATGATGAAATTACGCGCGACGTAGCTGAGGCGCTGAAGCGCGACGATTATGGCGTTGAGGTAATTGATGTGCGCATTAAGCGGACGGATTTGCCTGAAGGCAATAAGCAGAGCGTGTACAATCGGATGATTTCCGACCGTCAATCCATCGCGGCGCGTTATTTGTCCGAGGGGGATGAGGAGTCGCGCAAAATTACGGCGAAGGCTGACCGTACCGCAAGCGAGCTGATGTCGCAAGCGCAGGCCGACGCGAAAAAAATCGTTGCCGAGGGCGAGCAGCAGGCGGCGAAAATCTATAATAAAGCATACGGGCAGGACCCGGCGTTCTATAATTTCTACCGGACGCTGGACAGCTATGTGACGACGCTCAAAAATGAGCCGGTCATCATGCTGCCAATCGACTCGCCATATGCGAAAATATTGCTTGGCAAATAAAGAGCCAGCTTGTGGCTGAATAACGGGGCGGGGAAAAGAGTGAAGCAGCACTCTTCTCCCCGCCTTTTTTTGCCGCCCTCAGGCAGGTGTACAAACCAATTATGGTGCTGCTGCACTTCCTAATAGGAGCGAGTGAATGATGCTCGCACCCGAAGGGAGGGTGAACGATGGCTGAAAGGATACAGGATTTTATTCCGGCGGGCAGGAACAATCGGCCCGGCATCGCCATTCAAGGGCCGAAATATGTGACGGTACATGATACAGCGAACAGCTCGAAGGGAGCGGATGCGCTTTCGCATGCCAAATATTTAAAAGGCAGTGCTGCCGCAGCTTTGCCCGTGTCCTGGCATTTTACGGTGGATGATACGAGGGTTGTGCAGCATTTGCCTGTAACCGAGCATGGCTGGCATGCAGGCGATGGCAATGGGCCGGGCAACCGCAGCTCAATCGGCATCGAAATTTGTGAAAATGCCGATGGCATCCGCAGCAAGGCGGAGGCGAATGCAGCGGCGCTCATTGCCGGGGTGCTGCGCCAGCTCGGACTGCCGATTACGGCAGTCGTCCAGCATAACCACTGGAGCGGCAAAAACTGTCCGCATACGTTTCGGAGCCGGCCGGGCGGTTGGGAAAGCTTTTTGCAGCAAATTAAAGTGCTGCTGGGCGATCCAGTGGAGCCAGAGCCTGAGCCAGAACCGGGAAAGCCGGAAGAGGAGGGGGAACCCATGACAGAAGCGGAGCGCCAGCAGTTTGATGCGCTGGTGAAGCGGGTAACCGAATTAGAAGCAAAGCACAGCATGGCGGTGCCAGCATGGGCGAAAGCAGCAGTTGCGGCTGCGGTAGCTGCTGGTGTCATCGATACGCCGGAAGGCGGATCACTGGACTTTTATCGCGTGCTGACCGTGCTGTATCGCAAAGGGCTGCTGTAGGCGGCAGTCAGAGGCTGAACGCTGGGCGGAGGCGGCTCAAGCGAGCCGTCTTTTCGTCATTTTCGACCCAAAAGGGGAATAAACTGTTACAATGGATACTATAGCAGTAAATAGTTAGCCGGCAAAGGAGTGATATGCAGAATGAAAAAAGGGCGGATTTTAGTCGATTTTCTAAGACAAAGCTGGCCTTTGTATGCGGTTGCCGTTCTGCTGCATGTCGCATCCAGTATCATTCAGGTATTCTTCCCGCAGGTATTGGGAAGGTTTACGGATGCGCTGCAAAATAACGGTTTATCGAGCGGGCTTATTCAAAACTATAGCCTGCTGCTGCTCGCCATTGGCGCGAGCTATGTTGTGCTGGCTTGCGTGGCGCAATTTCTCATTATGTACATTGGCAGACGTTTTGAGCGATTGACGCGCGGCAAGCTGTTTGTGCATTTTACCGGACTAAGCGAACGTTTTTATTCGAAAAATGGCGTCGGCAAGCTGCTGAGCTATGTCGTCAATGACGTCACCGGGGTGAGGGAGTCGATCTCGATGGGCGTCAATCAGACGGCCAGTGCGGTGACGCTGTTTTTCGCCGTCGTGACGATGATGCTTTACAGCGGCATCCCGCTGTTTTTGCTCGCCTCTTCCATCGTGCCGCTGCTGCTGATTCCGTTCATCGTAACGAGATTCGGGCCAGTCATTATGCAGCGTTCCAAAAAAGTGCAGGCCTCGCTCGCTACGATGACCGAGTCAGCGGAGGAGCAGTTCGGGGGCATACGCGTAACGAAGAAGTTTGCTGTTGAATCGGTAATGAATGAGCGGTTTTTCACAACCGTAGATCAAATCAAGGACAACCAGCTTCGTCTGGTCCGGGTATCTTCGATTTTTCAGGCGATTATCCCCTTTCTCGGCGCATTGTCTTTAATTATAGCCATTTCGTTAGGCGGCTACTTAACGGTGAATGGCGAGCTGTCGCTGGGGCATTTTGTAGCATTGACGCTTTACATACGGATGCTCATGAACCCACTTCAGCAAATCGGCACCGTGATTAATACGATGCAGCGCTCGCGGGCCTCATTGGAGCGGCTGAACGAGCTGCTGTCAGAAACGCCGGATATTCAGGAAAGCAAGGCGGCTGCTTCGCTTGATTTGCAGGGCAAGAGCATTCATGTTGCGGGACTGTCTTTTACTTACCCGGGGGCTCGCGAAGCAGCACTGCGCGATATTCAGCTGGACATTCGGCCCGGCATGACGATTGGCATCGTGGGAGCGACCGGCAGCGGCAAGACGACGCTTATGAAGCTGCTGCTGCGCACATATGAAGCGCCGATGGGCACCATTCGTTTTGATGGGACGGATATTCGCGACATTACGCTTGAGAGCCTGCGCAGCCAAATTGGCTACGTGCCGCAGGATGGCTTTCTATTCAGCACCTCCATTCGCGATAATATTGCTTTTTCGGATCGGGGGCGTGAAATGGACGCTGTTGAGGAATCGGCAAGGCAGGCGCAAATTTTTGAAAATATTATGGCATTTCCCGAGCAGTTCGAGACGAAGCTTGGGGAACGCGGGGTGACGCTGTCCGGCGGGCAGCGCCAGCGAACGAGTCTTGCGAGAGGCTTTATTAAGCAGGCGCCGCTTATGATCCTGGATGACAGTGTCAGCGCTGTCGATGCTGTAACCGAGACGGAAATTATGAATACGGTACGCAGGATGCGCAAAGGGAAAACGACGATTATTGTAGCCCATAGAATTAGCGCGATCAAGCATGCCGATCAAATTATCGTCATGAAGGCAGGGACGATTGCGCAGCAAGGAACCCATGCCGAGCTGTCGGCGAAGCCGGGCTTATACGCATCGCTGTGCGCGATTCAGGAGGAGGGAGAAGCAGATGGCTAATTCCATTCGCAATTGGGAGGCTGACCAGAGGGCTGATCAGCAAATGGGTCCAAACCAGCCGAAGCCAGATATAAAATATATGTCGGCATTTCGGGCATTATCCGCCTTTGCTAAACCCCATAAATGGAGCTTTACGCTAATCTTCTTCTGTACGCTGCTTGCTATAGCGGCGGATTTGCTCCAGCCCTATCTCGTGAAAGTGATTATTGATGATCATTTGATGGCGGGCAAGGGGGAATATCGCTCCATTATCGGTATAGGAGCCTTGTATTTGGGGTTAGCAGCTATGAGCCTGCTGTTCACCTACCTGCAGAACAATATGCTGCAATACACAGGGCAAAGCATTGTGGCGAAAGTCCGCAAGCAGCTGTTCGAGCACATTTCAAAGCTGTCGATGTCTTATTTTGACCGCACCTCAAGCGGCAGCTTGATTACCCACGTTTCCAGCGATACGGAATCGCTGAATCAGCTGTTCAGCCAAGTGCTGATGAGCGTGCTGCGCGATGGCATGACGCTGGTGTTCATTATATTTTTGATGTTCCAATTGGATGCACAGCTGGCGCTTTATTGCTTGCTTCTGCTGCCGATTATTGCGGGCATCGCCATCGGTTTCCGCTCTTATATGCGCCGGACCTATCAGCGGGCGCGGACGCAGCTCTCCCGGCTCATAGCTTTTACTGCTGAGAACTTAGCCGGAATGAATCTGATCCAGGTTTTTCATCAGGAGAAGGAGCAGCAGCGGGAATTTACGGAGCGCAATGAAGGTTATTTCCGGGCTAATATGAAGGAAGTAAAGACGCAGGTATGGTTTCGCTGCTCCTTCGATATATTAAGTAATCTGTCGATTGCTTTCGTTACGTGGCTTGGCGGCATGGCGGTGCTGGACAAGCAAATCGAGTTCGGCGTCCTTTACGCATTTATAACGTATATCCGCCAGTTTTTCCAGCCGCTTAATACGATTACGCAGCAGTGGAATACGCTGCAATCGGCAACGGTTGCGGTGTCTCGCATCTGGGGCATATTTGCGCTTAAGCCAGAGGTGGAAAACAAGGAGAAGCCCCGTGCGCTTGCGAAAGCGCAAGTACGTGGCGATATTGAATTTGATCATGTTGTATTTGGTTACGGCGATCGGACGCCTGTTATTCAGGGCTTGTCGCTGCATATCCGGCCAGGGGAGCGGATTGGCATCGTCGGCACGACAGGGGCAGGCAAAAGCTCGCTGATCAGCCTGCTCTGCCGTTTCTACGATGTTCGCTCTGGCGGCGTGAGGATCGACGGCACGGATGTACGTGATATCGAGCAAGCGCAGCTGCACCGCATTGTCGGGCTCGTTCAACAGGAGCCCTATCTTTATTCTGGCAGCGTGCTGGATAATGTGAGGCTGTTCGATATGGACATTGATGAGGAAACGGTTATGGAGGCGTGCCGCCTAGTTGGGGCAGATGCTATTATCAAGCGGATGAGCGATGGCTATAATACGCGGCTGTCCGAGCGGGGAAGCGGCTTGTCTGCCGGCGAGCGGCAGCTGATTTCATTTGCCCGAATTATCGTATTTCAGCCGAAAATTCTCATTCTTGACGAAGCGACGGCGAATCTGGATTCATATAGCGAGCAGCTGCTGGAGCAGGCGCTTGCGATCGTATCGCGAGGACGGACGACGATTATTATTGCCCACCGCCTTTCTACCGTCATGAAGGCTGATCGCATTATTGTGATGCGCAAGGGCGAAATTGCCGAGCAGGGCACGCATTCAGAGCTGGTGAGACGGCACGGGTACTACGAAGAGCTGTATCGCCATTCGCGGGGCAAAGTATTCGCTTGAGCTGATTTAATGAAGCAAAAAATGGGTAATGATAGCGGGTATGCATTTTTGTCGAAAAAAGCAAAAAACTAGCAATGTACTTTGGGATTTTTGTCATTTTATATTAGATTTGATATAGTTAACAGTATCAAGCTAAGGAGGGATCTCTTTGAGTATTGATCTAAGGAAGCAAGCGGAAGACAATTTGATTGATTTGAAGAAGAAAGCAACGATTTCCTTAACCAAGCGGGGGCTAGGTGGGCAGGTTGCTCGCGTGGCAGCCGTGTTCGATATTTCCGGTTCGATGACGAATTTGTACAGAAGCGGCATTATCCAAAAAACGGCGGAGCGCGCGCTTGCGCTTGCGATGAATTTTGATGATAACGGTGCGGCAGATGTATTCGCTTTTGGACTGAGCAATCATGAAATTGGGGAAATTTATCAAGCGAATTTTTATCAATTCGTAGAGCGGGAAATTACGAGCAAGCATAAGCTTGAGATGGGCACGCAATATGCGGGTGTCATGAAGCAGATCGCAGATTTTTATTATCCAGGGGCGCTGAAGCTTACCCGCAAGGGCGGTTTTCTCGGTTTGGGCGGCCGGACGGAATATGAAATTGATGCATCCAAAATTAAAAATGACCCGCCCGTTTATGTCCTATTTTTCACAGATGGGGACAACTCCGACAAAGAGGAGACGCGCGAGCTGATTCGCGGCTTGTCACGCCTGGGGATATTCTTCCAGTTTGTAGGCATAGGCAATGAGCGCTTCTATTTCTTGGACGAGCTGGACAATCTGGATGGCCGTTATATCGACAATGCGAATTTTCTCAAGGTCCAAAACCTCGATAAAATTTCCGATGACGACTTGTATGACAGCCTGCTTATTGAATTTCCGACATGGCTTCAGGAAGCTAAAGCGAAGCAATTATTTTAAAAAAAGACATGTTACTCCAGCATATCCTTCCCTTAATAAAATCTTTATACGATTCGCCAAAATTCTCTGAAACTTGTTGGGCGCTACATCCGTAGAAAAGGTAGAATCAAAACGAAAGCCACGGATGACGAAGCTGCTTCGCCTGATGTGGGAAGGAGGTGACCTCGAACATGAGTATTAATCTGGTTAAGGGACAGAAAATCGATTTGACCAAAGGAACCTCCGGTCTTACCAAGCTTATGGTTGGTCTTGGCTGGGACCCAGCGGTGCAAGAGAAGAAAAGCTTCTTCGGAATGGGACGGAAGCAGGCGGCTAACATTGACTGTGACGCTTCGGCGCTGATGCTGAATGCTAACGGAAAGCTGGCAAGCCGCGAAAGCCTCGTCTGCTTCTATAATAAGCAAAGTGCCTGCAATTCGGTCATTCACTCGGGTGATAACATTACGGGTGAGGGCGATGGCGATGACGAGCAAATTGGCATCGATTTGGCGAGAGTGCCAGCCGATGTGGAGAAAATTTTAGTCGTTGTCAACATTTATGAAGCGGAAGCAAGAAAGCAGGATTTTGGCATGATCCGCTCGGCTTATATCCGGGTCTTGAATGCGAATAATATGCAAGAGCTGGTAAAGTTTAATTTATCGGATAATTACGCAGGCATGACCGCCCTGATTACAGGCGAGCTCTACCGCCACAATGGCGAATGGAAATTCAACGCCATCGGTGAAGGAGCCCATGCTCCGCATATTGATGTTTTAGCGGCGCGATATAAGTAATACCCATCCCATTCAAATGAAAAGAGGTTTTTGACAATGGCAATTAACTTATCCAAAGGCCAAAAAGTAGACTTGACGAAATCAAACCCAGGGCTTTCCAAAATTTTGGTAGGCTTAGGCTGGGATACGAATAAATATGACGGCGGCGGCCAATTTGACCTCGACGTATCGGTATTTCTTTTGGCAGCTTCGGGTAAAGTAGAAGGCGAGAAAAACTTCGTATTCTACAACAATACTTCCAATGAGAACGGTTCCGTCGTACATACAGGCGACAACCGCACGGGCGAAGGCGACGGAGACGATGAGCAAATCAAAGTAGAACTGGCGGCTGTGCCTGCTAATGTAGAAAAAGTTGCTTTCGCTATTACAATCTACGATGCTGAGGCGCGCAACCAAAACTTTGGACAAGTTTCCAATGCATATATCCGCATTGTAAATGAAGCAAGCAGCGAAGAATTGATTAAATTCGATCTAGGCGAAGATTTCTCGATCGAAACGGGCGTTGTTGTCGGCGAACTGTACCGTCACAGCGGCGAATGGAAGTTCAGCGCAATCGGCAGCGGCTATAAAGACGGCTTGGGCGGACTGGCTCGCGACTACGGCTTGAACTAACGTTTAAAAGCATACAAGCAGGGGCAGGTCCTTTTTTCTCGCATGCGATAGGGCGGGAGGGGAGGGCCAGCCCCTTTACAGCTTTTTTTCTACCTATCCAACCTCTATAACCTAACTCTTCTAGAAAGCGGGGAAATCATATGTCTATTAACTTGTCTAAAGGCCAACGTATTGATCTCACAAAAACAAATCCGGGGTTGACCAAGGTCGTTGTCGGTCTAGGCTGGGATACGAATAAATATGCAGGCGGCAGCGAATTTGACCTTGACGCTTCTGCATTTTTGCTCCATGCTGATGGAAAGGCCAAGGGAGCCGAGGATTTTATTTTCTATAATAATAGAGAAACTTATGGCGGTGCGGTATTCCACACAGGAGACAACCGGACAGGCGAAGGTGAAGGCGACGATGAGCAAGTCATTATCGACTTCAGCAAGGTTCCAGCACATATCGTGCGTATCGGCATAACAGTTACGATTCATGATGCTCCTGTTCGCCAACAAAACTTCGGTCAAGTGAGCAGCGCTTTCGTAAGAGTAGTCAATGAGGCGAATAACAACGAAGTGCTCCGTTTTGACCTTGGCGAAGAATTTTCGACGGAAACGGCAGTTGTATTCTGCGAATTTTACCGTCATGAGAACGATTGGAAGTTCCAGGCGATTGGAAGTGGCTTCGCCGGCGGTCTAGCCGATCTTTGCCGCAATTACGGCCTAGAGGTATGACGGTAGCGCTCGTAAAGGGGCAGAAAGCTGATGTAACCAAGTCTAATCCGGGTTTGACCCGGATTACGGCTGCTCTGGGATGGTCAGCCCCTTCCTCCTTCGAAATCGATACTTCCGCTTTTATGCTAGCTGCAGGCGGCAAGGTGCGAAGCGACAATGATTTGCTGTTTTACGGCAATCCATCGAACGCTTTCTTATCCTATATCGAATCGCCGGGCGGCAATGACCGCAAGCAGTTCAAGATTGATCTTTCCCGTACCGACGCTGCAGTTGAGAAAATCGCCATTACGCTGACCATTTATGATGGGGAAAAACGGAATCAGCAGTTCAGCGGGGTAAACGGCCTATACATACGTTTTCTGAATGAAAGTACGGGCCAGGAAATCATTCGTTATGATCTGCGCGAGCCTTTTTCGGTGGAAAATGCAATTGTTATCGGCGAGCTTTACAGGTACAATCAGGAGTGGAAATTTAATGCAATTGGGGCCGGCTATTCTGGCGGGCTGAAAGACTTATGCGGAAGCTACGGCATTGAAGTGAAGGACGAGCCCAAAGCTCCTGCTGCTCCTACGCCTCCTCCTGCGCCGCCAGTACCGCCTGCACCGCAGACGTCTTCTGCACCACGGAATCCGCTGATTCCGCCAGCGCCTCCTAAACCACAGGAGACGCATGGGTCGCGTATTGTCATTCCGCCAAGGCCTGGCTCTACGCCAGCGCCTGCACCATCTGCTCCTGCTGCGTCGCAGCAGCCGACTTCAGAAGCGCCGAAAATCAATTTTTCCAAAATTGAGCTGAAGAAGAAGGGCGACGTCATTAATTTGACGAAGCAAAACGGCGGCTTGGGCGAAATTTTGGTTAACCTCAATTGGAACCAGAAAGCCGGCGGCGGATTGTTCAAACGTACGGGTATTGATCTTGACCTCGCTTGCATGTATGAGTTGAAAGATGGCAGCAAAGGCGTTATCCAAGCACTTGGCAACAGCTTCGGTTCCCTGAACAGAGCGCCATACGTGATGCTGGATGGCGATGATCGGACAGGCTCAGTGACGACGGGTGAAAATATCCGGATTAACGGAGAGAAAATTAAGGAAATCAAGCGATTGCTCATCTTCACCTTTATTTACAAAGGGGTGACGCGCTGGTCCGAGGCTGATGGAGTCGTTACGCTTAGCCAGCAAGGCGGCCCGGATATTGTCGTTAAGCTGGATGAATACGACAATGGACAGGCGATGTGTGCAATTGCCATGATTACGAATGTGAACAATGAAACGTTCAGCATTGAGCGGATTGTTCGTTATTTTGAAGGGCATCGGAAGCTTGATAGTGCTTTCGATTGGGGTCTCAGCTGGGTTGCAGGAAGCAAATAAAATGGAGGTTAGAATGAAGTGGACTGGCTAACGAATTTTTTTCAAAGCATTGTGGAGAACTACGGACATTTCTTTAATTGGAATGAAGTAGTAAATACCCTCTCCGACCCTGTCAGCTGGGGAATTATAGGAACACTGATTATATTGGAAGGACTTTTGTCCGCCGATAATGCGCTCGTGCTCGCTGTTATGGTTAAGCATTTACCGAAGGAACAGCAAAAGAGAGCGTTGTTTTACGGTATTTTGGGCGCATATATTTTCAGGTTTCTGGCGATTGGCTTTGGAACGTATTTGGTTACGTTCACAGCCGTCAAATTCCTAGGTGCGGCTTATCTCTTGTACATCGCTTATAAAGGATTGTTCAAGGGCGGCGGCGAAGACAGTGTTGAAAACAAAGGGCAATCGTTCTGGAGAACGGTTATCGCTGTAGAATTAATGGATATTGCATTCAGTATCGATAGCGTTATCGCGGCATTTGGCGTCAGCAAGGAAGTATGGGTATTGTTCCTTGGCGGTATTCTCGGCGTTCTGATGATGCGCGGCGTGGCCCAAGTATTCCTCAAGCTGATTGAGAAAATTCCTGAGCTGGAAAAAACGGCATTTTTCCTCATTGCGTTAATCGCAATTAAAATGATTTTAGGGGCCTTCCATATCGAGATCCCACACCTCTACTTCTTTGGCCTAATTGGCCTTCTGTTTGGCGGTACGATCGTACTAAGCCTGATGAAACAAAAGAAGGGTACTTCAAACAGCAACTAGACCATGTTTAAATAGCGGTTTATGCGGGTAATGATCCCTTAATCCCTCCTGGTTAAAGGGGGGATTATTTTTTTATGAGTAGATCGCGTATTTGGCGATCGGGGCCGAGTAATTGGAACAGTGTCGATTACTGGAATGAATCAGGAGGAAACCGGAATGCGATACTTTGATTATTTTACCTGGGAGGAAGAAGAAGCGGTTTTCTTCTCGGCACCTACCCCATTTGATCATACGACGGAGCGGGAACTTCTCGCTTATGCCGTCGGAGCTGCTTTGTATTGTCCGGCTACCCGCCCAACGATTTCCGAAGATATTTTAAACCGCAAGCATGAAGGTTTGACGACGATGGTCATTGACCTGGAGGATGCGGTTGGCGACCATTTGGTGGAGATGGCAGAGGAGTCCCTGCTGCAGCAAATTTTTCGTTTATCCTCTTTTTTGAAAATTGGTTCGTTATCGCGCGATCATCTTCCTCTACTATTTATTCGCATTCGCAGCGCGCAGCAGCTTGCCCGTATGATCGAGCGGCTGGAAGAAAAGATCAGCCTGATTACCGGCTTTATTTTTCCGAAATTTACAACAGCAAATGGCGAAGCCTTTTTTAGTCAAATCGCTGCATTTAACCGTCAGCAAAGTGTTGGCTCGCCGGTGCTTTATGGGCTGCCCATACTAGAAACGCCTGCTATCATTTATCGTGAGACACGCCTGGAGGAATTGCTGGCCATTAAGCAGCTTCTCGATCGTTATCAGCGTTATGTGCTCAATGTGCGTATTGGAGCGACAGACTTCTCCAGCTTATTTGGCCTGCGCCGCAGCAAGACCATGACCATATACGATATTCTTCCTGTTCGCGATTGTATGGCGGATATTATAAATATATTTGGGCGAATGGACGCCTCTTATGTCATCTCGGGACCCGTATGGGAATATTTTTCGAGCAGCAAGCAGGCTCCTGTCCCATCATTGTTTCCTCTACAGCCGGAGCAGCTGTCTGGAAGAGGAGAGCGGTGGCCCCTGCGGCATTCGGCAGCACCGGAAACGGATGGCCTGCTGCGCGAAGTTATGATGGACAAGGAAAACGGCATTATTGGCAAAACGATTATCCACCCGTCGCATATTCGGCCGGTGCAATCGCTCTATGCGGTGACGTATGAAGAATATATTGATGCTCAAAGCATTATTGCCAGCCATAACGGCTATGTCGGCGTACTCAAGAGCGATTATGCCAACAAAATGAATGAAGTGAAACCCCATATGAATTGGGCTAATCGCGTAATTGCAAGATCAAAAATATACGGGGTGCTGCATGAAGAACAACATTTTATCGCCTTACTCGCAAGCCAGGAGCAAGCATACGTATAACATTGTAGATGATCTTAAAGTATCGGTAACGGTAACAGCAAATCCATTCGGCTTATCCCCGGATACGCTGTTTGCCATGGCAGCGCGCATGAACAAGAAGCGGGCCTTTCTGTTTGTCAGCAAAGTGCTGGGCAAGCATCTTCCTGTTAATCCTTATACTTCGCTGCTTAGCGGCGCGGCATTGTCTCTGCTGCTTTATAAAAGGTACGCTGCGGATGAACAGCAGCATGCTCTGGCTAATGAACTGCTGGATGCTGCTATCGAAGGCTTGACTAACCCGGGGCGTTCAGAGCAGGTGTATCATCAAGTGATTGAAGCTAATCTAAAGCTCCCTGAGCAAGCGCTGTTTATCGGTTTTGCAGAAACAGCAACAGCACTTGGGCATAGCATGTATCGCGTGTTCAGTGAGGACTGTACCTATCTTCATACGACTAGAGAGCAGATTCCGGCGATGGAATCGCTCATTAGCTTTGAAGAGGAGCATTCCCACGCGGTTGCACATCGCTGTTACGCTTTAGATACGGCCTTTTTTAACGGTAACGAGCCGATCGTTCTCGTCGATGATGAGCTCACGACTGGTAAAACAGCCTTGAACATAATACGGGATATCCAAAGGCAATTTCCCCGTCAACAATATATAGTAGCATCGCTGCTCGACTGGAGAACTGAAGCGGATGAGCAGCGTTTTGCGGAAGCCGCACAGGAGCTTGGCGTATCGATTGAAGTATTGTCGCTGATGAAAGGCGCAATTAGGGCGGAAGGCAGCTCGCCCGAGCAGGTAGCGGCCAGCGCTCAGACTCAGGCTGAAACACATGCGAGCGGTCGCCTGAATAAAGTGTATTTGGACGAGCTGTTCGAGCTCGCATCCTACAGCTCGGTTGATTCAGCAGGAGCAGTGAATGCTTCGCCTTATGTGGCAGGAACGGGGCGCTTCGGCGTTCGTTCCTGCGAGAATAGGACGCTGGATGCAAGCATTGCAAAGGCTGGGGCCAAGCTGAGAAGCTTTAGAGCGGGTGAGCGTACGTTATGCCTAGGCACAGGCGAGTTTATGTATATACCGATGCGAATAGCGGCGGAGCTGGGGCAAGGTGTAAGCTACCACTCAACGACGAGAAGCCCGGTTCATCCCATTGACAAGCCAGATTATGCGATTAAATCGGGACAAGCGTTTCCATCGCCGGAAGATGAGCAGGTGAGGAACTTTTTTTATAATGTCGGTGCCTTGCAATACGACGATTGCTTTATTTTTGCAGAGCGCGACTGGCCGGAGGATCGTCTTGCTCCATTGCTGTCGGCGCTGCAAGCATGCGGATTCCAGCAAATCAATGTCATTATTTGCGGTCCATCAATGGGCAGTCATAAGGAGGAAAAGGCATGAGCAGAAGCTTGCTTGAACAACGGTTGCAAAAACCGATCGGGGCTCCAAAGCCGCTTGGCAGCTATAAGCCGTCCGACGTCGTTTTTCTATTGAAGGATTTGAGTGATGTGCAGCTGGAGCGGGGAACCGAGGATCGCGAGGAAGCGATCCAATCCGGTGTGCATTATTCGGAAATGCTGCCTGTAGAATACCAGCCGACGCCGGAATACATCCAGCTGTTTCACCAGACATTGACGGAATCGGCAAAGCGGGTAGCACTGGCTGCTGGCATCGTAGCCGAACAGGTAGTAGCGCGCAGCGGCAAGCAGACGGTGCTCGTTTCTTTAGCGAGAGCGGGGACGCCAATTGGCATTCTGATGAAGCGCTACATAGCAGAGCGATGCGGGCTTGATGTGCCGCACTACAGCATCTCGATCATTCGCGGCAAGGGCATTGATGAAAATGCGCTGCTTTATATTTTGCAGCAGCATGGCCCGGAGGCAAAGCTTCAATTCGTGGATGGCTGGACAGGCAAAGGCGCCATTACTCAAGTGCTGATTGAAGCTTGCAACACATTCAAGCAGAAGTACGGCACCCAGCTGGATGCGGAGCTTGCGGTACTGGCAGATCCTGCCTGCAGCTCAAGCATATTCGGCACCCGCGAAGATTTCCTCATTCCGAGTGCTTGCCTTAATTCTACCGTGTCCGGGCTGATGAGCCGCACGGTACTTCGCGGCGATATCATTGGGCCGGATGATTTTCACGGGGCGAAGTTTTATAAGGAATGGATGAAGGATGATTTGTCGAATCATTTCATCGATACGGTATCCGCGTATTTCAGCCAAATCTCACAGCAGGCGAAGCAGGAAGCTGTGAAGCTGATGAACGAGAAGGCTGAGGTAACTTGGCAGGGGCTGAAGGATATTAAAGCGATTCAAAAACTTTACGGCATCGAGGATATTAATTTGGTGAAGCCGGGCGTTGGAGAGACGACACGGGTGCTGCTGCGGCGCGTGCCTTGGAAGATTCTCGTGGACCGCTTGGACAACCAGGGGCTTCAGCATATTTTGCTGCTGGCCAGCGATCGCGGCGTTCCAGTGGAAGTATTTCCTGAACTGACGTATTCCTGCTGCGGCATTATTAAACCGAAAAATAAAAAGGCGGATATTGCTGCTTCTGCCGAGGAGGAAGCTGTATGATTTTCGCCAGTGATCTTGATCAGACGCTCATTTATTCCACGAGATCGATGGGACTGGATGGCGCGGAGGGCTCGGGGCTCGTGATGCCCGCAGAAACGAAGGATGGTCAAGTGCTGTCGTATTTTTTGACGGAAATGTTGCCGCTGCTGCAAGCTATTGCACAGGAGGTTCATTTTATTCCAGTGACGACCCGGACGATGGAGCAGTACAACCGAATTGAGCTGTTCCGCGACCATATAGCGCCAACCTATGCGATCACGAGCAATGGCGGCAATATTTTGGTAAATGGCGTAAGGAATGAAGAATGGAGCGCGCATATCCAGACGCTTATTGCGGCTAGTGCGGCTCCGGCGTCGGAAATTAAAGCGATCTTCGATGAGGTGGCGAGCACGGATTGGATTCATGGCGAGCGTTATTGCGATGAGCTTTTTTTCGCCTACGTCATTGATCGCGAGCGGATGCCAACCGAGCAGGTGAGCCGGGCTGTGGAACGAATTACGGCGCTTGGCTGGAAAGTGTCGGTACAAGGACGCAAAATTTATCTCGTGCCAAATGAGGTGAGCAAAAGCGCGGCGCTCTTGCATTTGAAGCAGCAGCTTGGAGCGACGGTCGTTGCTGCCTCCGGCGATTCCTTGCTGGACCAGTGCCTGCTAGACGCGGCAAGTCATGCGATTGCCCCAAGGCACGGCGAGCTGTTTCGCCAGGAGCAGCGCGAGCCGGGAAATTTGGCTTACACGTTTACAACGCATTCGGGCATTATGGCTTCGCAGCAAATTTTGGACTTTGTGTCCACCGTCATGGCTGAATTTAAGACAGCAGCAGCAGTCGAAAGGAAGGCAAACGTATGAGCAACGTAACAAAAGTATGGTTCAACCGCTGGTTTTCGGTCGCTTATCATTATATGAATGCGATTCGTAACAATAGCGACGGAGCAGCCTTTGAGCTGTACGGCACGCATTCCGATCCGAAGCATATGTCGCTGCAAGCTTGCGATGTGGCGGAGGTTGAGCCTTCTGTCAAAGGCGAGGCTTATGTTGATTTTTGCATTGATTTCTGTTTAAGGTATAAAATAGATGTGTTCGTCCCAAGACTGAATATGCTGGATATAGTGAAGAGCATCAAGCGTTTTGATGAAATAGGCGTTAAAGTCGTCGCTATCCAGGATGAGGAGCTGCTCGGCAAGCTGATGGTCAAGGATCAGTTTTATGAATCGGTGAGCGAGAGCGGCATTATGGTCATTCCTGATTATCATGTGGTTTCAACGGCAGAGCAGTTTAAGGCGGCCTATGACGATTTGGTATCCAAGGGGCATCGCGTCTGCTTTAAACCAACGGATGGCGAAGGTGGACAAGGCTTCCGCATCATTGACAATGAGCGCGACAAGCTGGCGGATTTGTTCGGCTCGGTTTCACGCGCGCTGCCGTTTGAAGAGGTGTACCGTACCTTATCGACTGTCCCGCAGTTTGGAGATTTGATGGTGATGGAGCTGCTTGACGGGTTTGAATACAGCATCGATTGCCTAGCTGCGCCGAACGGCGAGCTGCTTGCTGCAGTTCCGCGCCGCAAAGCCGGCGGGCGTCTGCGCCTGCTCGACAATGTGCCAGAATTACTGGAAATTGCCCAAAGGGTTTCAGAAACGTACAAAATCCCTTACAATTATAATATACAAATGAAATATAAAAATGGAGTGCCCAAGCTTCTGGAGATTAATCCGCGGATGTCTGGCGGTCTCCATGTTTCCTGTCTGAGCGGCATCAACTTTCCTTATCTGGCGGTCAAGCTGGCGCTTGGAGGAGAGGTGGACAAGCTGACGCCTGAGTATGGCGTACTGGCGAGCCACGTTGAGCAGCCGATGCGAATGACAGCATTCGAATAGAAGCGAGTGGCACAGCAGGTTGGAGGGTGAGAGAGTGATTCAAAAACGCTCGATTATCGGAGCGGCAATCGGACTTGTTATTGCCGCTGCAACAAGCTGGCTGCTGCCAGAATTTATTACAGTGCTTATTCCAGTCGCAGCTACACTCGTGGGTGTCGTGCTCGATGAGAAGCGGCTGCTGCGCAAAACCAATATTATCGATGCAATTCCGTCGCCAGCCCGTGCTTCTTCTGAGCCTGGGCAGCTGCCAGAAGCTGTGCAGCCTTCTTCCTCTGGCGGAGGCGGGGCATTTGCATCTGCACCAGCACCGGCGATTAGCCCGATATTTGATCCCGTGCTGGAGTATTTGGAAGTGCTGGAGGATATGGTTATATCCGAAGGGCAGAAAAATACGCTGGACAATGAAATTGTGGAAAAGTCCTGTTCGCTTTTTCTCCGTTTGCACCGAGTATTGCCGCTCCTGACTGAACTGAATAATGATGAAATTAATCATACGGTCAGACGGCTGGTGCTCAAGGAGCTGAACAGCGTCATCAATCCTTTCTTAAGGCTGAGCGGCGATGCCAAAACGAAAAACCGCCGCATTTTGCTAAATGGCCTGAGAGATATTAATACCAAAATTTCTGAAATTGTTGCAACGATTGAACACAAGGATTTGATGGAGCTGCAAACCAAGGCGGAGGTTATTCACAAACGCTACAACTACTCGGAGTTTTAATGGCCTATTAGATTGAAAATCCGTGGGGAGGGAACTTAAGTGTCCATACAAACGATTCAATTGAAAAAAGAAGACGAGCAGAAGGCCGTCCAGGAAGCGGCCGTCATTATTCAGAAGGTAGCGCAGGCCGATACGCTCTCACTCGATGGCTTAATGGACGAGATGGGCAAGCTGGGCGCCAAGACGCAGGAGCGTGCGGGCGCGACACTTAAGCAGCTGGAACGTCCGGTCGCCACCCTCATGTCAGGCGGGTCCAGCCAAGTATCGAATCTGATTTTGTCGCTGCGTAATGAATGCGAATCTTTGCAGCAAAGTAAAAACGTCGGCTTTATCGGCAAGCTGATCCGCAAGTCCCCTGTGAAAAATTACGTTTATAAATATCAGTCCGTGCGGACGAATATTGATGCGATTGTACAGGGGCTGCGTGACGGCAAGGATGGCCTTGAGGAGAGCATTGTGAATATGCGTACGCTCAAGCGCAGCTCGCTTGAGGAAATTTATTCGCTGCAAGAGAAGATCGCCATGGGCAACAAGCTCAAGGAGTTATTCGAAACGGAAATTGCCAAGCCGGAAAATGAACAACGCAAAACGTATCTGGAGCGCGGCTTGCGTAAAGTCGTCACCCGCATCCAGTCGATGACCGAGGATATATTGCTGTTCAATCAGGCAGTTGCTGCGACGGACATCGTCAATGACAACAGCGACAAGCTGATTGATGCGGTCAACAACAGCATTTATAAAGCGTCTAATCTGATTACGGTTTCGGCAATGATCACGCTCGCTATTGAGGATCAGTTAAAAATCGCAAATGCAGTCGAGAGTGTAAACAGCACGATTGAAGACCAGTTCAAGCGCAATGCTGAGCTGCTCAAAACGTCAACGGAAAAGTCGGCGGAGCTGCTCAAAAAACCAGCGATGTCGCTGGAGGCTGTCAACACGGCGATTGCCGACCTGATTACAGCGCTCGACACATCGGAGAAATCCAATCGCGACATTATCGCGACCTGCAAAACCCATACGGAGAAGCTGGCACAAATTAACCAAAGCATGTCGAAGCGTCTAGGCTTGGATACAGGCGGACAATCGCAAGCGGCCATTAGCAGCGGAGCTGCTGGCGGAAACGATATAGACAGGCTGCTCAGCTAAATATAGCAGGAGGCTCGTTCTATTTTAGCAAGGACACACATAGATGGCGCCACTCATTCATAGGCTTAACAAAAGCGATGGAATGAGAGGATGGTTGTCTTTGATTGCAGTAGGCACGCTCGGCTTATTGATTGTAACGTTGATTATCGTTGCCACCAGCGAACGGGTAGAGGCCATTTTAGAGCAGCATAACCAATTATAATCGTGGGCAGGGCCGTATTTTCTGTAGTACAGGAAGATGCGGCCATTGTTATCGTTCTATGGAAAACGAGAATAGAGTCGAATTTTATATAATATTAGCGTAATGGCGGATCATTTGGTAAAATTGACTTATCGGAAGAATTCGGGCCTGCTGCTCGTATGGAGGGAACGATAATGTTGGATTTTTCATTTGAAATGCTGGATGAACATACAATAAACGTAGAATACGTTTTTGGCAGCGAGAAATTTATATTTAATTTATTTTATTCGAATGATAATTGGACCATTCATCCCTTCGATGGCATCTTACTTAAAAATCGAGATTTGTGTCGCAGCGTTATGAGCGATTTATTTCAAAACAAGTCGTTCCAAATCATGCTCGCGAAAGAAAATATTATTTTATCGTCGATTCGTTCCTCGGTTAATCTGAATCCTTACGAGGAAGAGGAGCCTATGCCGGAGCCGGAGAGGCTGCGCGGTGAGCGTTACGGCGGTGATAGGGGCGGCGGCCGCGCGGAGCGAAGCGAGCTGGATGATTTCATTAACAGCCATACACTGGATGAAATTTTGGAGCTGGAACGCAGCTTCATTGAAGAGCGGACAACCCTTTTCAAATCGGTGCTGCAGAAAATGTTTATGGATGGCCTTGGGCCGGGAGACAGTGAATTTAATCAAATTCAGGAGCTTGTGAAGGCGTATAAGAGGGCGGGCGAGGATATCGCCAAAATTCGGTAATGCCAATGTTAAAGTCTATTATCCTATTTAAGTTTGGAGAGAAATTATGGATGCTTCCCAGTTAGCGGTTCGGATCAAAGAGAAGGACCCGTTGGTTTTCGCGGAAATTACAAAGGTCTATTATGATAGGCTGTTTTCAACTGCTTATAGGATGCTTGGCAGCCGTCAGGAAAGCGAAGATGTTCTGCAAGAGACGTTTATTCGCCTTTTGACGAATATCGATAAGTTCGACCCTTCGAAAAACTTCACGACCTGGATTTTTCAAATTACGATTAATTTATGTATTGATACGCTCAGAAAACGCAAGACGCGCCGAAGCGTCTCTTTGGATGCAGAGCCGGATTACTTTATGTCGCAATGGCCGCTCAAGGAAACGCTGCCGAGCTTGGATAAAGGGCCTGAGCATGTGTATTTGGAGCAGGAGCTGTCCGAGGAGCTATCCGAAGTGATGAAGGGACTGTCTGACAAGGATCGGGAGCTGGTTGTGAAGCGATATTTTTACGATATGTCGCTTGATGAAATTAGCCAAGAAACACAGGTTCCTGTCGGCACCATTAAGTCACGGTTATTTCGCGTGCGTCAGCTATTGAAGAAAAAATGGAGCATACTAAATTTGCGTGGTGCTTCCTTGAAGTTTCTTAGCAGCATGATGATGAGTGGACCGCTTTTTTAGAAAGCGGCCCAACATCGGCAAGCTTGAGGCAGTACGAATGATCGGAGGAATATATTGAAATGAGACATGAAATTTTATATCGCGGCGCTTTTCCCTTATTGAAGGTGCAGTTGGAGCGCGGCGAGACGATTAAAGCAGAGTCGGGTGCGATGGTATCGATGTCGCCAAACCTTGAGCTGAAAGGTACGCTCGATGGCGGCATTATGCGCGGCCTTGGACGGATGCTGAGCGGCGAGAAGTTTTTCTTTCAAGAGCTGTCTGCCACACGGGGCCCAGGCGAAGCCTTGCTTGCTTCTGCAGCGATTGGCGATATTGAATCGATTGAGCTTGATGGGTCGTACAAGCTGTATGTGCAGAAGGATGGTTTCTTGGCTGGGACGCCGGGTATTGAGGTTAACACGAAGATGCAAAACCTGGCGAAAGGTTTCTTGTCAGGCGAAGGTTTCTTTATCGTTGAAATTAGCGGCAAAGGAACGGTGTTTCTTTCCTCCTACGGCACGATTCATGCCGTGCAGCTTGCTGCAGGCGAGGAAGTTATCATTGATAACGGACATCTGGTTGCATGGCCTGATTATATGGATTACCGGATCGAGAAGGCTGCTAACGGCTGGTTATCCAGCATTACAAGTGGCGAAGGCGTTGTGTGCCGATTCCGTGGCGAAGGCGTCGTCTTGATTCAAACGAGAAATCCGAAAAGCTTCGGCGGCTGGATTAATCAGTTTATTCCAAAGTGATCAAACGATGGTACATAGACGGATCGGCTCGAAGGTCGAAGGATTGTGAAAAAGCAAGGCATTTAGCTCGGATGGACGAGCTAAATGCCTTGCTTTTCATTTTTTTTAAGCAAAGCACTTATCGCTGAATCAAGCTCATGCGGTAGTACAGTCGGCTCAAAACGGCCTGCGACTCGACCGCTGCGATCAATGAGAAACTTGGAGAAATTCCACTTAATTCCATCTCCAGCATGCAGATCGGGGTATTTTTCACGTAAAAACTGGTCCAGCCACTTGCCGTTCGGGGTTTGCATATCAAATCCGTGAAACGGAGCTTCACTCACTAAATAGTGAAATAAAGGATGAGCCGTTTCGCCTCGAACGTCCACCTTGCTGAGCATTTGAAACGTAATGCCAAAGTTTTGTTGGCAATAGGCTTTTACTTCAGCATCGCTGCCTGGTTCTTTGTCATTAAATTGATTGCAGGGGAAAGCCAGTATCTTGAGTCCCTGTTGGTGATGGGTTTCGTAAAGCTGCTGGAGCGCGGCAAATTGGCTGGAATAACCGCATTTACTCGCCGTATTAACAATGAGGACAACCTTCCCCTGATAGGCTGACCAATCCAACCAATCTCCGTTTATCGTTTTAACTTGAAAGTCATAGATGGACAAGTTGCTCGCTCCCTTCGGCGCTATACAACCCATCATAGGATAAATTCACTTATTGGTCTAATATATAATGGAGATAAAGTTTATAGTTTTCGCCTATGCCGCTCAGCCATGCTGGGCGAGTCTTGTTTTGCGATAGTCGGCGGGGGTGACGCCGAAGCTTTTCTTGAACATGCGATGGAAATAAGAGCTGCTCGTATAGCCGCTTTTGTCGGCGATATCGACGACGGACCAATCCGTATTTTCCAAATAATCTTTGGCATGCTCCAGCCGCACCTGATTAATGACGTCGACGACAGCGGTCAGCGTCTGCTGCTTGTAAACCCGGCTAATATAGATGGAGGACATATCCAGCTCCTCAGCAATCCAATTCAAGCATAGATTGGAGTTCGCGAAGTCGCGCTCAATCAGCTCATTGATTTTACGAATGAGATCGCTTTGCTTAACCGTACGTTTCTCCATAAGCCTAGCCTGAATATCATCAAATAAGGTGAAAAATAAGGCGTTCATTTCCTCCACCGTCTCGAATTTATCGAGTGATGGAATGTTCGTATTCAGCCCGGTTTCGACCTCTAGACTGTTATTTTTATGAATGGTGTACAAAATCGTATTGACCGTCATTGTTAAATGCGAGATAGCGAGCTGCACGACGTGAATCGGATAGTCAGCCGTCTCCTCTACAATAGAGGCGAAAATCTGCTTGGCATCGACATTTTTGGAAGCCATCAGCGCATCGGTCAGTTTTTTCTCCTTATCGACGGGGAATTTATATTCCTTCGCTTTCAGCTCCATAATCTGTTGCGAATAGATCAAGCAGCCCTGCCCATAAAATAAGCGGTGCAGCGAAGCTTCCTTCACCTGCTTATAGAGGGAGGCTAGCTGCTGAGGCTGGTTCGCCTCCGGGCTGTACGTCATAGAAATGCCTATCCGCAAATATTCCAGGCTCGAATGCTGAATTTGCAGCAGCATCGTCCGCAGCAGCTCATCATCCGGCTGCTCCGTCGATTCGAGGCGCCCAAGCATGAGCACAACGCTGTCTTCATTCATATCAACCGTTTCGACGCGGTAATGCTTCAGCCCAATTTCCCAGCTAATGTTCATAATGGCAAATTTATAAGCGAGCAGATCATTGCCCCGCGTTTCCCTGAGCGCTTCTAGGTCATCAATTTTAATTAATACGACGCGGTAATGGTTTGTGAAATCAAACGTAATGCCGCTTTGCTCAAGCTTGTCGAGCTGGGTTTTCGTCTGCAACTGCTGCGCGCCTTCCAGCAAGTTGCGTAAAATATTTTGTCTAATCGTATAGGAGCTGTTGCGCCGCTCTGTTTCGAGCATATTCATTTTATCCATAATATGATGGATCGGGCGGTAGAGCATACGTGACAGCAGCCAGGAAATAAGCAGGCCGATAGCCAAAATCGCGGCGGCAATAGCAAGCGTCGTATTGCGAATGGCACTTACTTTTCCTGTAATTTCTCCATAAGGCGTGACGCGAACATATTGCCATTCGAGCGCATCCGAGGACGTATAGGAAATGAGCGATTTTTGTCCGTCAAATCGCGCCACAATATAACCCGGCTGCTGTTGTCCGAAAATTTGCGATAAAAGCATATCATTATCTTGCTTATTCAACGATTTGGGGGCGAGTGTATCGCGCGAAAGCATGCGCTGGCGATCATCGATAATAAACGATTTGCCGAGTGACTCGCTCGCGACGCTTCCAATATCTTTATTAATCCACGACGATGAAATATTGACGATGACTGCCGAGTTAATCGTTTGATTTTTACCGACCGCATCATAGCCTAAATAAGTATATACATGATGTACGGGTGACGGCTGTCCAGGCAATACTGGACTGTCTGCATCCTCTGGCACATAGGAGCGTGGAATCGGCGTAAACGGCTTATACGTCTGGAAATCGTCTAACGTCTGTAAAATGCCTTTATCGGAAATTTCCTCCTTGGTAAAAATCCCGCTTTGCCCCGAACGATTGGCAATGTAAAATTGATTGTTGGCTGAATTGTATACATATATCGACTCAATAAACGGCATGGAGCTCAAGTAATTGGTCAAGTCATTCATTGCTGCCGTCACATCATAAATATTAGGCTTCGTATAAAAAAGCAGCTTGGAAATCGTAAACGTCCGGTACAGCTGGAAGGTGAGCGACTGGGCGCTCTCCGTCATGCTATTCACTTCATGGCTCGTTCGGGTCAGGCTGCTGACGTCGGATAAATAGGCCTGCTTTAGATCCAGTCTTGTATAAGCAAGGTAATAGAAGAAGGACGAAATAAGCAGCGTCAATACGATACATAATGTAATGCTGAGCAGAAACCTGCTGTAGAGCTTTCCGTTATTTTTCCATGCGTTTGCTTTCATAGCTGTCCCCCTCTTTTCTTAGTAAGCGCTTACTTTTTATAAGTCTCTAATTGGTTTAGATATCGGTTGCCTGATTATGCGCATATGTCAGTTTGTTCACCTGATCCCTCATGCATCTCTGTTCATATTATAAACTTCACTTTGCCAACCGTACAATGTATTCTATGCATAAAATTGAACGACCTTGCTCTGATCGCTGTGAACAAACCGAACTGGAGTGAACTTTTTGGCAAAACCAATACGTTCAGATGACAAAGCTAATGCTTTCCTTTAGACTTTTCCTCGAATTCGCAGTGCAATATGGATAAGTCGAAGGGAAAGTGACAAAATGATTCATTCCAAGCTTCCAAAAATTTGGTATGGCGGTGACTATAACCCTGATCAATGGCCAGAGGCGATCTGGCAGGAGGATATGCGTTTGTTTAAGGAGGCGGGCATTAATGTCGTCACGCTTCCGGTATTTAGCTGGGCGAAGCTGCAGCCTTCCGAGGACGTCTATCAGTTTGAATGGCTGGATAAGCTGCTGGATCTTATTGCTGAAAATGGGATTTACGCTTGCCTCGCCACCTCGACGGCTGCACAGCCTGCATGGATGTCACGCAAGTATGACGATATTTTGCCGGTTGATGTAGATGGACGGAAGCGGACGCATGGCTCCCGTACTAATTTTTGTCCGAATAGCAAGACATACCGCCGTTTCTCCCGTGCTCTTGCGGCGAAGCTAGCCGAGCGCTACAAAGAGCATCCCGCGCTGCTCATTTGGCATATTAACAATGAGTATGGCACACATTGCTATTGCAATCATTGCGCGGAAGCTTTCCGTATCTGGCTGCAGGCAAAATTCGGCACCACCGAGCGCTTGAACGCAGAGTGGAACATGAGCTTCTGGGGCCATACGGTGTATGACTGGGAAGATATTGTGCCGCCCTCTAACCTTAACGGAGACAACCGCCATTTTCAGCCGATGGCACTCGATTATAAAAGGTTTATGTCCGATTCCCTTCTAGCCTGCTATAAGGGTGAGTATGAGGAGCTGAAGCGTATTACGCCGGATTTGCCGATTACGACAAATATTTGGGGGCTGTTCAACGGCCTTGATTTGCAAAAATGGGGCGATGCGATGGATATCGTGTCCTGGGACAGCTATCCGCAAATGAATGAGCCGATGGGCAATGTGGCGATGCGCCATGATTATATGCGGGGCCTCAAGCAGGGCAAGCCGTTCATGCTGATGGAGCAGACGCCAAGCCAGCAAAACTGGCAGCCCTACAACAGCCTCAAGCGCCCGGGCGTCATGCGGCTGTGGAGCTACCAGGCGGTCGCGCATGGCGCCGACACGGTGATGTTCTTCCAGCTGCGCCGCTCGATCGGCGCTTGCGAGAAATATCATGGAGCGCTCATCGAGCATGTCGGGCATGAGCATACGCGCGTATTCCGCGAATGCGCGCAGCTGGGGCGCGAGCTGGAGAAGCTTGGCGACAAGCTGCTGGATGCCACGGTACAGGCGGAAGCGGCGCTGCTGTTTGATATCGACAACTGGAATGCGGTTGAAATCACGAGCGGGCCAAGCGTGGACTTGAACTATTTGGAGCAGGCGCAGCGCTATTATAAAGCTTTTTACGACCAAAACATTCAAATGGACGTCATTAGCCCGCTCAGCGACTTCTCCAAGTACAAAATCGTCGTCGCTCCCGTCATGTATATGCTGAAGCCAGGCGTAGCCGAGCGCATCGAAGCGTTCGTGCAGGCTGGCGGCACGTTTATAACGACCTTTTTCAGCGGGATCGTCAATGAAAATGATTTAGTCACGCTGGGCGGCTATCCAGGCGCGTTAAGAAAGCTGCTTGGCGTATGGGTCGAAGAAATCGACAGCTTGACGCCGGATATGCGCAACACAATCGAAGTGGGAGAGCAGTTTGGGCATATAGCCGGGGGCACTTATGAGTGTGAGCTGCTATGCGATTTGCTTCATTTGGAGGGCGCAGAGGCCCTTGGCAGCTATGGGTCCGATTTTTATGCGGGGATGCCAGCGTTAACCGTCAATCGCTACGGGGAAGGCGAAGCCTATTATGTGGCGACGGTTCCTGAGCAGAAGCTGCTAAGCGGACTTGTGCAGACGCTTTGCGATAAGCATGGCATCGGGGCACCGCTCCTGGCGGATGCCGGAGTCGAGCTTGCGCAGCGTCAAAAAGGGGAGGAAGCTTACACTTTCGTGCTGAATCATAATCCTTTTGAGTCCAAGCTTGAGCTGGGAGAAGTAGAATACACCGATTTGCTGACCAGTGAACACTTGTCTGGCGCAGTAACAATCGAACCATATGGCGTCATGATCTTGCAGATATCGACATAGGCGGTGCTGCAATAGAAGAGCCGTTTTTCCTGTTCACACCGGGAAAAGCGGCTTTTTCTCTATGTTTTTAACATCTTGCAGCGTTAGTGGACAGCCTGTGAAAAGCTGAAAAATGCATAGAGGTACAATTCGTTCACCTGTGTTTTCGCAGCATTTTTCACTAATTGCCTGATGTTGCTCTAGCTGAGCGTTTCGAGCCTGCTATACACTGAGGGCACAACGAACGACGCAAGCAGCAGCAGTCGCCTAGAAATGAGCAAGTGAGCATGAGGGCAATTGCAGCTCGCATCGTACAAATGAAAAAAGAAAAAGCAAAGCTGAAAGCTGAAAGGGGAGACATAGCCTGCATGAATACGAGAAGAGGTTTTTTTCACGAGCTGATCACCAACCGCATTTTATTTCTCATGCTGCTGCCGACGATTTTATTTTTCATCATCAATTCCTATTTACCGATGGTCGGCATCTATTACGCTTTCACGAGGTTCGATTATAATACGAGCTTATTCAATAGTGAATTCGTTGGGCTGGAAAACTTCAAGTTTTTATGGCAATCCGGCATTTTGACTAAACTGACCTTAAATACGATTGGCTATAATATAGCCTTCATCGGGCTTGGCAATGTGCTTGCCATCGCGCTGGCTATTCTGCTAAGCGAGCTTAAATCGAAATGGTTCAAGAAGCTGACGCAATCTGTTATGTTTTTGCCTTATTTCGTATCTTTCGTTATCCTGAGCGTTATCGTGTACAATTTGTTCAACTATGAAAGCGGATTCTTGAACACGCTGCTCAAGCAGCTCAGCATTGAGCCGGTTGATGTATACAACACGCCTTGGGTATGGATACCGCTCATTATTTTGTTCTATCTATGGAAAAACCTCGGTTACAGCATGGTTATTTATCTGGCTGCTATTACAGGCATCAGCGATGAATATTACGAAGCGGCCAAAATTGACGGCGCCAACATTTTTCAACGGATTTGGTACATTACGGTTCCGATGCTGAAAACGACATTCGTCGTCCTGCTGCTGTTCGCTCTCGGCAGCATTATGAAAGGACAGTTCGACTTGTTCTATCAATTAATCGGCAACAACGGCGTGCTGTATGATGCGACGGACATTCTGGATACGTATGTGTACCGCTCGCTGAAAGTAACGTTTGATATTGGGATGTCGACTGCTGCGGGGCTTTACCAATCGTTGTTCGGCTTTATCCTGATTATGACGGTCAACTATATTATTCGAAAAATCAACGACGAATACGCATTGTTCTAGGAAGGTGATGAAAAAGAGGCTGCGTTGCATGAAAAGGTTGGTTTACGATCGCCATTACCCTTGAATTTCTTCGAATACCCCCTTAAGGGGGAAATTCAAGGGTAAAAGCGAACGCTCACGCTTCTCCAACTCAACCTTTTCATTCCACTTCGCCTTTTTCATCCCCCCTCCTAGGGGGAGGGAAAAGCTGCTTAGCCGCTTTTGCGCTTGCGCCATACCTTTAAGTTCAAAACCAAGAACCAAGAGCCAGACCAGTAACAAATTCTTTGCTGCATTTGCGTTTGCATTATACCTTCGTGGGTTAGAGCAAGGCAAGTGCGCTTGCCTTCGTGCACAGACTTGTGATTAAGCAGGTGCTTAAGCATGGGAGCGAAGAAGCCTTAATCACAGAGATGCAGACATTTATAAGCGTCAAATCAATTGTTTTTCTGCTGTATGAATTCGATCTTTGTGGTTTGTGTTTTAGAAGGAGGGTGTTGGTGAAGGGGGCCTGAGCGGAGTAAAAGGTTTGAGCTGGAGAAGCGAACGCGTTCGCTTTTGTCCGTGGAAATTTACCGCTGGCGGTATAGTTGAAAATTTCCACGGGCAATGGCGATCGGAAGCCAAACCTTTTGCGCAGCGACGAACCTACCCTCGCCAAGCGCACTTATTCTAATCACCGACACAAAGAGAACATGGAGGTTACTTTATGAAAATCAAAGACGACAGCTATATGCTGCTGTTCCGTATTATTGCTTTCGTAGTTATTTTGCTCACGTCCGTCGCTTGCCTGTTTCCGTTTCTGCTCATTGTGTCAGCATCGTTCACCCAGAACGAATCGATTCTCCGCGACGGGTATCATTTGATCCCGCAGGTATTTTCACTCGAAGGCTACACAACGGTGCTGAGATTCCCGCAGCAGGTCATCAACGCCTACACCGTTACGATCATAACGACAGTCGTCGGCACATTTCTCGGTCTGTTCTTCATTACAATGGCCGGTTACGTCCTGCAGCGCAGAGATTTTAAATATCGGAATTTTTTCTCCTTCTTTATTTACTTCACGACGCTGTTCGGGGGCGGGCTTGTGCCGTGGTACATTATGCTGACGAAATATTTGCAGCTCACCGATACGTATGCGGTGCTCATTCTCCCAGGACTTATGACGCCGTTCCTCATTATATTAATGAAAAACTTCATCCGCTCCGCCGTTCCCGATGAGGTAACGGAATCGGCTAAAATCGATGGCGCGAATGATTTTACAATCTACGCTCGCATCGTGCTGCAATTGTCGATGCCGGGCATCGCAACCGTCGGATTGTTTCTGGCGCTGGCTTACTGGAATGACTGGTTTACATCCTCGCTGTTTATCAATGACACGACAATGTACCAGCTTCAATATTATCTCTACAACATCATTAATGCGATGAGCTTCCTGTCACAGATGGGAGCGGGCACAGGCGTTTCACTTGGCGGCGATATGCCGATGGAGTCGACCAAGATGGCGATGGCGATTATTGTAACTGGCCCGATTTTGTTCCTTTACCCTTTCGTTCAGCGTTATTTTGTAAAAGGCTTGACGATTGGGGCTGTCAAAGGTTAGAACTGTACCAGAGTGCATAGCGGCAAGCTTGCTACTAGGGTCCAGCTAACATATATAGGTTCAACTTATAAAAGGGAGGATTCACATGATGAAGAAAAAGAGCAAAGGTTTAGTCATGCTTCTCACCGTAATGCTGCTTATGAGCATGATCGCAGCTTGCAGCGGCAATGGTGGCGGAAATACGGCAGCATCCAGCAGTCCAGCAGATAGCGGAGCAGCTACCGCATCGCCGGACAATGCGCAAGCAGGCGAGAAAACGGGTATCGATACTTCCAAAAAAGTAGAATTGCAATTTTATATGCTGGGCGATGCGCCGAAGGATCTCGCTACCATTCAAGACAAAATCAACGAAATGGCGCTTCAGGATTTGAATGCAACCGTCAAATTCAACTACACGTCATGGACCGATTGGGAGCAAAAATATAAATTGCTGCTTGGCTCCGGCCAACAGGTTGACCTGATCTTTACAGCAGAATGGACGCAATACCAGTCCTATGCGAAAAAAGGCGCATTCCAGCCGCTCGACAAGCTGCTTCCTGTAGCTGCGCCGAAGCTGAATGAGTTCGTGCCGAAAGATATGTGGGAAGCGGTTAAAATCGACAACCAAATCTTTACCGTTCCGGCAACGTACAAAGAGTATGTAACGAATGGCTTCGTATGGCGTGAAGATCTTCGTAAAAAATACAACCTGCCTGAGCCAAAGGATTTGAAAACGTATGAAGAGTATTTGGCGGGCATTAAAGCCAATGAGCCAAGCATGCGTCCAATCGCACTTGGTGCAGACGTTCGCGGCAGCCTTGTGAACCAAATTCGCGATATCGAGCACAAAGCAATCGGCGCGCTGCCTTACGGTCTTGGCGTGAACTATTTCGAGCCAGGCAACATTTACACATACTGGGGCTCGGATGAGCAAAAAGCGGATTTGGAGCTGATCAAGCGCTGGCAGCAAAACGGCTACATCCCGAAAAACGTACTGAACATCAACGACGTTATTCAGGAGCAGCTGACAAGCGGCAAAGCAGCAACGATTTTCGGCGACAACCCAACTCGTTTCAATGATTCGGTTATTAAAGTGCAAGCGGCTCACCCGGATTGGGAGCTGAAATACTACCCATTCCCGCTTACAACAGGCATTGCAACACCAGTACATGCGATTCACAACGGCTTTGCGATTCCAACAAGCAGCAAAAACGCAGAGCGCGCACTGGCATTCTATGAAAAAATGGTTACGGATAAGCGTTACAACCTGTTGACTCAATACGGGGTTGAAGGCAAAAACTATGAAGTTAAAGATGGCTACTACCAAATGATCGGCGACGCAAGCTCGAACGGCTTTGCTCGTGAAGGCATGAACGGCTGGGCATGGAGAAATCCAGAGTTCATGCTGTTTGACAAAAACTATGACGGCGTAAAAGCGATCTTCGACGAGCTGGACAAAATCCAAGTTCCAGACAAATTCAACGGCTTTGCCGAAGACTACAGTTCTTACCAAGCCGAGAGAGCAGCGCTTGAGCAAGTGGAGAAGCAGTACCTGTTCCCGCTGCAAGCTGGTCTCGTGGACAATATCGAAGAAGGCTTGAAAACATTCATGGACAAAGCGAAGCAAGCTGGACTTGAGAAAATACAAGCCGAGTACATGAAACAATGGCAAGCTTATGTAACTGAGAAAAATATTAAATAAGCGACAAAGCCGTACCAGAGGCAGCTCGAGGTAAAGGCGGTAAAGCGGTGGTGTGTCCCTGAGGGACATAACCGCCGCTTTTCTTATGCGATAAGAAAGGGATTAGGCGCGGATGCTTTAGTACAATGACAGTCAAATGACAAGCGGATATTCGGCCTTTTGAATCAAACGCTTACATAATGATCTATGCTACAATATAGCTATAGTGATCCTTCTTATAACAGGTTTAGAGAGGATGTTAATCATTGGATAAAGTCAGAATCGGCATATTAGGCCTTGGGAATATGGGAACGGGACATGCCCGTTATTTGATTGAAGGAAGAGTAGAGGGCGCCGTGCTTGCTGCGGTGTCGGATGTGCGTTCTGAACGTTTGGAGCTGGCAGCGCAGGAATGGGGGACAGAACTAAAGCTGTATTCGACGGCTGAGGAACTGTTTCACTCAGGCGAGGTGGACGGCGTGCTCATCTGCACCCCGCATTATGATCATCCGCAGCAGGCAGCCGCAGCGCTGAAGGCCGGGCTGCATGTATTGATTGAGAAGCCAGCTGGCGTTTATACGAAGCAGGTTCGCGAGATGAATGAAGCGGCGGCTCAAAGCAATAAAGTGTTCGGCATTATGTATAATCAACGCACGAATCCGCTGTACGCGAAGCTTCGCGATTTAATTACATCCGGGGAGCTCGGGGAAGTTCGCCGCACGAACTGGATTATTACGAACTGGTACCGCTCACAGAGCTATTACGATTCGGGCGGCTGGCGTGCAACGTGGGCTGGCGAAGGCGGCGGCGTACTGCTGAACCAGGACCCGCATCAGCTTGACCTGTGGCAGTGGACGACAGGAATGATGCCGAAGCGCGTGCGGGCTTTTTGCTCCTTTGGAAAACACCGTGATATTGAAGTGGAGAACGATGTGACGGCTTACGTGGAATATGAAAACGGAGCAACGGGTGTGTTTGTCACCTCGACCTTTGAGTCGCCGGGAACGAACCGTTTTGAAATTTCGGGCGAACGCGGCAAAATCGTCATTGAAAATGACAAAATGACGTTTTGGCGGCTGCGCGTTTCTGAGACCGAATTTAATGCGAGCTTTAAAGGCGGCTTCGGCCAGCCGGAATGCTGGAAATTCGAAATTCCGGTCAGCGATGGCGGCAATCACATGGGTATTACCCAAGACTGGGTAAATGCGATTCTGCATGGCACGCCATTGCTTGCTCCAGGCGAAGAGGGGATTAGGGGACTGGAGCTGTCCAATGCGATGCTGCTCTCTACATGGACAGATGGATGGGTCGATCTTCCGATTAACGAGGATTTATTTTATGAGAAGCTGCAAGAGAGAATACGCAGCTCGGATAAGCACAAGGATGCGGACAGCTATGAGACGCTGGATGTGAAAGGTACCCACTAATCAATAACCACTGACGAGCAAGCGAGAGGGAGGCAACATTTATGTCAACAGCAAATGGAATGAATTATGCCCCGAAAGGCAAGCCCAAACCAGTTGTCAAAGAAGGAGAGTTTGTATTCGCGGCCTTGTCGCTGGATCATGGTCATATTTATGGCATGTGCAATGGGCTTCGGGAAGCGGGCGGCACGCTCAAGTGGGTTTATGATCCAGACCCGAAGAAGGTAGAAGCATTTGTACGCACCTATCCTGAGGTTCGCCCAGCAGAATCGAAGCAGCAAATTTTGCAGGACGCGGAAGTGGTGCTCGTTGCAGCAGCAGCGATAACGAATTTGCGCGGGCCGCTTGGCGTCGAGGTCATGAAGCATGGCAAGCACTATTTTACGGACAAAGCGCCGTTTACAACGCTTGAGCAGCTGGCTGAGGCGCGTCAAGTACAGGCAGCAACGGGTAAAATTTATGCGGTCTATTACAGCGAGCGCCTTCATGTGGAATGCGCGGAATATGCTGGGCAGCTCGTGAAGGACGGGGCTATCGGGCGTGTGCTGAATGTAATGGGATTGGGGCCGCATCGCTTGAATGCAGCGGCTAGGCCAGACTGGTTTTTCAATAAGGAGCAGTACGGCGGCATTATTTGCGATATTGGCAGCCATCAAATTGAACAGTTTTTGTATTTCGCCGATTGTAAGGATGCGACGGTGCAATCCAGTAAAATAGCGAATTACAATAACAAGCAATACCCAGAGCTTGAGGACTTTGGCGACGCTACGCTTATCGGCGACAACGGGGCTACGCATTATTTTCGCGTGGACTGGTTTACGCCCGATGGCTTGTCTACTTGGGGCGATGGCCGGACGATTATTCTCGGGACAAAAGGTTATATCGAGCTGCGCAAATACGTCGATTTGACGAGAGGCGGCAGCGACCATCTGTACCTAGTGAACGGAGATGGCGAGCAAAAAATTGATGTGAAGGACAAGGTCGGCTTCCCTTATTTTGGAGCGCTTATTCTTGATTGCTTGAATGGCACGGAGCTTGCGATGCCGCAGGCGCATACGTTTAAAGCGGCAGAGCTGTGCTTGCAGGCGCAATTACAGGCTGTCCGGGTCGAGTAGGGAAAGAGCAGAGGAAGCGAAACATACAATATGGATAGAGGAAGGGAGAAACGTGAATCGATGATGAAGTTGTCTGTATTTACGGTAGCAACACCGGAGCTGGGGCCTGAGGAACTGGCAGCCGCCGCGCAAGAGGCAGGAATTCATGCTGTAGAATGGCGTTACAAGGAAGCACCGGATGCAGCTGTGGCGAATCAGGAGCCTTCTTTCTGGGGCAACAACCGCTGTACGATTTTCCCTTCAGGCGGAGATGAAATGCTGGATCGCTTCGGAAAGGCTGCGGCTGATCATGGACTGACAACGCTCAGCCTGACGCCATATCTCACCGCTGGCGATTTGGAGGCAACCGAACAGGTGCTGAAAGCGGCGAAGCGGGTAGGGGCTTCCTTTATTCGACTTGGCGTTCCGATTTATGATCGCAGCCGGTCGTTCGGCGAGCTGTTCACGCTGGCACGGACGTATTTGCAGCAAGCGCAGGAGCTGTGCCGGATGTATGGCGTTAAAGGCTTAATCGAGACCCATCATCAGACGATTGCGGCAAGCGCTTCCGCCGCTTATCGGCTCTGCGAAGGGCTGGACCCGGATTATATTGGCGTGCTGTACGATCCCGGCAATATGGTTTACGAAGGCTTCGAAAACTACCGGATGGGACTAGAGCTGCTAGGTCCGTATTTGGCCCATGTGCATGTGAAAAATGCCAGCTGGCAAGCTGGCCCAGAAGAAACTGATGGCAGCATAAGCTGGAGGGCAGACTGGGCGGGACTCGCTAAAGGGGTAGTGCCGTGGAAGCAAATCATCGAGGATTTGCAGGCTGTCGGCTACGACGGCTATCTCGGCATTGAAGATTTCAGCAAGGAATTTGCGGAGTCTCCAGAAATGCTGCGTTATTTTGTCCGCTATATTAATGGGCTGCAGTCGAACGGTTAAAATGATCGATTTCGGCTATCAAATTCAATCGCCGCTCGAACCGATTTTTCATTCGCATACGTATTACGAGGTTTATTATTTTCATGAAGGAAAATGCAATTATTTGATTGGCGATCAAATTTATCATATGCAGCCGGGCGATTTGATGATATTGTTCGGTATGACGCTGCATTGCGCCAAAATCGACCCTTCCGTTCCGTATATTCGGACGATTGTGCATTTTGAGCCTTCGCTGCTTCGGCCACTGCTGGAGCTGCCGCAGGCGCTGAATGTCATGGAGCCGTTTCAGGAGCTGCGCAATCACCGCCTGCGGCTCAGAGGCGAGCATAAGGACGAGGCGGAGCGGCTTTTGGCTCAAATGCATGTGCATCAGCAGCGGGGCGATGCTATCGGCAGCAACCGCCTGCTGCTTGCCTTTGTTGATTTATTGTATTTTATTTTTGGCTTGTGCGAGCAGCCGCTAAGGGACCGGCAAGAATTTTCCTCGGATAAGGAGCAGACGGTGCAGCGCATCATTTCCTTGCTGGAGCACAGCTATACGGACGATTTGCATATGGAGCAGTTGGAGGAACGGCTGCATTTAAGCAAGTCGTACATTGCTAGGCTGTTTAAGGATGTGACGGGCGTAACGGTGTTTCACTATGTGTATAGAAGGCGAATCAATGAGGCGAAAATCATGTTTTTAATGGAGCCGTCCGTCACGGTTACAGAAGCTTGCTACCGCCTGGGCTTCAAGCATCTGGCCCATTTCAGCAGAATGTTCAAGCAGTTCGTCGGTGTTTCGCCAGAACAGTTCAAGCGGCGCGGGACGCAGGGCTAATCGTATAAATAGGGGGAATGATTCGGGTGAGGCTGGAACGTGGGCAGAAGCTGTTGTTTATTGGAGACTCGATTACAGATTGCGAGCGGAACAAGCAGGATGGCGAGGGGCTGTTCGGCGCGCTTGGCAGAGGTTACGTAGCACAGGTAGATGCGCTGCTGCAGGCGGTTTATCCGGAGCTCGGCATTCGCGTAGTGAACATGGGAACGGGCGGGCATACGGTCCGTGATTTAAAAGCGAGATGGCAGGAAGATGTGACGGATAAAAAACCGGATGTGCTTTCGATCATGATCGGCACCAATGACGTATGGCGCCAATATGATACGCCGTTCATTACGGAATGGCATGTCTATATCGAGGAGTACGAGCAAACGCTGCGCGAACTGGTCGCCCTGGCGAAGCCGGTGGCCGGAAGCGGCATCGTGCTGATGACGCCTTTCTTTCTGGAAAGCAATGAGCAGGATGCGATGCGCCGCACGATGGACGAATATGGTGCAATTGTACGCCGAATAGCAGTTGAGACGGGCTGTCTGTTTATTGATACACAGGCGGCATTTAATAAAGTGTTGGCCCATCTCTATTCCGCTACTTTGGCGTGGGATCGCGTGCATCCAACGGCAGCAGGCCATATGGTGCTGGCGAGAGCTTTTTTGCAGGCTATGGATTTCGATTGGACGAAATAAAAGTGGGTGAAAAGCTTATCCGTCGAGGATAGGCTTTTTTTGATTTTAATGACGCATAAGCCGTTCATAAGAGTGCATGATGATCATAGATGATGAAAGTAGACGAATAAACGTATTGCAAAAACTAATATCATTAGTTATTATAAAACTAATGATATTAGTTTTTTGCGCAGCAAGCGCAAAATACCGAGGAGCGATGTATTGTGAGAATGACTAAACATCAGCATATTTATCAGTTGACCTATTTACCGCATGTATTTCCTGTTAATTGCTATTTGGTCGAAGAAGAGGACGGCTTGACGCTGGTCGATGCAGCGCTGCCGAATAATGCCGAAGCGATTATGCAGGCCGCACGCAAGCTGGGCAAGCCGATTGTACGAATCGTGCTGACGCATGCGCATGATGATCATATCGGAGCGCTGGATGCGCTCAAAGCACAGCTGCCGGATGCAGTCGTAGCGATTTCGGCGAGGGATGCGCGATTGCTGCGAGGAGACCGCTCCTTGGAACCGGGAGAGCCGGTTACTCCAATCAGAGGCGGTGTGCCGAAAAAAGTAGCAACGAAGCCGGATCTGCTGCTTCAAGATGGCGACCGTATCGGCTCGCTGCTGGCGGTTGCAGCACCGGGACATACGCCCGGTTCCATGGCCTTTCTCGATACGAGAGGCGGCGAGCTGATCGTCGGTGATGCTTTTCAACTGCGCGGGGGCGTTGCGGTAAGCGGACATGTTCGGCCGTTGTTTCCATTTCCGGCATGGGCAACCTGGAATAAGCAGCAGTCGCTGATTAGTGCGAGGCGCCTGCTTGCGCTGAAGCCGTCCTTGCTGGCAGTCGGACATGGCAACCTGCTTGTTGACCCGGTGGCCGCAATGGAGCAGGCCATTAAAGCGGCTGAACGCAAGCTCTCTGCTGCTGCGGTACATTAAAGAAAAAGCGCGCTGATATTATCTGTATGGATTTCACAACAGTAAGGAGAAGATGACATGTCGCCAAGAATAGGCTTGGATGTACCGACAATAGTTCGGACAGCCGCAGAAATAGCCAATACGCAAGGGCTGGAAGCCGTGACGATGGCTTCGCTTTCGCAGAAGCTGGGTATTCGCTCTCCCTCCTTATACAACCATATAGACGGTTTGAGTGGAGTGAAGCTGGCGCTTGCGATTTATGGCTTGCGCGAAATGAACGAGCAGATGAGTAAAGCGGTAGAAGGGCTGACAGGGGAAGAGGCCGTCTATGCGGCGGGCAATGCCTATGTTGCTTTTGCCCGCTCGAATCCGGGTGTCTATGAGGCGACAATACCGTCCCAATCACAGGATAATGATGAATTTAAAGCGGTTAGCGAGCAGCTGATGGGGCTCATTATTAATTTGCTGGATAGCTACAAATTAAAGCAGGAGATAGCGATTCATATCGTCCGCGGCTTGCGCAGCCTGCTGCATGGATTTAGCTCCATTGAACAGAAAGGCGGCTTCGGCTTGCCCTACCAGTTGGACGAATCGATGCAGCTTGTGCTGCAAACGTATTTGTCAGGTATTCAAAACTTAGTCAAAGAAGATTAACCCTCGTCCGGGCATAAAATAGGCCGCATCCTGCGTATGATGATAGGGAAGTGCGTATGTTCTATTTTTCCAGAAGGGAGAGGGCTGCCCATTACGAAGCAACAGCTGCCGCGAAGCTCGCTATTGTCTATTGGAGGGATGCTGCTTCCCCTTGTCATTCACGGCATTCATTTGCTGCTGCCACTGCTGTTGACAGGGAGTATAGCAGTGGAAAGCAGCATGCATAGGCATCACGGCGAAGCGGCCAGCTCGGGAACAGATTGGGTGGGCTTGCTGCTAAGCGGCATTACGGCTATCTCGGTCATCGTTACCATCATTTATTTATACCGAATTTGGACCAGCAAAACCTGCAGCAGAACGAACGCCTGGCTGTACACGGGCATTTCCGTTGTCTGCTTTGTGCTCATCGCCGCAACATTATAAGATAGGGAAGGCTCAAAGCCAAGCAGCGGCCGGAGCTTTCTCTTTTTTTTGCAAAAATCTTCTGTTGCGCTTCTGGTTGAATTTTGCTCTAATGAAAGTAACGTAAATGAATGAGTACTCTTCGGGAGAAGGAAGAGATTCGAAAGGAAGCAGCAGAAGATGGAAACAAAAGCCCGATTGCAAAAATTTGGCATGCAAATGACTCCTCGCGTATGGTATAACGCCAAAATTGATGTGGGCGCTTCATTATTGTTCAGCTTGTTTAATGTGGTGCTTAACCAGTTTTACATGCCGTTTGCAATACAGCAGGGGGCGACGAACTTTCAGGTAGGGCTATTGTCGGCAGCCCCGGCAATCGGCCTTATTTTCTCGCCGCTGTGGGCGAACTGGATCGAGAAAAGCAACAATCCCAAACCATTTGTGGTCATTCCAAACTTAATTGGCAGGCTGCTTCTGCTGCTTCCGGCGTTGTTTGCTCATCCTTCGGTGTTTGTGGCAACGGCGCTCGTTTTTCAAATTTTGATGGGTATTCAAGCTCCGGCTTATGCGGCACTAGTGTCCCGCATGTATCCGCCCGATGTAAGAGGCAGGCTGATGGGGTATGTGCGAGTAGCCATGGGAGCCATTATGATCCCGCTCGCCTATTTGGTCGGAAAATGGGCCGATGCGTCCGGTACGGCCTGGCCGCTCGTCTGCGCAGCAGCAGCAGGCACATTGTCTATATTGCTGTTCCAGACGCTGCGTCTGCCGAAAATCCCGCTTAAAAAACTGGTAGCTCCCGGCGCATCGGTCACCCGTTTTTCGCTGCGCGACCAGTGGAAGCTCGTGTTGGGCAACAAGAAGCTGGCTGTGCTGCTGGCCGCAACGTCGCTTGCTGGCTTCGGCAATATGCTGTCGATTCCGCTATACCAGATCATTCAAGTACAGGTGCTTGAACTAAGCAATGTGCAGATTGGTTATGCGCGCGTCGCTTATTTTATTGGACTGCTGGTCACTTATTTTATAGCAGGCTGGATGATTGATCGTTTTGATATCCGCTATACGATATTGGGCGGCATTGCAGCATATGCTATCGTTCCGATGCTTTATGGGCTGATAGGCACCTACCCGGCGGTCATACTCGGCAATGGGATTCAGGGAATTGGCGAAGCGATTTGGGATATTGGCATCCTTTCTTATATTTTCAGGCTTGCTCCGGGGCGTGAGGCGGTCGTGTTCGGTATCCATCTGATGCTGTTTGGCGTGAGGGGCACGCTGGGGCCATTGCTGAGCGCGGGCTTTTCGGACAGTGTGCCGCTGAGTACGCTGCTTATAGGGGCTGCTATTTTTGGCTGGGTCGGCACGCTGCTGTTTATAATCGGCAACCGCAAGCGAGCGGGGACGCGGCTTTCAAACGGCACTACGCTAGGAGAGTAAGGGGCAGCAGAACCGCTGCCCTGCATACAACTTAGAGAACGCTTACAACCAGGAAGGGAAACGGCTGATGATTATTTAAGGGAGGAAAAAAATAATGACTGATGGATTTCGATTTGATTTTGGTATTGGAGCTGCGAGGGACGGGCATGTGAAGGTAACGGACTCAACGTTGTACGAGCCAGGCAAAGGCTACGGATTCAGCTCGGTCACGAAGGTAGCGGCGAAGAGTCGTGTGGAAGCGGAGGGCATGGGCAGCGACTTCTGCATTCCCGTGGAAACATCTTTTTTGCTTGATGTCGAAAATGGTGTCTACACCGTGAATTTGTTAATCGGCGATGCCATAACCGCAACGGAGACGACGATTAAAGCCGGCTGTGGCCGGCTCATGGCACAGCGTTTGAGGACGGTAGCAGGCGAGTTTATCCGCTACAGCTTTTCCTTGTCCATAAGAGATGGGCAAATCCGCCTGGCCTTTACGGGATTGGCGCCGCGCATTAATGCGCTTGAGGTGCTGCCTTCCAGCCAAACGCCGACCCTTTTTCTTGCTGGAGATTCAACCGTTACGGATCAGCGCGAGGATGGCTATCCCTATGCTGGCTGGGGCCAAATGCTGCCCAAATGGTTCAAGCAGGATGTAGCCATTGAGAATAGGGCGGTTTCTGGGCGCAGCTCCAAAAGCTTTATCGGAGAAGGCCGCCTTGATGAAATCCTTCAATGGATGAAGCCGCGGGACGTGCTGATGATCCAGTTCGGACATAATGACCAGAAGCCGGATGAGGAGCGGCGGACGGAGCCTTTTACCACTTATAAGGAATATTTAAAACAGTACATAGACGGGGCTCGGCATCGCGAGGCGATTCCCGTGCTGGTGACGTCCGTACAGCGGCGATTTTTTGAAGCGGATGGTAGTCTCGTCGATACGCATGGCGATTATTTAATTGCGATGAAGGAGCTTGCCGAGGAGGAAAACGTACCGTTAATCGATTTGGCAGAGGAAAGCCGCAAGCTGTTCGAGGAGCTTGGGCCGGAAGCGACCCAATCGGTATTTATGTGGGCGGCGCCTGGCGAGTTTATGAACTTTCCCAATGGCGTAGAGGACAATACGCATTTTCAGGAGCGCGGAGCGCTGCAAGTTGCGGGCCTTGTAGTGGAGCAGCTGAAGCAATTGAGGCTAGGGGCAATTCAAGTCGCATTCCGCTAGCATTTTGTTGTCTCTAAGTGCGCCCCGCACATTCAGCGGACGTTCAGGCGGCATTCATACGTTGTTCATAATGGTTTGATAAGCTGTGCTTGTACAATCAAGCAAGGCTTATTGAAAGGAAGCGAACCCTTATGAAGAATTGGAAAACACTACTAAGTACGTTTGTCATAACAGCCACTTTGGCGGCATGCAGCGCCAATCAGACAGCAACGAATACGTCCGCTGCTGCCGGAACGGAAGCGGCCGCTGCGCAGAGTGGCACACAAGCGGATGCTGGTGATAGGCAAGCGCAGGGCGGTCCGGGCCAAGGCGGCATGATGATGGGAGGCACAATGGGAAAAATCAAATCCATTGATGGGCAGACCATTACGCTGTACAAATCCTCCTTCACGCCGGGAGACCGCCAAGGAGGCGGCGAGCCGCCAGCGCAAGGCGATGCACAGCAAGGTGATGCGGGAGCAGCGCCAGATGGAACCCAGCCGGAGCCGCCGGCACAAGATGGTGGACAAGCTGCTGAGGGCCAGGGTGGTGGCCGGATGAATATGGAAAACATGTTCACCGAGGAGACGGTGGAAGTGACGGTGACCGATGCGACAACGATTACAGCCGTTACTTTCGAAAACAACCAGCGTGTGGAGACGGCCAAGACGCTTGCCGACTTGAAAGCCGATGACATTGTTACTTACACGTTAACCGACGGCACCCAGGATGCGGCGACGATTCAAATCGGCGGCATGATGGGTGGAGGAATGGGAGGAGGCCGTCCAGGCGGCCAAGGTGGTGGTGGTGCAGCAGGCCAAGGCTCTGATGCTGCGGCAGAAGCATCTCCTACAGCAACTTCATAAGGACATTTAAGTGAAAAAAGGAAAGAGCGGCCCTAATGGCTGCTCTTTCCTTTTTGCTTATGAAAGAATAATAGACAAACTAATGGAATAGATTTTGTTATATTGAGTCCAAATGCTAACATCTTTGCTTGCAAAGGGTGGAATCCGACATGCATCGAGCAAAATCATATATTAATTCCATTGATCTTTCTACAGTTGCAACGTTTCGGGCGCTGGTCGAAGCCATAGTGCCAAACACACCTGCGCTTGCCGTTTACGGAGCGGAGCAAACGGCTGGAGCAGTAGATTTGCACATCCATGAGTATATGATATGGGAATTGGATCACAGTCTTTCGCTTTTTTTAGGCACACATCTTACCGTCGTTCCGTTAGCTGCCCCAACGGCCCAATTGCTCAATGCAGGTGCGGTTCAACTCGTCACCTCTGGGCGCGCGCAGCATGCTCCAAATCATGCGGTTTGGGAAAGCAGCCCCTATGCCGCACTTTCTCCTATCGATAGGATACGGGTTCTAGCGATGCTTGAGCAGCTTGATGTTGATCTTGGGAGCTTGCCCCCTCCGTACCAGTATGATGGAGGCATTGTCCGCTTTATGGTTGACTTTCTCAACAGGCAGACGATGTTTGGCAATTACTCGGAGTGGTCCGCGTACGGTACGACCCGGCTCGCTACGCCTACCGAGCGAAGATTGGAATATTTCCCGATCAGCTGGAAGCAGGTCGGTTACCCAGGCGTCGTTCCGGGTTACCGGGCGCTGCTCGGCTATAAGTTGACCATCGTTCGTGAGGGAGGGGAATCTACCATTGTATGATGCGGATGTAATCGTAATCGGATCCGGCGGCGGAGGTGCCGTTGCTGCAAAGGAGCTCGCAGAGGCTGGACTGCAAGTATTGGTGCTGGAAGCTGGCCCATGGTATGGAAATAAAAACTGGCAAAACCCGAACAGCGAGCGTGGAGGGGAATGGAGCTCCAGCTACAATGATCTGGATGTGGCTCTCTATAAGAAGCTGTACAATGGGTATGAGAACAATATGAATGATGGGGTATCCGGCGTGTTCCGCTTCGGTCCGGCAGACCGCAGGCGCACACCTTGGCATAGGGTTATGCGCCAGAAGGGTGATATCTGGCAGCTTTCAGGAGTTGGAGGAACGACCCAGCATTATTGGACGCAGTCGCCGCGGGCTTTTCCGATTGCAGTTGATGGGATATGGCCAATTAGCTATAAGGAGCTGATTCCTTATTACGAGAAAGCCGAAGCCACATTGCCTGTCCAGTTTTCACCGACGACTCCGAAAGAAGAGCTTTTTTACTATGGGGCTAAAAAGGCGGGCTGGCAGCTCATACCTACGCTCAATGTGACGACGCCGGGTTATCGCCCGAATCCAAACGCCATACTCCCGACAAATGAGCATCTGATGGACCCCAATTATTCATTGGAGCAATTATCCCACATGGAAGGGTGCACCTTGAAGGGGAATTGTGTCAACGGCTGCTCGGTCGGACCGTCCGTCGATAAAATCGCCAAGAGAAGCACCCTCGTCAGCTACATTCCTCTCGCTCTCAAAACCGGTAACGTTGCCATTCGTCCCAATTCCTTCGCGATTAAAATTTTGACCGAGCAGGACCCGAAAGAAGGGCTTCGTGCAACAGGTGTGCAATTTCGTGATACGTGGACAGGGGAAATCGGAGAGCTTCATGCAAAAACGGTCGTCATGGCTGCAGGCTGCATCGAATCTCCGCGTCTGTGGCTAAATTCTGGACTGCCCCATAATGCTTGGGTAGGCAGGGGATTGACGAATCATTGCTTCGATTGGGTTTCAGGCGTTTTTGATGAAAAGGAACTGATGAAAGTGCTGGGCATGCCGTCTGTCTATCCGTATGCGGGACACACTTCGGGGGCTAGAGTTGATATTCCGGGAACAGGAATTTTCCAAGTGTCCTGCCTAAGCCCTGGCTTGATGTCTTATTTGACTTACGGCTTCAGCGAGGCAGGCTATAACGCCCTTAATCCTCCCGAGCCAGGTGCGCCTTGGGATATTCGCGGCCGGGTCGTCGGTCCGCAACTGAAAGAGCTGATGATGAACTATACGCGGACGATGACGATGCTGCTGCTCACAGATGACGAAACGCTTTACCACAATAGGGTTGAGGTGGATCCGCTGCTGAAGGACGAGAACGGCCCGATTCCGGTTGTCTATTATACTCCCAGCAAAAAAACGCTGCAAAGACGCGACAAATTAGCCAGATATGCTTCCGAGACGCTGAAGCAGGCAGGAGCCAAAACGATTATTCGTTCGGATACGCCATTCAGCTTCATGCTCCATATTGAAAGCACGATGCGAATGGGGTACGTGACGGATACGAACTGCGAAGCGATGCAAGTCAAACGGCTGTTCATCGCCGATAATAGTGTGCACTTCAATGGAATCGGCGGACCGAATCCGACGCTTACAACACAAGCTCTGGCCACACGAACGGCAGAAAAGATTTTTAATCAATATTTTGCATAACGCTAAATTTGTTAGTTAGCATCTGGATGCATCCCCAAGCACATTTTGTTGATCACGCAGGCAGGTACCCTCTCTCAGTTTTGATGGACAGAGATTCCGCTATTGCCCTCATAATTGTGTCAAAACGGCAATTGGTGGCGTATTAGAGGCTCCTGAGTCCGCGGGATTGTTCAAAACCGTTATTTTGTTGAAATAGCGGATGCTGTGTCCGCCAAGTTTCTGTTACTCCGATTATCGTTTGCAAAACCAACCTAATAAGTGGCAGCAAGCGCTGCTCTAAATGCAAATGAGGCCCCGGAGAGCAATGCTCCCCGAGGCCTCATTTATTTAAACTATTCTGTCAGCCAATCAACTGCTCAGCCTGCTGCTCTTCTTGCTGCTTCACTTGCTGTGCCGCCAGCTGCTCTGCCATAAGCAGCTGCTCTCGTACTTTGACAACCTCACCGATAATAATTAACGCAGGGTTGCTGAGCTGTACGGAAGCGGCTAAATGATGAATATGCTCAAGTGTGCCAGTAAAGGTACGCTGCCTCGAGGTGGTGCCTCGCTCAATTAGCGCAACGGGCGTCGAAGCGGCTTTTCCATGCTTCAGCAGTTCTTCGCGGATGGCGCCAAGCTGGCTCACTCCCATATAGATGGCTAATGTATCTACGCTATGTGCGAGCAGATCCCAGCGTACAGGAGCTTTATCGCCATGGCAGCGGGTGCCAGTGACGCAGGCGAAGGATGAAGCATGCTCGCGGTGAGTCAGCGGAATATTCGCCGCTGCCGCAGCTCCGATTGCCGACGTAATGCCGGGTATCACCTCATAAGGAATGCCATGCTTGGCAAGCTCCAGCGTCTCCTCGCCGCCGCGTCCGAAGACGAAGGGGTCGCCGCCTTTCAGGCGAACGACATTTTTTCCTTGGCTAGCGTATTGTATAAGCAGTTGATTAATTTTATCCTGTGGCATAGCGTGGGCGTTTGGTGCTTTGCCGCAATAGATGAGCTCGACGTTTTTGCTGGCATAATCGAGCAGCTCTGTGGTAGCGAGCCTGTCATACAAAATAACATCAGCCGACTGGATGCGCCGCATTGCTTTAACGGTAATGAGCTCGGGATCGCCCGGACCTGCTCCGACAATGTAAACCGTGCCTGCTGGCTGCTTCATCATAGTCCACTTCCTTTGGGGGTTACAGCTCCAACTGCTGCTGGATCGGATTTTATCGTTGCTTTAGCGTTCAAGGCTTGGCTTGTGCTTGTGCTTGTCGGCGAATGATGGGACAAATACAGCAGCATCCCCGTAAATACTGCACCGCCAATAAAGTTGCCAATGAGTACCGGAATTTGATTCCATACCCACCAATCAGCAAAGCTGACGTCAGCGCCAAGCAGCATGCCTGCGGGAATGACGAACATATTGACGACCGCATGCTCAAAGCCTTGGGCGAAGAAAATAACGATGGGCAGCCACATCGCAATGATTTTGCCGCCTGTTGATTTGGACGTCATCGCCATTACGACGCCGAGTGTCACCATCCAGTTGCACAAAATCGCTTTAATGACAACAAGCATCATGCCTTCAGACCCCATATGCTTGTAGCCGAGTGTTTTCGTTTCGCTAAGCTGAATAATCATTTGAATGAGCGGATTGCTCATATCAGTGAACATTTTTGTTATGACTAAGCCGTACAGCAGCGCATATGCAGCGCAGCCAATCAAATGACCGACAATGACCCAGAAATAATTGGACAGCATGCGGGCTGCGGTCGTCTTGCGGGCAAAGACAGATAGAGGGCTTAGTGCAAAGCTGCCAGTCACAAGCTCCAATCCAAGGAGGACGATGATCACGAACCCAGCGGGAAATACGAGAGCGCCTGCAAGGCCAAGCGAGGTTTGGCTGGCAGCCGTAAACGCAAGCGTTGTGGCAAAGGCCAAAATTGCGCCTCCGAGAAAACCGCGAATGACCATTTGCAGCGTGCTCGCATTAGCTTTTGCAGTCCCAGTATCAATCATTGTATTTATTACTTCTGCGGGTTTGATATAGGACATAATGATGTCTCCTTAAGATTAGGAATCGCCTAACATGCTCTTTATTATAGAAGTAAAGCGATGAGAATTGGAAATAAGTAATATTTATAAAAGATATAAATTATATAACCACGTAAATAGCGCCGTTATCTGGATCAATTTCAGTAGCAAAAGTCGTTACGCAGCCGTCATCCGGGTCCTTCACCAAACCGCTATGGAGGTCAACCTTCCAATCATGCAGCGGACAATGGACAACCGTACCGCATACCATGCCTTCGGATAAAAGTCCGCCTTTATGCGGACAACGATTTTCAATAGCGAGCACGCTGCCGTCCTCAAGACGGAATAAAGCAATTTCCGTCTCCTTCACGCGCACGGTGCGCGAGCCGCGAACATCAATATCAGATAATTTGCCAATCAGCAGTTTGCTCATATTTCATCCCTCCTGATGTTAAACCGGCAGTGGGCCGGCAATCGGTTCGAAGTTTTTACGCAATTCGTCGTTATCCACAATTTCTTTCCAAGGATCTGTCGTCAGGCTGAGCGTTTTCTGTACACGTTCAACGAGCGCGAGGCGGTCTTCTTGCTTCTCCAACGCTTTTTTGACCGTATCTAGGCCAACACGGTCGATCCAGTGGGCGGTACGCTCATTCCACTGGGCTGTTTCGCGGTAGTATTGCAGGTAAGCACCCGTCCATTCCATAACCTCGTCTTCTGTTTTCACCGTTGTCAGTAAATCGCAAGCCCTTACCTTCACGCCAGCATTGCCGCCAACATGAATTTCCCATGCCCCGTCAATCGCTACAACACCCAAATCTTTAATCGTTGCTTCCGCACAGTTGCGGGGACAGCCGGAGACCGCCAGCTTGAATTTTGCCGGAGCGTTCAGACGCTCGAAAGCTTTTTCCATCTTAATGCCCATGGCCATGGCATCCTGTGTGCCGAAGCGGCAGAACGTATTGCCGACGCATGTTTTTACGGTCCGGAGCGTTTTGCCGTAGGCATGGCCTGAAGCCATTTCAAGCTCCTCCCACATTTTGGGCAAATCCTCTTTTTTAACACCGAACAGGTCTAGGCGCTGGCCGCCTGTAAATTTCACTAGCGGCACATTGAATTTTTCGGCTACCGAAGCGATTTTAATCAAGTCTGCTGGAGTTGTCACTCCGCCATAAATACGTGGGACGACGGAATAAGTACCGTCCTTCTGAATGTTCGCGTGATAACGCTCATTCGTGAAGCGGGATTCCTTCTCATCTACATAATCTTCTGGGAACAGCATGCCGAGGTAGTAGTTGAGGGATGGGCGGCACTTCGAGCAGCCTTCTTTGTTATTCCAGTCGAGCACATGCATCACTTCTTTGATCGTCATCAGGCGCATGCTTTGGATTTGTTCTACGATTTCGTCACGGCTAAGCGATGTGCAGCCGCAAATGCCTTCCTTCGCGGATTCGCCGACTGCGTCACCTGCGAACAAGTGCAGCAATCCTTCGATATCGGCCTTGCAGCCGCCGCAGGATGCGGATGCTTTCGTGCAGGCTTTCAGCTCACCGAAGGTATGGCAGCCTTTGTTAAGGACTGCATCGCCGATGGCACCTTTAGTGACGCCGTTGCAGCCGCAGACAATTTCATCGTCGGGCATGTTTTCCAGCCGGCTAGCACTGCCGCCTGATTTGCCAAGCAGATCGTTCGAAATGCCGAGCAGCAGCTCCTTCTCGCGGCCCTCAATCGATTCACCGCTTTTTATAGAAGCAAACAACGAGGCGCCGTCCGCTGTATCGCCGAACAAAACCGCACCAATCAGCTTGCCGCCCCGGATAACGATTTTTTTATAAGTGCCCGCCATATCATCTTGAATCCGCAGCGCCCGCGAGCCTTCCGTTTCAATAAAGCGCCCTGCTGAAAAGACATCGACGCCGGATACTTTTAGTTTGGTGGAAGTGACCGATCCGGCATAACCAGCCGTTTCGACGCCTGCAAGTCGTTTAGCGAGCACCGCGCCTTGCTCATACAAGGGAGCCACAAGGCCATAAGCAACGCCCCTATGCTCAACACATTCGCCAAGTGCCGATACATGGGCCATATTCGTATTCATAAAATCATCGACGAGTATGCCGTTGTTATAGTCAATACCGGAGCTTCTCGCCAAATCCACATTCGGGCGTATGCCGACGGCCATCACGATCAGGTCGGTAGCCAAATGGCTGCCATCGGTAAATTGCAGCTCCTTGACTCTGCCGCGGCCTGTAATAGAAGCGGAGTGCTTGCTGAGCAGAAATTTCATGCCTTGAGCTTCAAGTTCCTTTCTCAGCATGAGCGAGGCTGCCTCATCAAGCTGGCGTTCCATTATATAAGGATGCTTATGAATGACGGTGACTTCCATGCCGAGATTGAGCAAGCCGCGGGCAGCTTCTAAGCCGAGCAGGCCAGCGCCGATAACGGCTGCTTTTTTATACGATTTGGCTGCGCTGAACATTTTCTCGCAATCTTGAATATCGCGGAAGGCAATGACGCCTTCTTTATCTGCGCCGGGAATAGGGAGCATAAACGGCTTGGAGCCTGTTGCGATAACGACTTCATCATAAGGGGCCTCCATGCCGCTTTCGGAGATGACGACTTTGCGCTGCGTATCAATTTTTTTGATCGTTTGATTCGTATGAAGCGTAATATGGTTGTCCTTGTACCAATCCCAATCATTAATAACGATATCTTTAAGCTCGGTGCTGCCTGCCAAGACAGTGGACAGCATAATACGATTATAGTTAGGGTGCGGCTCCGCACCGAAAATCGTAATCTCATAAGTATCTGGGGCCAGCTTGAGCAAATGCTCGATTGCACGAACGCCTGCCATGCCGTTGCCGATAAGGACTAATTTTTTAGGGACTGTCATCATGGTTCTCTCCTCTCAAATAGGGCAGCTCTGTCTGGATAAATATAAAAAGCCTGATTTCGCTCCCAAGGACACAGTTGTGCTTCCTTGGTAGAACGAAACCAGGCTCCATTGCCGGTTCAATCGAATACGCCATTGTACTCGTGAAAAACGTTATAGTTGATAGTGCTACTATACACTGGATTTTTATATCATGTCAATATACCTAACGTAAATTGTTGCATAAATTGAGGTGTCGACAAATTAAAGGGGTTTGTGTTATAAATATTCACAACAGTCAAATAGGAGGGGGCGCTCCTGAATGCGTTCTTTATTACTTATTGAACATAAAGCTGTCGATCGGGAGCCTGTAAGACAGATAAACCAGGCAGACCGCGATTTAAGCAGGCTTTTGCCCGAAGTTATATTGGAGTCCGGCGGTTATTTTGTATTGCATGGCGGCAGCGAGGAGCTTGCGCGCAAGCATATCGCCCAATCGGATGCGGTTGTATTGAATCTCCCATTAAACGAGGTAAAGTACTGGGGCACTAAACTGCTGGGCTGGAAAAAAATTCCTATGCTTTGGTGGTGCAGTGCCGAAACCGCGGCGCTTTCGAATGCTTTTTGCGAGGACGATCTTCCGGTGGATGGCATCATAACGCCGCTTATGAGCGAGCAGGAGCTGCATTGGGCATTCCATTTTGGCGCCAAGCAATGCAGTGAGCGGCAACAGTGGCATTTGGAACGCCAGCAGCTGGAGGGCCGTCTGGAAGAACGGAAATGGATTGATATGGCGAAGGGCATTTTATGTGACATTAAAAAAGTTTCCGAAGCGGAGGCTTATGATTTGCTGCGCAAGCAGGCTATGAATGAGCGCAAACGCCTCGTGGATGTAGCGACGTCCATTGTAAAGGTATATCAGCTGCTGCAGGAGCAGAAATAAGGGGGAGTACCGATGATTACCAATCTATTGAAGGAAGTCGGGCGCGGGAAGAGGGGCGCGCGTGATTTGACCTATGATGAAGCGGTGCAAGCAGCCGAATGGATTGTGAATCTGGAGGCGACTCAGGCGCAGATCGGTGCTTTTTTTATGGCGGAGCGAATTAAGATGGAAAGCGTTGAGGAGCTTGAAGCTTTCGTCAACGTTTGCCGGAGCCAGGCCCGCCGCGAGCATGTGCAGGAGGGAATTGACTGCGCAGGGCCATACGACGGAAGGAAAAAATCATTTTACGCCACATTCGCGACCTCCTTCGTCTTAGCGGCTGCCGGATTGCCGGTCACGCTGCACGGTACAGCTTCCCTTCCTCCAAAATGGGGCATTACGCTGCAGGATCTGCTGCTCGAAATGGGCATAAATCCGAAGCTGCTTTCGCAGGAGGCATCGCTTGTAGCTGCAAGGGAAACGGGCATTCTGTTCGTACCCGCAGAAGAGTGGTGCCCGCCGCTTAAGCGGCTGCACGGGCTGCGCGAGGAATTGGGCATGCGAACGGTATTGAACACAGCCGAGAAGCTTGTGGATTATGGACATTCGCCTTATCTCGCATTCGGCGTTTATCACAATACGGTATTTGACCGCATGTCGAAGCTATTGACGAATTTGAATTATAAGAAGGCGCTCATTGTCCAAGGGACGGAGGGCTCGGAGGATTTGTTCATCGAGCGGCCAACTAGAACGTATCAGGTAGAAAATGGCGAAGCGAGCCTGCAAATTATTGACCCGGATGCCTACGGACTGGAGCTGCCCGTACCCGAAGTGGAATGGACGCCCGCCGAGCAAATGGCTGTGACGGAGGCCGTGCTTAATGGAGGCGGGCATCTCGCCTTTATGAATCAGGTGCTGCTTAACGCAGCGGTCCGGCTTCATTTGGCAGAGCGAGTCGATTCCATTGAAGAGGGCTTGTACACGTGCAAGGACTTGATCGACAATGGAGTGGCGTGGGAGTTTTATGAGAAGTGGAAGGTTAGCTTGCTTGTCTCCGAGCAGCAGCGGCTTTATAAGGCGACAGTTACGACGCCCTAGTCGCACATAGCATGTATCGAACTTAAGGTTTACATGAAAAAAGCAGTCTTCAAGCTCGCGTCGCGGGCAATTTGAAGGCTGCTTTTTGGTATGGGAAAAGCTAGTCAAGCCGTTTAGCCGTCTAAGCGCAGCAAAGCAGGCGATGCCGGATCGCCTGCTTGAACGTACACAATCAAAACCTAAAATCACAGCTTGTCCAATTGCCAGAGCAGCAAGGACTCAGCTTGCATCAGCATACTCTAGCTTAGTAAAGGGAAATTGTTAACGTATCTTTCTCATGATACGAATGCAGCGTAGCTTCGCTGCCGACGATTTCGACGCTGATCAGCGACTTGATACAGAGCTTGAGCGCATTTTTGCCAGTATTCAGCTTGCGGTTCAGTACATCGGTAAGTTTTTCGACAGCTTTTTTATTCGTATCCGTTATATAGACGGGAATCGTTTTATTTTGAAACAACAGCATTGTTTTCATAAAGGAATTCCTCCGCTCATTGGTTAATTTTAATTTTACTTTACTTGATGAATCTTAAGCGAATCTTAAAAAAAAGTTATGAAAAGGTTACAAAATCGTAATTTTTTCTAATATTCTAAGCATTTATAAGATTCATCCTTATATCCGCTTAGAATTCTAGGGCAAAGCTCTTCCCACGTCCTAGAAGGACGACGAAGTCGTTTTTGCTTGAAATATAAGAATTTATAAGTTTTGCACTTATAAATTGGGCTTATATTTCTCGGACTGAAACGCGCTGTGCCGCAAGAGGACGGGGAAAGCCGTTTCACCTTGTAATGCGCCATTTTGGGCCGGATTCCGCTTTTGTTTGCGAAAATCGGACGGGGTGCAGTTCAACGTCTTGCGAAACACTTTAACAAAATAGCTGATATGGTCGAAACCGACCTCCAGCGCGATGTCTGAAATTTTGCGTTCTGTGTGCAGCAGCAGCTCGGCCGCCTGGTTTACCCGATAGGCGTTCAAATACTCAACCGGCGTCTGCCTCGTCATTGATTTGAAAAAACGGAAAAACTGTCCTTCGCTCATCGGAATTTGCTCCGCCAGCTCGCCAATGCGTATTTGCCTGCGATAATGCAGCTGGATATAGAGAATGCTTTTCTTAAGCCGCTCTATTCGGGTTCTGTCATCCGTTCTTGCTTCGCTGCGATTGCATGCCCGGTTTTCAATAGCGATTTCATGCAGCATTAAGTAGAAATACCCTTTCACCGCAGCCTCGAATCCGGCATAGGGTGCTCTGCAGCAGTTAATCATGCAGCGGAGCAGGAAGAGCAGCTGCCGCTTCCAACCACTGTCCGGTGATATATGTCTCGGAAACGTCTTTTTTTTCTCCTGAAACGGACGAACGCAGGTTTCCTGTACAGCATCGTAGCTAGTGCTATCCAGCCAGCGAACGTCAAATACGATGGCGCAATAGGTGCAGGAGGAGCCATTTAAAGAGTGTCCGGCATGAATATCTCCGCTGTCGATGAAGACGGCTTCGCCAGCGCGAACGGGAAAATACTCGGTGTCAATCTGGAAGAGCATCTCGCCCTCCAGCACAACTAGAAACTCAGCCTCGTCATGCCAGTGACAATCTACATTTACCTCGCCAGGTGCATATTCCATCCAGTAAGCAGCAAGAGGAAAGGTAACATCGCCATGCATGCGGTCTTCCCTGAGCGAATGACGCAGCGTCAAATCCATTGCAGTCAACCTCCGGTGATGAAGAAATCAGAATGGTGTTATAAACGGGCATAATTCTGTTAGTTTGTTGCTTTGCTTATCAGTATAATGCAAAATAGAACGATTTTAAAGTCAAATAACCTATATAAAAGCAGAAAGGTCGGTTCTATTATGAAATTTACTGACGGCAACTGGATGCTGCGTAAACAGTATGACCTTCTGGGCGCGGTACAAGCCCATGATTTCGAGCAAAAGGATGGCGTGCTTACGGCATATGCGTCTCCGCGTCCTATTTTGTCACGTTCCAATATGTTAGATACGATGCTGCTTACGGTTCGGTTTCATTCTCCGATGCCGGGTGTTGTCGGCGTTAAGCTGATTCATCACATGGGCGTGCGTGAGCGCGGTCCCGTATTCGAGCTGACGAAGGAAACAGGAACTTTCGTTACTATAGAAGAAACAGAAGAAGCAGCAATCCTGACAAGCGGCAGCCTGAGCGTCCATATTCGTAAAGGTCCCGAGTGGTCAGTTGATTTCTACCGCGGCTCCGATCGTATTACCGGAAGCAGGCAGAAGTCGATGGCGTATATTACGGAAGGCAAAGAGCAAGCCTATATGCGTGAAGAATTGGATCTTGGTGTAGGCGAATGGGTTTATGGCCTCGGCGAGCGTTTTACGCCTTTCGTGCGCAACGGCCAGGTCGTCGATATTTGGAACCAGGACGGAGGCACAAGCTCCGAGCAAGCGTACAAAAATATTCCGTTTTATGTAACGAACAAAGGTTATGGCGTATTCGTCAACCAGCCGGATCTCGTTTCCTTCGAGATTGCTTCGGAGAAAGTGAAGAAGGTTCAATTCCATGTGCCTGGCGAATCCCTTGAATATTTCGTCATTGATGGTCCAACGATTAAAGAGGTGCTTGGAAAATATACCGCACTGACAGGCAAGCCATCTTTGCCGCCGGCATGGACGTTCGGCCTGTGGCTGTCGACCTCTTTCACAACCAATTATGATGAAGCAACGGTTAATTCCTTCGTCGATGGCATGGAAGAGCGCGGTTTGCCGCTGCATGTATTCCACTTCGACTGTTTCTGGATGCGCGATTTCCATTGGACGGATTTCAAATGGGATGAGCGGATATTCCCGGACCCTGTCGGCATGCTCAAACGCCTGAAAGAGAAGGGGCTTAAAATCTGCGTATGGATTAACCCTTACATCGCGCAGCGCTCCCGTCTGTTTGAAGAGGGCAGAGACAATGGCTATTTGATTAAAAAGCCAAATGGCGACGTATGGCAATGGGATATGTGGCAGCCTGGCATGGCTATTGTGGACTTCACGAATCCTGCGGCATGCGAATGGTACAAAGGCTATTTGCGCGAGCTTGTAGATATGGGCGTTGACAGCTTCAAAACGGACTTCGGCGAGCGCATTCCGACCGATGTGGTGTACCATGACGGCTCTGACCCTGAGAAAATGCACAATTTCTATACGTACCAATATAACAAGGTTGTATTTGAGGTATTGGAAGAGAAGCTGGGCAAAAATGAAGCTGCGCTGTTCGCGCGTTCCGCTACCGTTGGCGGTCAAAAGTTCCCGGTTCACTGGGGCGGAGATTGCTACGCAGATTACGAGTCGATGGCTGAGTCGCTGCGCGGAGGCCTGTCGCTGGGCTTGTCCGGCTTTGGCTTCTGGAGCCACGATATCGGCGGGTTTGAGAGTACAGCTCCAGCCCATGTCTTCAAGCGCTGGCTTGCATTTGGCTTGCTTTCCAGCCACAGCCGCCTGCATGGCAGCAGATCGTACCGGGTGCCTTGGGCGTATGATACAGAGGCGGTTGATGTTACCCGCTTCTTCACGAAGCTCAAATGCAGCCTGATGCCTTACCTGTTTAATACAGCTGCGCAAGCGGTAGAGCAAGGCTTGCCGTCGATGCGTGCGATGGTGCTGGAATTCCCGGAAGATCCAACTTCCGAGTTCCTTGATCGCCAGTACATGCTGGGTGATTCCATTATGGTTGCTCCTGTATTCGACGAAAACGGCTTTGTACAATATTATTTGCCGGAAGGCAGCTGGACGCATCTTCTGACTGGCGAAATCGTAGAAGGCGGAAAATGGCTCAAGGAAACGCATGACTTCCTCTCGCTTCCATTGTTCGTCCGTCCAAATTCGATCATCGCAATCGGTGCAAATGATACGAAGCCGGATTATGACTTTGCTGACGGCGTGAAGCTGACGGCGTACAGCCTTGCTGATGGAGCATCTGCATCATCCACAGTTCGCGATATTAAAGGCGCTGCCGAGCTGCTCGTTACTATGAAGCGCGAAGGCAAGGAAGTAGCCGTTAAGGTACAAGGCAGCGGTAAAGCGCTCAGCCTGGCTCTACACGGCATTGGCGAAATTGCTAAAGTGGATGGCGCTGCTTCGCTTCAAGACGGCACGGTGTCAATTGCTGCTGGTGCGAAAGAAACCGCATTGACGATTACGCTGAAGTAATTGAAATAAACACTGAATAAAAATGGAAAGAAGCAAACGGCATAATGCCGGAAGTGCTTCAAAAACAGACCAACGCCTTGTGACGACCGCATTAACAGCCGTCGCAGGGCGTTTTTTTCTAAGAGCAAAAGACAGCATTCAACAAAATAACATATAAAAAGACTAATAAGGCAGCTGTTTTTTGCAGCGCTCCTTCTATATAATTTGAAATGTAAGGTACAAGACTTGAGAAACTAAATTCACAATATAAAGGAGTGCGGCCAAAGTGGGACAAATCGGAATTGGTTTACAATTGTATACGCTCCGTGACGCAACAGCGGAAGACTTCGAGGGCACGCTGCGCAAGGTTGCGGCAATGGGATATGAAGGCGTGGAGTTTGCAGGCTACGGCGGTATTGAAGCGGAAAAAATGCGTGACTTGCTCCAAGAGCTTGGACTTAAAGCAATCGGAAGCCATATCGGCCTGCATTTGCTGGAAAGCCAACTGGATGAAGAAATCGCTTACTTGAAAACGATCGGCGCAAAATATGCGATCTGTCCTTATTTGCTGGATGACCAGCGCAGTGCTGAAGCTTGGGCGAAGCATTTTGTAGCTTTTGAGGAGTATGGCAAACGTTTCCGCGAGGCGGGTATTGATTTTGCTTATCATAACCATGATTTTGAATTTAAAGTGGAAATTGACGGCAAAGAAGTATTTGATGCGCTTTATGAGCGAATCAGCCCTGAGCTGCTGAAAGTGGAAATGGATATCGGCTGGGTACAATTTTCCGGCAAAGATCCGCTCGCTTACATTGCAAAATATGCAGGACGCCTGCCTTTGCTTCATTTGAAGGACTACCGCGACAACAATGGCCAATTGCCAATTGATACGGTAGAACTGGGCCGTGGCGATCTTCCGCTGCTTCCTATCATTAATAGCGCGGTTGAAGCGGGTGCAGAATGGCTGATCGTTGAGCAGGACACTTGCGCAAATCCTCCGCTTGAAGCAGTAGCGGAAAGCATGGACTGGCTGAAAAACAATTTTCTGAACGCTTAATTCGCAAATAGGAAATGACCTTATCCATTATTTATTGAAAAGGCAGGGATACATTAATAATGAGCAAAATTAGAGTAGCAGTAGTAGGTTGCGGTTCCATCTCAAAATATCGTCACATTCCGGAGTATGCAGACAATGCAAATGTAGAATTAGTCGCATTCGTTGACCCGATTATTGAGCGTGCAGAAGGATATGCCGAGAAGCATGGCGGCAAAGCTTTTGCAGATTATAAGACGATGCTGGCTGAAATTAAGCCTGATGCCGTTAGCGTTTGTACACCGAACGCGCTTCATGCACCAGTAGCGATTGCAGCAGCAAACGCTGGCGCACATGTATTGGTTGAGAAGCCAATGGCAGCTACGGATGAAGAAGCGGCAGCAATGATTGAAGCGGCAGCGAAAAACGGCGTTAAGCTGATGGTTGGACATAACCAACGCTTCATGCCGCCGCATGTAAAAGCGAAGGATTTGCTGAAAACGGGCATTATCGGCAAAGTGCTGACATTCCGTACGTCGTTCGGCCACCCGGGCCCGGATGCATGGAGCATTGATGGCGCGGAAAGCTGGTTTTTCCGCAAGCCGGAAGCAATCATGGGCGCAATGGGCGACCTTGGCGTGCACAAATCCGACTTGATCCGCTGGCTGCTTGACGATGAAGTGGCGCAAATCGCTGGCTTCGTCGGCACAGTAGATAAAGACAGCGATGTAGACGACAATGCAAACTGCGTGCTTCGCATGAAGAGCGGCGCGATGGGTTCGCTTGTAGCGAGCTGGACTTATTACAAAGGCGAAGACAACAGCACAATTTTGTGGGGCTCCAAAGGCGTTATGAAAATCGGTACGCACCCGGAAGATCAAGTCATCATTGAACTGCGCGACGGTACAGTAGAGCGCTACAAAACAGGCGAAATCTCCACAAATGAGAAGCAGCTGTCGAGCTTTGTTATCGATAAATTCATTGACTCCATCGTCAATGACACGACTCCACCTGTAACAGGCGAAGAGGGCCGCAAATCGCTTAAAGTCATTTTGAGCGCCTTCGAATCCCAAGCAACAGGCAAATTCATCGACATCAACTAATTATTATTAAATGATTGATTCATTGATCTATTCATTCTCTATATGGTAGGGATAACAAGCCAAGCGCGTTATCCCTCTAAAAACTGCCTTCGCCGACTTATACGGTGAAGGCTTTTAAATATGGTAGTGAAAACGGTAAGCGCGTGGAGTGAAAGGTTTGAGCTGGAGAAGCGGTAGCGTTCGTTTTTGTCTTTGAATTTCAACCGTTTGGCGGTGCAATTCATGAAATTCAAAGACAATAGCGATCGTAAGCCAAACCTTTCGCGCAGCAGCGCGACAACTTGTTTCACCAGCATGTTTAACGTCTCTCCGTCTTAAGGAGGAGAGACACTCGGGCGCTGGTATTGTTTTTAGCTTAGTATATAGCATTATAGAATAGCATGTGGTAAATTTAGCTTAACAGCAAGGAAGTTTAATTCACTATTCGATAATGTCGAATAGCTGAAGCATTTGCATTTTAAGCAAAGCAGGGAGCGTCGTGTATGAATGTGCAGTTCAAGAAAGGTGTGCTGGAGCTATGCGTTCTCGTCTTGACGTCTGAGGGAGACCGTTACGGATATGAACTGGCAGTGAAAATATCGTCCAAATTCGAGGTGGCCGTTGGGAGTGTATACCCGCTGCTCAATCGCCTGACGCTGGAAGGCTACTTCTCGACTTACCTTAAAGAATCGAATGAAGGACCTCCGCGGAAATATTATCAACTGACGGAGGCGGGCTGGCAGCATATGCGAGGGCTCATTCATGAATGGTCGAGCTTCTCGACAGCCGTAAATGAAATTATTGAGGAAGGAATCCGTCCATGATGATGACGAAACACAATTATATGAGCGAGCTGGAGAGGCTGCTCGCGAAAGTGCCGGATAAGCAGCGCCGTGAGTGGCTGTTCGATTATTACAGTCATTTTCAGCAGGCAGAGGAAAATGGGCAGAGCGAGCATGAGGCTGCCTTGGAGCTAGGCGATCCAAGACAGATTGCAAGCGAGCTGCTGCTTGGTTATAAAGTACAACGGGCTGAAGCGGAGAAAAGCTTCGGCAATACGTCTAAGGCGGTGCTTGCAACAGTGAGCTTGGGATTTTTCAATATCGTATTTGTACTGGGGCCTTATGTGGCTGCAGTTGGCGTGCTTATTGCCCTATGGGCGACTACCCTAGCGCTTGGATTAGCAGGCGTCACAACGGTGCTGGAGAGCACGTGGAGCGGCATGTTTACACTAACCCAAGCAGCTTCTATTGGGCTCGTCTGCATTGGATTGAGCATTTTGCTGGGCGTAGGCGTTAATGCTCTGACAAAAGGATTTTTCGCTGCAACGATTAAATATTTGAAGTTCAATACGAAAATCATCAGGGGGAAAAAACAATGAGAAAGGCAATTGCAGTTGCGCTTATATTACTTGGAATCGGCTTGGCCGGAGCGATATATTCTTTCAGCTGGGATGAGCTGCTGTCCTTCGGAACGAAGCCTGTATCGCAGGAGAAAACAGTTGATGCTGCTGGCGTAAGCAGCTTGACGGTAGAAGCTGGCTCGATGGATATAGACGTGGTGCCAGGTAGCTCGGATAAAATTGTTGTACACTTGGAAGGCCGGGCAAGCTCAAAATATTTAAACAAGCTAAAGCTTGAGACGGAGCAGAATGGCGACAAGTTAGTCATTAAAAGCAGCTTTAATACGGGTTTTACCGTCGGTATCAATTATTCTTCATTTAAGCTGACTGTAGAGCTGCCGGAGCGCAAATGGGATGAGGTGACTCTGAAGGCGCAAAGCGGCAACGTCAGCGCATCCGATATAAACAGCCGCACCTTGGCGATGCTAACCTCATCAGGACGTGTGAAGGGGGAGGATTTATCTGCGGATGAGATGGATTTTGAAACGACAAGCGGAAAAATTGAGCTGCTTGGCGTTACTGTTGAGAGCATGAAGCTGGATGTCAGCTCCGGCAGCATCAAGTTAGAGGACTATAAGGCGGAGACGATCGAATTCAACACGACAAGCGGCAATGCAAGCTTTATTAATGGTACGGGAGAACTGAACGGCCAAGCGAGCAGTGGGAAAATACGAGTTGAATCGGAATCCATTACCCATAGCATGAAGCTTGACGTTACCTCTGGCGATATCGTCGTTGAAGCTAAGCAGCCGCCACAGTCTGCCGAAATTAAGCTGAAAACAACATCCGGCAGCCAGAAGGTCGAATGGGACAATGTTCAAACGGAAAAAGAGGATGAACGTTCCTTTGCTGGCACAATTGGGACTGGATCGGACCTTTCAATTGATTTGAAAACCAGCTCGGGCAATATTACGCTCAAATAGCGCGTGCAAAATAAGCAGCAAGCTGAAAGTCCCGCAAAGCCAAGCGCAGCGGGGCTTTTTTCTGTTTTTTAAGCGGTTTTCGCTTGGAAAATGAGGGGTTTATGAGCGGATTCTAATATGGCGGAGCATTCATTTGGATGACAGGCTGGCGAAGAGTGAAAAAAGGCAGTTGCGGCTATTCTTTCACCCGGATTTCCAAAGTGAGATGATTCTCATAAACAGCTGAAAACGGTTTATTTCGCGTGAAAAACGCTTGTTTTACCATTTTTTGAGCCGTGTAACCGCCCAAATGCCATGTTACGATAGTTTGCGTCGGGATGACCGGCACACACAAATTACACACAACTTCGAGGAGGAGATTTCATAATGAAGAAGCAACCATTTAAAGTAGGTGTCGCTGCCGTAGCCGCAGCCGCATTAATCGGAGCAGGCGTAGCAGCACCATCCACGGTGGGAGCAGCACCAGCAGTGAAGGCGAACTCCAAGATTACTGCCTATAGCATTGACCAAGACATGTTGAAGCAAATAGCGGAGCAATACGGAATTGATTTGAGCAAAATTAATTTTAACGGCATTACAATCAGCTTCCCTAACGGTACGCCAACAGATACAGGTACAAGCAATCCAAGCACTGGCACGACTAAGCCAAGTACAGGAACGACTAAGCCAAGCACAGGCTCTGGTTCCACTGGCAGCACGAAGCCAAGCACAGGCTCTGGCACAACGGGAACAACGAAGCCAACGACAGGAACAGGCTCTGGCTCCTCGAATTCGGGCAGCGGAACAACTGTCGATCAAAGCGCTTATCAAAGCGAAGTTGTTAAAATCGTAAACCAAGAGCGTGCAAGCGCTGGTCTTCCAGCTTTGACGGTCGATGCGCTGCTGACAAAAGTAGCGGTAGCCAAAGCGAAGGATATGGGCGACAACAAATATTTCAGCCATACGTCTCCAACCTACGGATCGCCGTTTGATATGATGAAGAGCTTCGGTGTCAGCTACTCTTACGCTGGCGAGAACATTGCTGCCGGACAACGCAACCCGTCCGAGGTTATGACAGCATGGATGAACAGCACAGGTCACCGTGAAAATATTTTGAACAAAAACTTCGGCAAAATCGGTGTTGGCTACTACAACGGCCAATGGGTACAAGAATTTACGAACTAGAAGTGAACAGAAACAGGCGATTGCTTGCCATATCTTTCACGCCGTGCAGCTCCGTGCTGTGCGGCTTGGTAAACTATTGACTTAACGATTTTGGAGGATATTTGTGATGAAAAAACTAAGTATTACGGCTGCTGCTCTCGTGCTTTCTTGCGCGCTGGCAGCAGCTCCCGCTAACGCGGCAACCCAAACACATAAAGCGGCAGAAGGCGATACGTTCTGGAAGCTCTCCCAGCAGTATAAGGTCGATTTAGATAAACTGCTTGCAGCAAATTCCAAAATTAATCCGCTGAACATAAGGGTAGGCATGAAATTGATTGTTCCAGTTGCGGCAGCAGCGGTGAAAACGAATGCCAAGGCAGCGGAAAATGCTGACAGTGCAGCTAAAGCAAGCGCTCAGGCGCAGCCAAAAGCAGCAGCAACGATTAAGGCTGAAAGCCTGTCTGCAAAAAGCATTATTGCAAGCAACGGCAACAGCTATACGTTCAGCAAGCAGCTGAATGTAAAAGCGACCGCTTACACAGCGGCAGCGTCGGAAAATGGAAAATGGGGCGCCGTCGATTATTTTGGCAATCCGCTTAAAGTAGGGACAGTGGCGGTAGATTCTTCGGTTATTCCGCTTGGAACGAAGCTTTATGTGACAGGCTACGATTATGATGGATTGCCTGATGGCGGCATGATTGCGGTAGCAAACGACATGGGCGGAGCGATCAAAGGCAATCGCATCGATATTTTTGTACCTGGCAGCACAGCCACTGCTCAAAGCTTCGGCATTCAAGACGTTAAAGTATATATGGTAAAGTAGAGCGTTATTTCGAAATAGGTCTGTTGCGTTATTTAGTTTAACGCTGACTCCAATAACCCTATGTACAAGCCCAGTGTTCCTCGCACCCGAGGAGCGCTGGGCTTGTTTGTATGGCCATTACAACACAGGGCTAACGGATGGGCCTCTCCGCACTTTGTTCGAGCAGCTCTGGCAGCGTGACGATGCGATAGCCCTTCTGCTGGAGGGAGGAAATAAGCTGTGGAAGCGCCTCGATAGTGCCAGAAAGGCTTTGCGAGACGCCGCCGCCGGCATGCTGCAAGATGATGGAGCCTGAGCGCAGCGTTTTATGCATATTCCGTAAAATGACCGTGCTGGACGGATTGTTTTTCCAATCCGCTGAATCGACATCCCAATTCACGACAATATAGCCGTTGTTTTTGGCCCAAGCGACTTGACTAGGCTGCATCTCGCCATAGGGGGGCCGGAAAAAGTGCGGATGATACGGGATGATTCGACTAATGATCGTATCGGTACGCCACACTTGACGGTGAAAATCATTCGGTGAAAGCTTCGACATCACCTCATGATTATAAGAGTGGTTGCCGATAATATGGCCTTCGCGATGAATTCTTTTTACGATTTCGGGATGTTTATCCGCTCGCGTGCCTACAAGAAAAAAAGTGGCCTGTACGTGATGCTTCGCCAATATATCCAGTATTTTAGGGGTGAAGCGTGGATCGGGAGCATCATCAAAGGTTAACGCTACCTCTTTTTTATGCCGCGGCCCATGGAGAAAATAGGCACCGGGATAACGCTGCTGCAGCTTAACCCATGACACACTGTCAGAGCGGCGTTTTTTGCCTGTTTTGGCTTTATCCGCCTGACTAAGGCTGCCGCTGCTGTCTGTTATGGCCGCCATCTGAACGCTAGCCTTGGAGCTGATGTTCAGCTCTTCCGCAGAAGATGTCAGGAAGGTGGCGATAACCAGCAGCAAAATCAACAATTTGTTCAGGCGCTGGAGCATTGCATGACGTCCTCCATTCGGTCTGGCAAACAGCCGGAATAAACGTTATTTTCCCCTAAATAACGCCTTTCATCCGCTTTACAAGTGAAGGGCACAGACTTAAAATTAATGGGATAAGAAGATAATATGGAGGATGAAATAATGCCGTTATTAGATATGCCTGTTCATGAATTACATAAATATCAAGGCAGAAGTCCAAAGCCAGCAGATTTCGAGGCTTATTGGGATCGAGCGCTTGCCGAGCTCAACGCGACAGATGCGAATGTTGAAATGGTCCCGAACGCTTTCCAGCCAGCTTCAGCGGAATGCTTTGACCTGTATTTTACAGGGGTGCGCGGCGCGAGAATTCATGCCAAATATCTTCGTCCTAGACAAGGCGCTCAGCAGCCTCACCCAGCAGTCGTTATGTTCCACGGCTACTCGGGTTCTTCAGGAGACTGGGCTGATAAGCTGAGCTTCGTATCGCTTGGCTATTCGGTGCTGGCGATGGACGTTCGTGGACAAGGCGGCTACTCGGAGGACACAGGCGGCGTCAAAGGAACGACGCATAACGGGCATATTGTTCGCGGGCTTGATGGCGAAGCGGATAATATGCTGTTTCGTCATATTTTTCTGGACACGGCACAGCTCGCTCGTATCGCCATGGATTTGCCAGAGGTGGATGCAAATGAGGTATATGCAACAGGCTGGTCGCAAGGCGGTGCGCTCACGATTGCTTGCGCCGCACTGGAGCCGCGCGTGAAGAAGCTTGCTCCTGTTTATCCATTCCTCAGCGACTATCGCCGCGTGTATGAGATGGACTTGGCGATTGATGCGTATGCTGAACTGCGTACGTATTTCCGCCATTTCGATCCGCAGCATAAGCGCGAGGAAGAGATTTTTACAAAGCTCGGTTATATTGATATTCAATTTCTTGCGGAGCGGATTCGCGGAGAAGTGCTGCTTGGCGTAGGCCTCAGCGATTCGATTTGCCCGCCTTCGGCCCAGTTTGCGGTCTATAATAAAATTCAGTCGCCGAAGCGGGTGGAAATTTATCCGGATTTTGGCCACGAAGGTTTGCCAGGACTGCATGATCAAATTATGAATTTCTTCGTTCCGGGTTCAACAAATGAATGAAGACATATATCGGCTGTTAAAGGAGCGGTTTAATCTTTGCGTAGATGAGCCTGATGAAGTGGTTTACACAAGTGCTGCTGCTGCCTTGCTTGAACAGCCTGCGATGCAGAAGCTGCTTGCCATATACCAGCCGCTTGTGATGGGGAAGGAGCAAATTGTGGCTGAAGTTTATGCAGCTTCCTGGTTTCGCAGGCCGATGCTGGCCCTCATCTATTTGCTGTCTAAATACCGCATGGCACCAAATTTGTCGTTAGATAATTTGACGCTTTATGTGTGCAGAGCAGATGGTTATTATAATGTGTATTTCAGGTTTAATAAAGCTGAGCTGCTCCAATCTCCGTCTACGGAGGAGGAGGCTGGAGAATGGGTCCGCACGCAGCTAGAAACGTTTTTTCATGAGACGATTGCTCCGTTTTTTCACAGCATAGAGCGTGCTGGATCGGCTAAAGCGAGTTTGTTATGGGGGCAGCTGCCCACCTCGCTGGAGTATGAGTATGGCGTCATCATGGCTTCCTCGGAAAGCGAAGCGGTGAAGGAATCCATTGACTCGCTGTATAAAACGGTGAAGGCGCTTGATCCTGCTATTTTTCATCGCAAAAGAAATCCTTTGGATGTTAAATTCCAATATACGGAAGCCATTGATGATCCGGAGAAACAGATGCGCATGAAATATGCCTGCTGCCATTATTATAAAGTTGAAGGCGGCCGTTATTGCTATACGTGTCCGCGCAGCAGCGAGTCGGAGCGGGTTCAGCGCCGCATGGAGCATCGGGCAAAGCTGAATAAAACAATTTGATTTTGAAGGATCATTGCTGCCCTTTCATCAAGGGCCCGCAATGATCTTTTTGGTTAAATATAATTAACTGAAAATTGCGAATTTTCTTATTGTAACTTCCTGATTTTTGAACTATAATGAGTCCCAAGAACTACACATATAGAGATAATTAGGGAAACGCTTCTATATAATGACTATTTTACAACCAGGAGGAGTATGGGTATGGAATTGGAATCAATGTCACTAGCAAGACAAGTTGATTTTGTATTTCGGCAATTGGAAGAGGAATTAATGAATGCGATTGCAGGTACGGTATGTATACATATCCGCAACAATGCGGTTGGGAAATTTGGCATGAGGCATAATCCTCTAGAGACGAGAAACGGCCAATTTGAAAAGCTGAACTCAGGCATGACCGCTAAGCAGGTGCAGGATTTCAGAAAGATGGCGATCGAAGGCCTTAAATATAGACGCAATTGGACGCATGGCGAGATTATGTACGATTTTGCTGTAAAGCAAGGGGCGGGATCATGGTCGGCAAGCGTCTGTTATGAGTCAAATTACAATACGTCGAACTGGAGCTACCGCTACAAGCAGCCGCGCCAATCGAATTTGCGCGAGCTGTACCCAGGTGCCGAATAAAACAAGGTGTAGCGCTGAAATTGAAGCAGCTGATGGCAATAGCTTGAAGAAGCCTCCGGAACCGCTGTTCGTATAGCGGAATGAGCCGGAGGCTTCTTTTGATATTATTCGCACGCTGGATGGCTAAAAATCAAAATTCGCATAGACATAAGGCGACTCGGGCGCTTCAATTCGTTTAATCGTGTTCAGCTTTAAGGTCAAAATTTCGTTGCCGTTATACATGGAGGTCATCAGCTTGCCCGAGACGCTTACCCAATCATCCGGGGCAAAATCCTTATAATCGTCTGCATGGCTGACTTGAACCATTAAACCATATGGCACGGCATCCGCCGAGCAGCAGGTCATGGCGAAACGGCTAACGGCAAAACGCTGTTCTCCCATGTCATCCTCTTTGTAAATAAACCCGCTAATGTCTATTGTTTTGTCCATAAAATTATCGCGATACAAATCAAGTGTTGTCAGCGTCTCGATGTAGGTCGTTTCCGGGACGGCAATTTTCTGCTTCTGATACAGCTTCATGCCGTATTCGGCGTGAGCCTTCGTGTATTCATCGTAAGGGAAACGCTCCTCCAAAGTCAGCGGCTTCGGTGCAAGGGAAGCGGGCGGTTCAGGCAAGGAGACGGCGAGCTGGCCAGGCTCGGTGCCGAGCGGCTGAACTGTAGTAGAAGCGGCAAAGCTTACACCCTTTTTCGATGCGGCCGTACTGCCCAAAACTCCAGCAGGAGAGAGGAAGCCGAGCGCTAGCGGAAAAATAAAAAGGCTGTAGATAACCGTGTTTTTGAATACGGATGGCGATGGAGCATGCTCACAGCCGCATTCAGCCGAATGGTGATGCTGCTGGCGCCGTATTTTCAAGGCTAGAAACAGCTGATGGATGGCTGCAGCATACAATCCGAGAGCAGACAGCTTTACATAGAGCTCCATCCTTGGCGCAATATACAGGGAGAGCTGATTGGAACGGGATAAATAAACGATAAGTAGAGCAAATGCCGTCAAAATGAAAGCTCTAAGCAGGTGATGCTTCATAACGATACCTCCATAATCCAGGAGCCAAGCCCAATTAAAAGGAAGCAGAGAAGGGCGAGCGCCAGTACAATTTTGAGCCGAAAAGCGGATAGCAGCATGAGCATGTTTTTGAAATCAATCATCGGGCCAAATACGAGAAAGGCGAGCAGCGGGCCACTTGTAAACACATTGCCGAAGGAAGCGGCGATAAAGGCATCCGATGTAGAGCAAATTGATAAAATAAAGGCAAAGGCCATCATAGCTAGATAAGATAGCACTGGCTGATCAGCTACAGAAGCAAGCACGCTTCTGTCCATAATGGTCTGAATCGCCGCCGTAATCAGAGCGCCGAAAATTAAATATTTTCCCATCTCAAAAAATTCATCCGAAGCATGTCCAAGCATGGCTGACAATCGGCTGCCGAGACTGCCTCGTTGCTTCTGATGATGATTTTCGTGAGAGTGGCTGTGATCATGCTTATGTGTGTGATGTCTGTGATGTCCGTGATGAACTCCTTGACTGGAATGATGACTGGAATGCACAGCCAGCTGCGGCGTGTGTTCGTCGCGAAGAGGGCTTTTGCGCATAAATAAATGCATAATCAGCCCAATAATGACCGCTACCGCAAACGCAAGAATAAGGCGGGCATAGGCCATTTCCGGAGCAGAGCGAAAAGCGGTAAAGGTAGCCGTGAACACAATCGGGTTGACGACGGGTCCGGCAAGCAAATAAACAATGCCAATGTAAGCGGGCATGCCTTTGCGGATAAGCCGCCTGACGACAGGAATCATGCCGCACTCGCACAGCGGAAAAGCAAGCCCGAGCAAGCCGCCGAACAGCACACCGGCAATGGGATTTTTAGGCGTAAATTTACGAATCATCTCATCTGTCACGAATACTTGAAGCAGGCCGGAGAACAGCACGCCAAGCAGGATAAATGGTATCGCCTCTAAAATAATGCTCAAAAATGTAATTTTGAACGACTGGGCATGGGCATAATCGAGAAAGGTGAAAGCTGACGGGCGATTAAAAGCAAGGACGGCCAATATTCCGGCACAGCCAAGCGCCAACAGCACGGTTATGTAGCGAAATCTAAAAATCGGCATAAAAAAACCACACCCGCTTTTCATATAGTAATAATTACGATTATATCACAGTTTATGCGCCCGAAAAGCAGAATAGGACAACTTTATGAGCCAAAAGCGGCTGCCCTGCAGCTTGACATTGGCTGTTAGGGCTGTATAATCATTGTAAATGCGATGACGGGAACAAGTACGTGCAGGTAAATTGCGTCCAGAGAGCCGGTGGTTGGTGTGAACCGGTGCAAGCCTGAAGCCGAATGGGCCCCCGAGCCGAAAGCGGAACGCAGCGACTCGCGCTGCCGATGCTTCTCCGGAAATTCCCCGTTATGGAATATTGAAGGCTGGTCCGATTGTTAAGTCGCCCTATAATGGCGGCTGCGGATAGCGAATTAGGGTGGCACCACGGTCCCTCGTCCCTTGCGGCGGGGGATTTTTTGCGTTGATTTTTAAATTGGAGAGGAAGATTGAAGATGAAAAAAGTATTATCAGGCATTCAGCCAAGCGGCCAGCTGACACTGGGCAATTACATTGGCGCAATGAAAAACTTCGTTAAATTGCAGCATTCCGAGCAATGTTTCTTCATGATTGTTGACCTGCATGCTGCTACGCAGCTGCCAGATCCGGCCGCGCTGCGCGAGCAGACAGAAGCGGTAGCCGCTTGTTATATTGCTGCTGGCATCGATCCGGCGAAAGCGAGCATCTTCGTCCAGTCGCATGTGCGGTCACATGCTGAGCTTGGATGGATTTTCACAACGCTTTCTTATATGGGCGAGCTGGAGCGCATGACGCAGTTTAAAGATAAGTCCCAAGGCAAGGAGTCGATTCCGGCAGGCTTGTTCGTCTACCCATCCTTGATGGCTGCGGATATTTTGCTGTATAACGCTGATTTAGTTCCAGTAGGTGACGATCAGAAGCAGCATTTGGAGCTGACGCGCGATCTTGCGGGCAGATTCAATAACCGTTTCGGGGAATATTTCACGATTCCAGAGCCTTACATGCCGAAGCATGGCTCGCGCATTATGTCACTGGACGACGGCAGCAAAAAAATGAGCAAGAGCAATCCGAATGCCGGAAGCTTCATTGCCCTGCTTGATCCGCCAGATGTCGTTCGCAAAAAAATCAGCCGTGCGACAACGGATTCTGGCCGAGAAGTGAAATATGATGTAGCCAGCAAGCCTGAAATCAGCAATCTCATGAGCATCTATGCCAATTGTGCAGGCTTGACGATAGAAGAGGTTGAGGCGCGTTACGAAGGGCAAGGCTATGGACCGTTCAAAAAAGCGTTGGCCGAGCAAGTCGTCTCCGTGCTGGAGCCGCTGCAAACGAGGTACCAAGAAATTCGCGCTTCGGGCGAAATCCATGATATTTTGCAGCAGGGTGCTGAACGTGCAGCTGAAATTGCAGATCGTACACTAGCCGATGTAAAAGAAAGAATGGGCTTCCTAGCGCCGAAGCGCTAGTTGTTTTGCTGCTTGAGCCGTCTAAGTCTCGCTTTCACGATGAAGCCTGCGCCGATTGAAAATAACGTAAGGACAGCAAATAGCAGGGCGAGCCAAGCATTATAGCTCATGGAAATGGCGGTAGCGCTCATCAAAAGTACAGCAACGACGGCGAAAAGCAGCGATAAAGGCTTGGACATAATGAGGGTCTCCTCTAGGGCAGTAACCGCCCGATAATATTTTTTTGAAAATCCGAATAGTTTCTTGACTCGTGCACATAATAAGCTTGCAAGCTTGCAACATATCACAGTGCCCATACTGAAAGGAGAAATTCCTCATGTCAAGTAACACATTGGTG